>NZ_JBFEGH010000001.1:0-465561 GCF_047228925.1 Terribacillus jepli | reverse complement strand
AGAAATCATCGAAAAGTCATTACAAGGCATGTTTGGGAAGGAAGTAAAGAATGGGTAAGGGAAAATCGCCTTAGCCAATCAGGAAAATTATTATATAAACTGCGAAAAGAAACGATAGAGCGAAGCTTTGCGGATGCGAAACAACTCCACGGGCTTCGCTATTGCAGGTTACGAGGAAGAGAAAAAGTGCAGGAACAGGCGCTGATGACAGCGACCTGTCAGAACATAAAGAAGATAGCCAACCACCTAGCAAAGCTAGGCTAGGTAGGTGGTTGGCTATCTTCTTTATAAAAGCAGTCCTTAAAATACCACAGAAGAATTATCATATAAAAAAGATTGTAGAGAAACTGGGGTTTCTCTACAATCTGAATATCCCCCATGGGGGATATTATTTATGTCTTAATGTAGATACAAGCAATCCAAGCAAACCTCCAACTAACGAAGGCACTATCCAGCCAAGTCCGACCTCATAGAATGGCAGAACCTTGTGGAACAGATCATTGACAGCTGTTATTTGCAAACCAGCCTCATTGAAGCCATCAAAAATACTCACACAGAAGGTCAACACAAGGCTTCCGATATAAACCTCCCGTTTTCCACTAAATAGTGGATGAAGGAATGTAAGAAATACGAGACTGATTGTAATAGGATAAATCGCCATTAAAACCGGAACGGAAATGGAAATTAATTCAGTGAGTCCAATGTTCGCTACTACCGCGCTGAAGATGGACAGCACAATGGCGAACGTTTTATAAGATATGCGCGGCATCAGTTTATGGAAGAACGTCGAACAAGATGTAATCAAACCAACACTCGTTGTAAGGCAGGCAACGGTAATCATCAAACCAAGGAAGACCATCCCCCATCGACCAAAATAATGATCGGAAACACGGGCAAGTATCTCGGCACCATTACTTAAATAACCAAGCTCACTGACACTCGATGCACCCATGAAAGAAAGTGCTGTATAAATTACCACCAGCACTACCGCTGCAAGCCCAGTAGCCAATAAGCAAACCTTCATGATGGAGCCTTTGTTTGTGATTCCTTTATCCTTTAAGGCATTGACGATAATGATTCCGAACACACAGGCAACAAGGACATCCAATGTCAAATAGCCTTCCTGGAAACCTTTAAAGAAAGCAGCTGTCGTATAATCGCTTTGAGGCGATTGAAATTTTCCAATCGGGAACGCGATTGCGACGATAACTAGCAACCCGATAAAAGTCAGCTTGATAGGTGTCAGGAATTTACCGATGACATCGATGATCTTGGAAGGATTCAATGACAATAGACAAGTGATTGCAAAGAAAATGACTGTGAACAAGATCAAGGGAAATGGTCCTGGCTCAGCTGACAAGAATGGTTTCAAACCTATTTCATAGGATACATTCCCAGCACGTGGTATCGCGAAGAACGGACCGATCGCAAGATACAGAATAACCGCATAAACAATTCCGAATACTGGGTGCACTCTGCTGGATAGGGATACAAGATCCTTCTCACCCGAGTAAACGAAAGCGATAATTGCAACCAGCGGGAGACCGACACCTGTTACAAGGAATCCTGCATTGGCAATCCATATATTTTCACCAGCTTGCTGCCCGAGCATTGGCGGGAAAATC
This sequence comes from Terribacillus jepli, assembly GCF_047228925.1. Taxonomy (NCBI): domain Bacteria; kingdom Bacillati; phylum Bacillota; class Bacilli; order Caryophanales; family Bacillaceae; genus Terribacillus; species Terribacillus jepli. The sequence goes on along the minus strand of NZ_JBFEGH010000001.1, from coordinate 463,936 downwards.
AAATTCCCTGCTCCGAAGAACAAAGCAAAGAGCATCAGACCTAGAATGATCGTAAATGAACCTGGTACTTTCTTTGACACAAAAAAACCTCCACTAACTACTATTGGAATAGTCTGATAAATAACAAAATATTGAGTTTACTGTAATTTTCGTCATATTTTCTGACAAACATACAGGCTAGTATAATACTGAATTGCGCAACATTCAAGAAGTTTTTGTAAGGAATGTTCTGTAAATATATGTATGATAAAATTATTTAATCAGCTGAATCACCATCAGTAAGCTTATGCGCATAATTTCATTGGCCACTCCCAATAATAAGTAAAAAAGGAATCTAAACATGGACTTTCCAAATATCCAGATAAATTTCTGGGATTCAGTTATTGGGATTCCAGCAACACTTGTCCTTACTCAAATCATTAAACTGCTTTACCAATCCCCAAGCAGTATGTGCCTACTATCGCTATTGCAATCGGATTGGTCCTCTCGATTTTTTACAGTCATCCACACGATTTGATTGCTGGTATTTTCATGGGTTATTTTTATGGCTATGCGGCAATCGGCAGCTACGCTGCAACAAAGACGACATGGAGAGCTTACCGAAAGGAAAAACGGGATTTCTCATAGTAAAAACCCCTGCCATATGGCAGAGGTATTTTTACAGAAACTGGATCAGGCGAATAAGCATAAGAACTGCCATGCTCCATATAAGCAGTGCTGATAAACGGTTCAGGATCAGAAGCAGCTTACCATGTGTATCAAAACTTCCGATCAACCTCCCCGCAGTTGCCAGGCCGAAGAACCAAACCCAAGAAACGGCTATGCAGGCCATTGTAAAGCTCCATTTTTCCGTACCCGAATACGCTAGGGAGCTTGTCCCGATAACTCCGACAATATCCAGTATGGCATGTGGATTCAGCAAGGATACAGACGCTGCAAAAATGATTTGCTTTCGTGGAGTAAAGCCTTCTACACTCGATTGCACTGTATCAGAGGTTGATTTCCAAAGGTTCCATCCTATATAAATCAAGAAACAGAACCCGATTCCGTAAAGCGTGACTTGAATCCAGGGTATCGTCCACACAATGACCGAAATACCAGTGACGGATATGGAAATCATGAGTGTATCAGCCATTCCCGCCGTAATTACTGCTGGGAGTGCATGGATTATCTTTTTATGAATGATACCTTGATTGAATAAGAAAACATTTTGGACTCCAAGGGGCAAAATAAGTCCAATTGCAAGAATGATCCCATGAATAATCGGCTCCATCTTATCCCTCCTCTCCTGACCAATAATATCGAGTTTTAAATGGAATGTCCTCCTCCAATTGGTTGGTTATTTAACCAACCAATTTTGTATAATGTTAATCAGGAGGGATAGAATGGCAGAGATCGATTGGAAACCAAATCGTGATTTGGATATATCCATCCAAGTCCAAATCATCCAATACATAAAGAGCAAAATAAATAACGGGGAATGGACTGTCGGAACCAAGCTTCCCCCGCAACGCGAGCTTGCTGCCCTCTTTGAGGTGAACCGCAGCACAGTCGTTTCTGCATTGGAAGAATTGATTGCAGATGGACTTTTGGAAACAAAGATAGGCAGCGGAACGACTGTTTGTAATACAACTTGGAATCTAATCACAAAGCCATCCCCGAATTGGCATGATTATGTCCAAGCCGGCATGCATGAACCAAATATCAAATTGATACAAGCCATCAATCTTGCAGAAGCAGACCCGTCCTTGATTCGGCTTGGTACAGGGGAGCTTGCCCCGGATCTTTTACCCAGTGCAGAAATCTCCAGTCTGCTGCGAAATGCAGATACACTGCCTTTAAGCTATTCCGAACCAAAAGGAAGCTATGCTCTTCGCATACAGTTAAGTAAATTTCTGCAAAAAAGAGACATTAACGTTTCGCCTTCAGCAATACTCATTACATCCGGCAGTCTCCAGGCATTGCAGCTCATTGCCGGTGGATTGCTAAAAAAAGGTTCTACCATTCTCTATGAATCACCTTCCTACATACAATCTGTTCCCGTATTTCAATCAGCGGGAATAAAGATTTTCGGATTAACAAAAAAGGACACGGATATTACCCAAAAGATCAGACAGTATATGCGTACAAATGATGCAGCTTTGTTCTATGCAAATCCGACTTTTCACAATCCCACGGGGCGAATGTGGGACATTACCGAACGGCAAAGATTACTGCAAGCATGCCAGCAGCTTTCCCTCCCGATCATCGAGGATGATGCTTATTACGACCTGTGGCTGGATACTCCGCCACCGCCGCCCTTGAAAGCAATGGATACGCAGGGAACTGTATTATATACAGGCAGCTTTTCCAAATCGATGAGCCCCGGCTTACGCATCGGCTGGATTGCAGGACCAGAGCCGGTTATTGACAGACTTGCTGATAGTAAAATGCAGACTGACTACGGCGCAAGCAGTTTATCACAATTTGCAGTCGAGCGTTGGCTGGCTACCGATGTTCACTCGGGTGCAACTGAAAAAATCCGCACTGCCTTAAGAGCACGGCGGGATGTAGTCTTACAGCTTTTGCAAGAAAATTTCAAAGATATTGCAGACTGGGATAAGCCACCGGGAGGCTTTTATATATGGCTCAGATTACATCAATCTGTTCCGATTCACACACTTTTTGAAAAAGCAATCCAACGCGGAATCCTGCTTAACCCTGGTCAAATATACGAAAGAAACGACACACAGCATCTCCGATTATCTTATGCCTATGCCTCAATCGACCAGTTTGAATATGCGCTGAAGCAGCTGGCATATTTAATCAGGAATATGAAAAAATGATAAACCCGTCGGATTAGACGGGTTTATCATTTTTTTCCATTATTTTTCGAGCCTTATTCTCTTTAAATGCAGCTATTGCCTGTTGTAGTAGCTCTTTGTCTGTCAACAACCGATAACCTGTATGCGCTAAGGCTTTGGCTCCTTTCAATACAGCTGCGTCACCGCGCGCTGAGCGAGCTGCTTCCCGAAACTCTTCCGTATGGCCAATGAGATCTTCCGGCCCGATTTGGATATAAGGATGTGCGGTCGGAACCTCATAACTAATATTTCCTGTATCCGTTGAGCCGCGTCCCTTGCCTTTTTTCAAATGAACATATTCGCCTACATATTCCAGTTCTTCTTTCAGCACCTGATCCAATACTGGATTCAAAACAAAATCTTTCACTTCATTTTGAAATCGTTCATTTTTCACAGTAGCTCCCGTGGCTAATGCAGCACCTTGGGCAATATTTTTCACTTTTTCGGAAACTGCTTGTGCCTTGCTCCAAGTTTCTGCCCGGATGAAAAAGCGTGCGGACGCATATTCGGGAACAATATTTGGTGCATCCCCGCCGTGTGGGATGATTCCATGCACGCGTACATCCTGCGGAAGATGCTGCCGCAATGCATTAATACCATTAAATAGCAGGATGACAGCATCCAAAGCGTTGACGCCTTTCTCTGGTGAGCCAGAGGCATGCGCTGCTTTACCGTAGAAATGGAAATCAAGCGGATTTACTGCAAGAAACTCTCCAGTGACACTTGTTCGGCCCGAAGGATGGATGATCAATGCAGCATCGACATCCTTCAGCAAACCATGCTTGACAAAACTGCCCTTGGCACTGCCATTTGGACCGCCTTCCTCAGCTGGGGTACCGAGCACCGCCACACTCCCGCCCGTTTGATCCAATATTTCCGCCAAAGCAATTCCCGCTGCCGTACTAGTAGTACCGATAATATTATGGCCGCAAGCATGCCCGATTCCAGGCAGTGCGTCATACTCGGCCAGAAAAGCAATTCTTGGGCCCGGCTTCCCGCTATCTTTCAGCGCATAAAATGCAGTCTCATGTCCTGCCACTTTCTTCTCCACTTGAAATCCGGCCTCTTCCAGCAAACCAGCAAGTGTTTCACTGGCAAAAAATTCTTGATTGCCTATCTCCGGTTTTGCATGGATTGCCTGACTTGTCTGGATATACTTCTCTCTATTCTCTTCAAGATGCAAGGCAATTCGGCTTACTTCTGTCACAGATTTACTCATAGCTCATTCCTCCTCTTCTTGCAGTCTTTTCAGATGCTTCTGAAGCTCTTCTTTCGGCACATCTACAACGATGGAACCGCCATTCGTATCACTTTCCACTGCTTTCTTCACTGCTTCATCCTGATACAGCTCCACTATTTTTTGGTATGTCTCATTGTTTTCGTCATCTTTATTTACAGCAAACACATTCACAAACGGCGTGATGCTGTCATCATTGGCATTCTCAAGGTAAATTGGATCTTCTTTCGGATTCAGGCCTGCTTGACCTGCAACGCCATTATTGATGAAGGATGCAGCCACATCCGGCAAGACACGTGGTGTTTGCTGGGCAACAACGGGCACAATTTCGATATTCTTTGGATTCTCCACAATCTTGGAAGGATCACCGAACTGACCGAAATCATCGGCCAATTTAATGACACCAGCAGTTTCCAAAGCCCGCAGCGATCTAGCCTGGTTCGATGGGTCATCCGGAATAGCCACTTTATCGCCTTCCTTCAGCTCATCCAGGCTATCGATTTTCTCCGAATAAGCTCCGATTGGGGCTATTACCGTGGAGCCGATCGGTACAATCGTATCACCGTTTTCTTTAGCATATTGACTTAGGAAAGCGATATGCTGAAAAGAGTTCATGTCTATTTCTCCGTTCGCCAATGCTTGGTTCGGCAAAGTATAATCCGAGAATTCAACTAGTTCAATATTGATACCCTCTTCCTTTGCTTTCTCCTTCAAGATCGGCCACTGATCGCCGTCCGACCCAGTGACACCTATTTTTACTGTTTGGCTTCCGTCTGCAGAACTGCTCCCGCAAGCTGCAAGAATGAATACAAAAGCGAAGGAAATAATTCCAAGCAGTGCTTTTTTCATTTTCTTCATCTCCTTAATATTTTTCTTGATAGTGTATTGCCGATCCACTGGGCAAGCTGGACAAGCACTATTAAAATAACGACGGTGACAACCATGACGCTTGTATCGAATCTTTGATATCCATAAGTCATCGCCACATGTCCAAGGCCTCCTCCGCCAACAGTCCCAGCCATCGCGGAGAAATCAATCAAGCTGATGGTAATGAACGTCAAACCAAGTACAAGCGGCCCTAATGCTTCTGGAATCAAGATGGTATAAATAATTTGAATCGGACTGGCACCCATCGCTTTCGCAGCCTCGATGACACCGGGATCGATACTGATGAAATTATTTTCGACAACACGTGCAATGCTGAAAGCTGCCGCAATGCTCATTGGGAAAATTGCAGCCCATGTACCGATCGTCGTACCTACCACCTCTCTAGTCAGCGGACTGATCGCCACTAAAAAGATGATGAATGGAATCGGCCGAATGATATTGATCAAGAAATTAATGATTTGAAACAAAAAGGCATTTTCCATAATATTCCCTTTACGTGTAACAAAAAGTAAAAGTCCGATAATGATGCCGAATATAGATCCTATCACCAAGGTGACAGCCACCATCAGGATCGTCTGGCCAGTCGCTTCGACAATACGCGGCCAGAATGTCTGCCAATCTACGCCCATGCCACTTCCACCTCCTCGATTTGAACAATGTCATTCAATTCCTTCACCGCCCTGGCTGTTTTTTCTTCCACACCTTCAAAGCTCACAAGCAAATTACCGTAGAATTTTGCTTGAATCTCCTGAACGGAACCATATACGATATTCACGTCTATATCATGTTTCCGCGTTATCCGGGATAAGACAGGATCGCTCGCCACCTCTCCTTTGAAAATGATGCGGTACAGCTTTTCCCCTCCTTTATGACGCCACTCCTCCAATAAGGATGGGGACGGCAGATCCTGCTGGATGGAACGGATGAAACGCCTTGTCGTCGGATGAACGGGACTTGTGAAGGTATCAAATACACCGCCTGTTTCAATGACTTCTCCATCCTCCATGACAGCAACCTTGTCACAGATTGCCTGGATCACATGCATTTCGTGGGTTATCAGCAGAATCGTAATACCCAATTCCTTGTTCACTTTTTTTAGCAGCCGAAGAATATCCCCAGTCGTATCGGGATCGAGTGCCGAGGTTGCTTCATCACAGATCAGAATATCTGGTGAAGTAGCCAATGCCCTGGCGATACCCACTCGCTGCTTCTGACCTCCCGACAACTGCTCCGGATAATTCTTCGCTTTATCCGAAAGACCGACGAACCGCAACAGTTCATCCACCCTTTCTTTTATTTTTTGTCGCGGCATTTTTGCCAGTTTCAAAGGATAAGCTATATTTCCAGCGACAGTGCGCGAGGTTAGCAGATTGAAATTTTGAAAAATCATCCCGATTCCCCTGCGCACCTTCCGCACTTCTCTCGGAGAAAGTTTGGCTAAGTCGACTCCCTGTACCTCAACACCTCCAGCAGTAGGATTTTCCAGCACATTGACCAATCTCAGCAATGTACTCTTACCGGCTCCGCTAAAGCCGATGATACCGAAGATCTCCCCCTGCTCTATCGTCAGGTTCACATTTCGAACAGCATGTACTTCCCGTTTGCCAATTGTGAAGGTCTTTGATACATTCCTGAACGTAATCATTACTATTCCTCCCTTGCTACACAAAAAGCCCTCTTTTTCCTTATCCAGAAAAAGAGGGCTTCCATATGAAACTTCCTCATTCTCATCTTCCAAACACAGCTGTGTTTGCAGGAATTGGCACGGTATTTGTAATAAACCCGTTGCCGAGACGTCATAGGGCCTGATCCCTCGATCTCTCTGGATAAGAATAAATCAAGTATGTAGTTGTTAGATTTGATTACCATGTTATGGGTTTTCCAATTGAATGTCAATCTATTTTTTAAAATAATCATTCTCTTCCGAAATGGCTTCTAAACGAAACAAAAAGGTCAAATACGCACGAATGTTGCACTTATTTGTACTTTTCAACTGCAGCCTTCTCTCCTGGTGGTTTAAAACAACAACCAGGATATACGCGTAATCATGGCGTTTTTCCTATACACTGAAATACTCCGCCAAGCTCTTTCTTGCTGGAACGCTGCAGCTCGAATCAAGTACCACCCCATTAGTTAAAAACGGCATAATCAGCCGTTTTCACAACGTCACCTATTTATCATCTATCACGATATAAGCTGCTTTCACAGGACCATGGACCCCTACAACCAAGTTCATTTCAATATCAGCCGAGTTGCTTGGACCGGTGATGAAGTTGATACAGGAAGCGATGGATTCCCCTTTTTGTACTTGTTTGGATATTTGCTGCGCTGCCTGGGTCATGCGAGGGACAATGGTGCTTTTCGGTATAAGTGCGATATATTTATTTGGCAGCAAACTCACCGTGCGGCCTTTGCCTTCCCCTGAAAAGAGTACAACCGTCCCTGACTCCGCAAGCGTGATGTCGCTGAATGTAATCCCGATATTGGCTTTTTCCACAATACTGATATTGTCATAGCCGATGGAAGGGTTCCATTCATGTACATCGATCCCTTGTTTCGGCCACGATTGAAGCTTTTCTCGCAAACCGAATGCCTCGTAGCGAGGATCCTGCCAAATGGCCAGTGGGCCGCCGCCATAGACAGCCACGGTTTCTGCCAATACATTCGGCAAAGCAGCCGCATCAGTCTCAATCAGCTCGGTGTGGATAAGCCGGCATTGATCGCGGAGTATATCCACTAGTTCATCCTGGGTTTTATCAGTCAGTGTTTTATCTTGCGGACGATAATTCCAATTCCGTTCCGGCCGCTCTGTCAGCACCTTTGTGCGGCTTAGACGACTGGCGACATTTGCAAGGAATGCTTCCCTATTCTGTATCAAGCTTTGCCACTCTCCTTTTGATGCTGCTTGAACCAATCGCGGAAACGCTCTTTGTTCGGAGCCGGAAAATCTCGGATTTCGGTCCAAGCCTTCAACGGACCTGGTCCTTTTGAAATGGTCTCATCCTTTGTAAAAGGCTTCATGACCGAGCTTGCCATCTTTGATCCAGCTGCATAAAGCGGGTTGGATGAAGCTCCTATCCCGAATGCTTTCATCGCCATCTTCTCCGAAATAGGTGCCCGTCCTTCCTTTTCCACAATCACTTGTCGATGACGATGAAGCAGCTGATGCAATGGGATTTTTACCGGACAAGCATCCGTACAAGCCGCACACAGTGTCGAAGCATACGGCAGCTCTTTAAAATCATCATATCCACCCAACAGCGGAGTCAGCACGGCTCCGATCGGGCCAGGATAAATCGAATTATAGGAATGTCCGCCGATGTGGCGGTAAACCGGGCAAACGTTGATACAAGCTGCACAACGGATACATTGGAGGACAGATTGGAATTCGGTTCCAAGAATCCCGGAACGCCCATTATCAACGATGACTAAATGGAACTCGGATGGTCCATCCACTTCCCCTGCAGTCCGCGGACCTGTCAAAGCGGTAATGTAGCTCGTCAGCTTTTGCCCGACAGCACTCCTTGTCAACAGTCCTACAAGCACCTCAAATTCTTCAAATGTCGGTACGATCCGCTCCATCCCCATGACACAGATTTGTGTATCCGGTAAATCGGATACCATACCAGCGTTTCCTTCATTCGTCACCAAACCGACGGAACCTGATTCGGCAATGGCAAAATTGCATCCTGTAATGCCGATGTCGGCCTGCAGGAATTCCTGACGGAGCTTTTCCCTTGCATGCAGAGCCAGTTCCTCTGGCTTGGAAGTCAGTTTGTATTCCAGCTTCTCGGTAAAGACATCTTTGATTTGCTCTTTATTTTTATGGAGTGCCGGTGTAACGATATGCGAAGGCGGATCATGATCATCCAGCTGCAGGATATATTCGCCAAGGTCTGTCTCGATGACATCACAGCCTTCCTGCTCCAATACAGCATTCAAGCCGATTTCTTCTGTAACCATCGACTTGGCCTTCAAAATCTTCTTGGCCCGTTTCTCTTTCACGATATCTTTCACATAGTCATTCGCTTCTTCTGCAGTGGCGGCAAAAAATACATGACCGCCTCGTTTTTGCAGATTCTCGGAAAGCTCCTGCAAATAGTAGTCCAAATGATCAAGTGTGTGCTGACGTATCTCTTCCCCGTGAGATCGCCATTCTTCCCAGTTCCCGAGTTCTTCCGCTGCATCCAGTCTTCTCGTCCGAAGACGCTCCTGAGCCCCGGCAACTGCCCCGCGCATGAATGTGTCTTCCATTTGCTTATTCACATTATCCTTGAACTTCTCATTCCCTATCTTCATCGCCATGGTTGTTCCCCCTTACCGACTGTTTAGCACTTCAGCGATATGCATCACTTTGACTGGTTTGCCGCGCCGCTGCATTCTGCCTCCGATGTTCATCAGACAGCCGCCATCCGCCCCAATCAGATAGCTGGCTTTCGTTTCGGTTACTGAATCCACTTTCTCATCAACCATCTGCTCAGAGATATTACCCATCTTCACAGAAAACGTCCCGCCGAATCCGCAGCAATTCTGCGCATTCGGAAGCGGTTGCATTTCCAATCCCTCTACATGCGAAAGCAGCTTCATCGGTGCATCCTTCACTCCAAGCAGCCGTGTCATATGGCAGGATGGGTGATAAGTGGCTATCCCCTCAAGCTTCGCCCCGACATCCTCTATTTTCAAAACATCCACAATAAACTCTGTCAGTTCATATGTCTTTTCGGCCAGTCGCTCTGCACGCGGACGCCATTCGGGATCATCCTGGAAAACATGCTGATAATCCTTGAACATTGTGGCACAGGATCCTGACGGAGTGACAATCACCTCGGCATCCTCGAATGTCGCAATCATCTTCTTCATCGCTTTTTTGGCATCTTCAACATATCCGGAATTGTATGCCGGCTGCCCGCAGCACACCTGCTGTGCCGGAAATACAATCTCACATCCGAGTCTTTCCAGCACTTCGACCGTGGCTATCCCCACATCGGACTGGAACATATCCACAATACATGTTGCAAATAGTGTAACCTTCATGCTGCCACCTCACAGATAAGGTCATCAGATGACCTGAATAATATCTTACTCCATCATACTACAACCGCTTACATTTTCCAACTCCTGCATATGAAGAAAAAGCCACCTCAGTCGGCGGCTTATCCTAATGCAAATAGTCACGGATTACTCCTTCTACATATTCCAAATGTGTCACCATTGCCAGCCTTGCTTGTTCTGGCTGCTGCAAACGGATAGCATGCAGTATCGCTTCATGCTGCTTGTTCAATTCCTCAGGAGCTGCTTCTTCACCAAATAAGCAAATCTGTCTTGTTTCGCGCATGGATTCCGCTGTCAAATCCGATACATGATGCATGAGACGCAGAAGCAGCTTATTATTCGCTGCGCGGGCGATGATCATGTGGAAAGCGAGATCAGCTTCCTCCCCCTTTTCCGGATCCCCTGTATATGCCTTCATCTCCTGGAGCGCATTTTCCATTTGTTCCAGATCCTCTTCAGACCGGTTCAGTGCGGCTGATGCTGCAATACCCGTTTCCAGTATATGACGAACCTCCATCAATTCTGCCCGGTCCTCTCCGCTCATGAGCAGTGCATGCTGAAGCGGATAAACGATTCCCTCTGGTTCGAATGCCTTCACGTAAGTACCTTCGCCCTGCTTCATCTCCACCAAGCCCATGGCACGAAGCGTCGCCAGTGCTTCCCTTATTGCGGAACGCCCGACTTGGAAATTCTCAGCCAGCTGCGTAACACTGGCCAATTTCTCCCCTGGCTTCAGGTTGCCATCCCGTATCATCGAAAGCAGCTCATCCGCTACTTGTTCATATATTTTTTTCGGTTTGATTTGTTTGTATTTCATTGGGTTCTCACCTCTCCCTCATTATAAACGGAAATTTCCCAAAATTTCATTGCATTTTCAAAAAATCCCCCTTTATAATGTAAACAGGTCATCAGATGACCATATTTTTACTTTCTAATTGAAAACGCTTACTAAAGGGGATGGAAAGCACGATGAGTTTACTTGTATTATCATTGATCGCTTTGGTACCAATCATGACGATTTTATTATTTTTAGTTATCTTAAACTGGCCAGCCAGCCGGGCGATGCCAGTTGCACTTGTTGTTACAGCATTGATTGCCGTTTTCGTTTGGGGGACGAAAACCAACATAGTGGCAGGTGCCGCTTTTAATGGGCTGATCACTGCTCTTGAAGTCATCTTCATTGTATTCGGTGCTGTTCTGTTGCTGAATACGGTGAAGGAGTCTGGTGCTATCCACACAATCCGCCGCGGCTTTATGACTATTTCACCCGACCGGCGTATCCAAGCCATTCTTATTGCTTGGCTGTTCGGATGCTTCATCGAAGGTGCAGCTGGCTATGGGACAGCTGCTGCCATTGCCGCACCGCTGCTTGTTGCTGTCGGATTTCCTGCCATGGCAGCCGTTCTTGTTTCCTTGATCATCCAAAGCACACCGGTATCCTTTGGTGCCGTCGGAACACCGATTCTTATCGGAGTCAATACAGGGCTTACTGATCAGCAAACAGTTCTGTCTGGATTGCAGCAAACTGATATGAGCTACTTTGAATACTTACTGTATATAACATCGGATGTGGTACTCGTCCATGCTATAGTCGGTTCCATCATTCCGCTTTTCGTCTCTGCCTGCCTTACGCGTTTCTTCGGTCCCAACAAGTCCTTCTTGGAAGGACTGCGAGCGTGGAAGTTCGCTTTGTTTGCCGGATTTGCTTTTACAATCCCGTATTACTTGATCGGCATACTGCTCGGACCTGAATTTCCTTCCTTGCTTGGTGCGCTCATTGCCCTGTTGATCGTTATACCTGCAGCTCGCCAAGGCTGGTTTATGCCAAAAGATAAAACCTTCGATTTCCCGGAGCAAAATCAGTGGGAAGACGAATGGATTGGCAAACTCAATCAAGTATCGACAGAGGAAAAAGTTGTACGCACCATTCCGATGTGGTTGTCCTGGCTTCCTTATGTTTTGGTCGCGGGTATACTTGTATTATCCCGCTCCTATGATCCGTTCAAGCAGTTACTTGAATCATGGAAGATTGTTTTCACGGACACTTTCGGCTCGGGAATAACTACTACCTCCACTCCGCTATATTTACCTGGATTCTTATTCATTGTTGTCTCTGCAATTACTTTTTTCCTGCATCGAATGAGATTAAATGAATACAAGAATGCATGGAAAGATTCGTTTAAAACAGCTGTCAGTGCTGGAATTGCACTGCTGTTCGCCGTACCGATGATCAAGATTTTCCTTCATACCTCATTAGCCGCTGACAAAGTGAATGCTGCTACAGAAACACTCACCGGGCAAAATATGCCGCTCATTCTTGCTGAATCCGTTGCTATGCTTACCGGAAGCCTATGGCCGATCGTTGCACCAACAGTTGGAGCATTGGGAGCCTTCATAGCCGGCAGTAACACATTCAGCAATATGATGTTTTCCCTGTTCCAATTCGGAGCTGCAGGCAATATCGGTCTGGATGTCCATCAGGCAGGAACAGTTGTCGCCCTACAGGCAGTTGGCGGGGCTGCCGGTAATATGATTTGCGTCCATAACATTGTTGCCGCTTCTGCCACTGTAGGATTGGTAGGCAAGGAAGGTTCGCTCATCAGAAAAGCAATATTGCCAATGTCCTATTACGTACTGGCAGCGGGATTCCTTGGCATGGCCATCATTCACGGCATCCTCAACATCTGGCTCTTCCTGTACGCAGTCATCGTAATGCTTTATATTCTGCGGCTTGTCACTGCTAAAAGCACGTTACAGCCCGCTAATTAAAAAAGCTTCCCACTCGGGAAGCTTTTTACTTAATCACAAGTCCGATCAATGATGCTAATTGGATTGCTTGATGAGGAGAAACGATACAGCCTTTCAGATTTTCAATAGATACGGTCAACTGCTGGAAACTACTTGTACTCAGATCGATTCCTTTGAGAGATGTCTGCTCAAAATTTGCTTCATTCAGATCACAATCCATAAACTCTGCTTTCTTCATACGGTTCGCATAAAAGTCCGCTCCTTGCAGTCCGCAGGAGGAAAAAATCACTTTCTCCATCTTGGACCTGCCGAAAGATACTAGATTCACTAATGAATCATGGAAATGGACATTGCCAAAGCTAGACTCGGTCATATCGGCTCCAAGCATTTTACAGCCTTGGAATTCTACTCGATGAATCGACGACTTGCTCATTTTCACATTCGAAAAATCACAATTCTCGAATCGAACATCCAGCAGATCCATTCCGGTAAAGTCTGTATTGTTGAAACGGCTATTGCGAATCACTAACTTCGATAAGCGCAGCCGGTAAACTGATTCATTGGCGAAATCAGCTTGCTGCACCTGACATCCTTCCAATTCCGGTTCTTCTTCAAAGAAGATGTCGTGCATTCTCTTTTCAGGCAATTCCATCGCTAATTTTGGTTTATCAATCTGCATGATCTCTATCCTTTATTTTCAATTTGCTGCTTACAGTCTATCATACGGTGTCAATAGAAAAAGCAAGCCTGTGAGAATGTTTTTAAGGTAAAATCACGAAATCTCCTTCTTTTCATCTGTATCTCTATTTCCAACCAAAGTTATTGCTGTTTCACCACATTTTATAAACTTTTTGGATTCAGGTATGACTTCTTGGTAGTTTAATGCGTTCGTTATAACAATCGGTGTCGTGCAGTCAAAGCCTTTTTTTCGAAGGGAATCCAGATCAAATTCCGCAATCAAGTCTCCTTTTGTCACGCTGTCACCTGTTTTGACGTAAGAGGTAAATCCTTCTCCTCCCAGCTTCACCGTATCCAGCCCAATGTGTATCAGCACTTCTCCGCCGTCAACTGTCCTAAAGCCATAGGCATGCTTTGTCGGAAAGGCCATTTCCACCTTTCCGTCGATCGGTGCATATAGTTTTCCTTCTGATGGAATTAACGCAATCCCTTGTCCCATCCCTCCTGATGCGAACGCAGGATCATCCACCTCAGCCAGTCTCAATACTTCTCCAGTCATCGGGCTTACAACAACCTCTCCCTTGTTTTTGTTGTAGGAAGTTTCTTCATTTCTTTGCTTCTCCCGAGCAGGGTCTGCCTCTTCCTTGAATCCGAATAGGTAAGTAAGGACACATGCCAGAACCAGCGCAACAAAGTAACCAAGTACATATCCGATAAAACCTGGGCCGACAAAGATAGGAAATGTCAGGATACTTTTCGTTGCAGTTGCGATTGCGCTTGCTCCGAATGCACTTGAGATACCGCCGCCAATTGCTCCGGCAATACAAGCCAAAAGGAATGGACGCTTCAATTTTAAAGTAACCCCGTAAACGGCTGGCTCCGTTATACCGAATAGACCTGTAACGAATGCTGGTAAAGACAATGCCTTCATACCTTTGTTTCGTGTTTTCAGGAAAACTCCCAGCGCTGCTCCGGCTTGTGCAGCCACAGCAGGGCCTGTCATGGCGCTTAATGTATCCCTTCCGTATACAGAGATATTATTCAGCATGACCGGCACCAACCCCCAGTGCAGTCCAAAGATGACCAATACTTGCCACATCGCACCCATGATCAATCCGGATACAATAGGGCTGATCGTATAAATAGCCAGATATCCTGCTGCTATGGAACTGCTTGCAAATGTTGCAATCGGACCTACAACAAGCAGTGTCAGGGGAACCATGATGACCAAACAGAAGAAAGGCGCTAGTAAATTCCTGACACTCTCGTGGAATAGTTTTTTGAAAAAGCCCTCTACATAGGATAATACCCACACAGCTAAGATGATCGGGATGACCGTACTGCTATATTGGGCAAGGACAACCGGAATGGACATGAAATCGACGGAGATTCCTTCCTTGAATGCTGTGGCAAGATCGGGATATATCAATGCTCCTGCTAAAGCAACAGCCAGGAATTGATTCACCTTGAACTTTCTAGCTGCCGTGAAGGCCAGAAAAATCGGCAGGAAATAGAAGAAACTGTCTCCGGCTGCATTCAGCACTTTATACGTTCCGCTGGTTTGGTCAATCCAGCCGAAACTGACGAGTACAGCATTCAAACCTTTAAGTAAACCTGAAGCTGCCAGTACACCTAACAGCGGGCTGAAAATCCCCGAAATAAGATCGACAAAACGATTGAATAGATTCTCTTTCTGTCTTTCGGCTGCACTCTCCGTTGAAGAAGTGGACAGAGATGTGATTTGGAGCAGTTCATCGTAGACATCACTGACGTCATTTCCTATGACGACCTGAAACATCCCTCCGCTTTCTACAACAGTTACAACACCTGACAAGGATTCTATCGCCGACTTGTCAGCTGCAGAACGATCCAGCAGTGTAAAACGCAGTCTTGTTGCACAATGGTACACGTCTTTTATATTTTTCTCGCCGCCTACTTGCTCCAATATGCTGGCGGCCAATTTCTTCTTATCCATTTTTACACCTCCATTGAAATAAAAAAGACTCAGATCATAGCAGAATAAAGCATTGCTACAATCTAAGTCTGGCCTCCTAAAAGAGTAACGAGCTTAGAAATCATCATTCAGTTTTCCTTTCCAAAAACCTTTGCAGATGCACCGTCAAATAGGTGACTTCAATATCACTGATTTCATAGTTGTACTGATTACTGATATAATCCTTTACCTTTAGCGCCACCTCGAATGCTTTTTGATATTTCTCCCGGATGATGTCATACAGGACCGTATCTTCCCGCATCTCGGGAGGTTCTTTATTCACGACACGATGGGCAAAGAATTTGAGATGCGTCATAAACCGGAACCCATTCATGGAATGCTCATCAATACAAACTTGAAGATGGTAGGTGACTAAGTTCATGATCTCCTTCATGAATCTGGTTATCTTCGTGATTGCATTCATTTCACTATTCAGCTCGGCACTGACAAAATGAAAGGCGATGAACCCCATTTCATCTTCTCCTAAATCAACTCCGAATCGATCGTTAATATAAGCCACAGCTTTTTCTGCTATTTTGAATTCTTCTTTATACATTCGCTTGATTTCCCATAGGAGACCATTTTGCAGTTGTATTCCATCATTGTAACGCTTGATAGCCGCATGGATGTGATCCGGCAAGGATATATAAATACTTTCATTGAAATCCCGTTTCAGTTCCCTTCGTGCCATGCTGATAATATCGTCCGCTATGTGGATTTCCTCCAACGATACTTCCTGCAGCATTTTCTTGAATTTCGCATAAAGCCCTTTATCCTCGAGATAGAATCTTTTTTCGACTTGCTTATCTTGAATTGAGTCGCCTCGCTTTAGTCCGAATGCAAGCCCCTTTCCAATCAGGATGACTTCATCTCCTTGGGGATCTTCACTTACGACAATATTGTTATTGATCACGCGATGTATCTCCATATCTGCCTCCTTTTCGCGAAAAAAGAAAAACTCCAACAAACGAATCAAGAGCTAAGGATAGCCCTCTCATCGGATGTTGAAGTCTTGCCTGATCTAATCAGTAACAACCCTCAATTAGGAATATGCAGTTGTATTCTCTCCATACATTATATGATGTTCCCCGCCTTAATGCAACCGCTTTCAATATTGTTCTTAAAATAAAGACCTGCTCCTTAGAACAGGTCTTTATTTCATGCTGCTTCCAGCTCATTCTCTTTTTTCGGTCTATGCTGCAAATGAGATACAATCCATCCAATGACACCGACGACAACTAGATAAATCAACAGATCAACAAGCTGATTACCCAGTACCGACCAGTCACCTAGCGTGATTGCTTCCTGCAAGCTATGCAAAGAATGCGCCATCGGCAAGTATTTGCCGACAGATGCCAATGCGGAAACAGTCAGTTCGCTCGGGAATGTCCCGCCGCATGTTGCAAGCTGCAGAACCAGCAATACAATTGCCAGCAGTTTCCCTAGGTTTCCGAATAGCGTCACGAGCGTAAGAATGATCGTCATGACGGTCATGGACACGATGATACTGGATAAGAAGAATAACGGTATACTCTTCACATCGACTTGGAATCCAAATAAGAAGATCAAATCGAGTATCACTGCTTGAACAATGGCCACGACATAAACCAATGTCAATTTACTGAAGAATTGCACCGTACCGGATACTTGCATATCCTGTCTTCTGC
Source organism: Terribacillus jepli (assembly GCF_047228925.1). NCBI lineage: Bacteria > Bacillati > Bacillota > Bacilli > Caryophanales > Bacillaceae > Terribacillus > Terribacillus jepli. Next base: position 446,830 of record NZ_JBFEGH010000001.1, on the reverse strand, counting down.
CAAGCGGCAGGATGTTGGCTGCCATCAAGCCCCCAACGAACAAGGCAAGTGACAAGAAGTACGGCGCAATACCAACACCATAATTCGGCACATCCGACAACTGTTTCTCTGTCAGCTTGACCGGATCAGCGAACATCGTTGTCAAAGCATCACTGGACTGGATGTCGGCTGTTTTGTCAGCTGCATCCTGCAAGCTAGTTGCAAGCTCATCCGAACCATCGGAAAGCTTGGTCATACCATCATCTAGCTGAGTCGCTCCATCTGAGAGCTTACCGGTTCCATCAGCAAGTTGGGCCGCACCACTTTGCACGGATCCAAAGCCTTCGGTGTAGTCAGCAAAACCGCTGTCCAAATCGGATGCGCCGCTAGCCAGTTTATTTGCCCCACTAACAGCTGAGCCGAATTTTTCGCTGAAGTTATCCATTCCATCCGCTATTTTTTCTTCACTTGATGCCAACTTATCGGCACCTTTTCCAAGCTGCTGCTGACCATCAGCCAATTTAGCCGATGAGTCCGCCAGCTGTTCGGAGGCTGCTGCGATTTGCTGGAATGTCTTATCATCCTTGAGTTCCGGATGCTCTTTCATATAGGAGGCAATCAGATTGCTCAGATCCTCAGATCCAGATGTGAAGCTATCCTGGCTTTCAGATAGTTTCTCACTTTGCTTATTCCAATCCGACAAACCATCCGCTATTTTATCCGTATTGGATTTCAGTGTCGCTGCACCATCATCCAACTGACCCAATCCGCTAGCCAAATCAGAGGCACCAGTGTTCAGACTGCCGATGCCATCAGCTAGTTTGCCTTGAGCTGCAGCTAGCTGCTCTGTGCCATCTGCCAAATCGGAGGCTCCACTATTCACATCACCAATTCCAGTTTGCAGATCCTTCAACCCGCTCTGTTCATCCGTGATACCTTTATGCAGATCGCCTGCACCATCACCGGCATCCTGCAACCCTGCAGCTACTTCATGGAAGCTGGTGAACACACTGTCTGCATATGATTTCGTAATACTGCTAGCGAGCTTGGATTTCATTTCCTCCATCGCTGATGAACTGATTTGAGCTGCTACGAAGTTTTTACCCGGATTGACTTCATACGTAAGTTCCGCTTGTTTTGGTTTGTCGTCCATCAGCGTCGTTACTTTCTCAGAGAAGTCCTTTGGTATGGTCACTTTCATATAATACTTCCCATCATCCAGTCCAGCTTCTGCCTTCTCGTCTGATACAAAATCGAAGTCCAGCGCCTTGCTCTTCTTCAATTCCTTGATGAAATCATCCCCGGCATGCATTTCCTCTCCATCCATGCTGGCACCATCATCCTGGTTGACGACTGCCACCGGCAAGTCTTCGATATGACCGTATGGATCCCAGTAGCCGCCAAGGAATAATGCAGCATACACAACTGGAATGATCAGCAAGAAAATAAGTGCAATTCGTCCGTGTTTATGCTGCCACATCCGCTTTATGTCAAAAAAGCCTAATTTTAATCCTTTCATAATTTCCTCACCTTTACCTTTGTGAAATATTGAACATCTAAATAGCATAACGGCTTCGGCGGATAATGTATAATATATATATCATTATAAATAATAGCCTTTAAACTATCCGAAAGAAGGATGAACGTGGAATTATTACAGCTGCAATATTTTAAAAAAGTTGCTGAACTTGAGCACATGACACATGCTGCCGATGCCCTAAACATCGCCCAGCCTTCGCTCAGTAAAGCAATCAGCCGTTTGGAGGAGGATTTAGGTGTAAAGCTCTTTGAACGATACAATCGGCAAATCAAATTGAATGATAATGGCAGGATATTTCTCGGACGCGTCAATGCTGCCCTTCATGAACTGCAGGAAGCACGGCGTGAACTGAACGAATCGAATCAAAAAACAGACTTCACGATTCGGCTTTCTGTCACGATTCCCCGTGTATTACCGGATCTGATCAGCGGATTCCTGAAGGAACAGCCTCAGGTTCACTTCAAGCAATATGTACAGTCCGTACCGACAATGACAGAAAAACTGCGCAGTGGTGAGCTCGATTTCTGTATCTCTTCTGTCCCGATTCAGGCTGAGGATATCAAATGGCAGCCGCTCATGACCGAAGAGATCCTGCTGATAGCCCCCCCTGGTCATTGGCTTGGGACAAAAAGTCACATCTCCCTTCACGAGCTCCGTGATGAAGCTTTTGTCAGCATGAATGAGGGCTATGGCATACGCAATTTAACCGATAAATATTGTCAGCTAGCAGGTTTTACCCCTCATATCGCATTTGAAGGGGATGAGCCTGGTGTCATCGGGGAATTGGTTGACAAGGGGCTCGGAATTGCCTTCATACCCTCTGTATCATTAATCGGCAATAAAACTGCCCACTTACCGGTCATTCGCCTGCAGGATCCCATCTGTGAACGTACAATCGGCTTGGCTTGGTCCACCAGAAGGTACCTTAGTCCAATAGCTGAAAAGTTCCAGGGTTTCTTGTCTGATTACTTTAAGGTTCTAGAAGAAAAATTGCGAAAAACTGTCGCTCTTCGAAGCAGCGAAACATAATTTCGAGGTTTTTGGGAGATCAACGCAGAACTATGGAATAAAGGGAGTGAAGACAATGGAAAAACGCCAGGAAATACTGCTCGGACAAATGAGAACGTATCGCAAGGAACTGCTACAGTAAGCGAAGGGTTTCACCAAAGAAGAGGCTGATATTATTCCGCCAGGCTTCCGTAATAATGTCAGGTGGAATCTGGGACATGTTTTTCTGGATCAATATTCCAGGATTCAAGCATTAACCAAAGAAGAAGCCCCCATCCACGATGGTTTTAAGAATTGGTTTAGTTATGGCACCACTCCTGCAGATTTCATAAACAAAACCCCTGAATTCAACTGATCAGATACCCAGAATCCAATCACGGCCCACCGAAGAATGGCAAGCCTTCCTATCGAGTCGATTTGCTCAGGCATGTCAGGACATGGATGGCCCAATATCCATAAAAAGGACCCAGCTCTTTAGATGAGCTGAGTCCTTCTATTTTTAAAGTGCCCGGATAATGCCGCCCTCTACACGCTGAGCGGTACCATTAATCGCAGATGCCTGTTTAGAAGCTAGGAATACGATAGTATCAGCAACTTCCTCCACAGTCGCATAGCGCTGAATCAACGAAGTCGGTTCGCTATCCTTGAAATAATCAGCAGTGAACTTATCCAGCTCTTGATTCGCAGCTTCTGCCGCTCCTTTCATATAGCTCTCCACCCCTTCTGTCCACGTCGGACCAGGCAGTACACTATTCACCGTCACATTTGTCCCCTTCGTCAGCTCTGCCATCCCGCGTGAAAGGCTGATAAGCGCTGATTTGGTAACAGAATACGGAATCATATGCGGCAGCGGCTTCACACCCGCTTCACTGGAAACCGTAAGGATACGGCCGCTGTTTTGTTCCAGCATGACTGGCAGAAACGCACGAGACAGGCGAATGACACTCAGTACATTCATGTTGAAATAATGCATCCATTCTTCATCTGTTACCTTGGTAAAATCCATCACCTCAAAGATACCCATGTTATTCACCAAGACATCCACAGCGCCGTATTCCTTCACTTTACCGATAAAGATATCTGCTTGCTCCCCATTTGAGAGATCCGCTGCAATACCATGTACCTTCCCATATGCAGACAGCTCTTCCATTACGGATTGGACGCGTTCTTCACTACGCCCGTTGATGATTACTGTCGCACCTTCTCTTAAGAAAGACGTTGCAATTCCCTTCCCGATGCCACCAGTCGACCCTGTGACCACGACCAATTTATCCTGAAGTTGTAAATCCATATGTAACTTCCCTTCTTACGATTGTCTTTTGCATATTATACAAGTTATCTCCAAGGAGTAGTGCAGATATGCTTGAAATAAAAGAAGCTAGCCTATTTTTACCGGTCAGTTTCTGTTAAATATCATTTCTTTGTATCTAATCGACTCATCACAGTCATCACATAACTAAATAATATGTAAAAGTTGTAAGAAAACCATGTCAAAAGATAGGTTATTTTGTCATAATGATAGGCAATATTACTTACTAAGGAATTTGGAGGCCAACTAATGTTTAGACATACTGCTATCATCATCCTTATATTCTTCCTCCTCGTCGGATGCAGCCATAAGCAAGAACACGCTCCTGTCACTGCCCCCGAAAATGAAACGGTAAATTCGCTCATGTCCGCTTATTTAAGTGCACAGGAAACTTATAACGAGACTGCGAAAGAACAAGATGCTTCGTTCAGCTATGCTGATTATTACAATATCCGAGATAGCTTCAACATCGTAGCTTATGCTGCCGGCAGTGATGCTTCTATACAATCACCTAATGAAATCCGCTCAATGACAGAAACACTGCAGCAAGACTTGGAAGCGATGACTGAAGCAGAAACGAATGAAGCATCTAAACTGTTGGACACAGCGCAGCCCTTATATCAGGCTGCCATCAGTCGTAATCTCCATGAACTTGTGGAAAAGATTCGCTTTCCCGGTGAAGAGAATAAACTTCGGGATTTCATGTCAGCAAATGAAGACCAATCCAGCAAGCAAATCCTCACTCAATCCGATGTTACAATCCGCTCCATCAAAGAGGATGAATATGCGCAGCTTCACCAAGTCGAAAAGCTGCTCGATAAGTATCCCGATCACTTGACAAAATCCGATACAAACAGTGTCCTGTATATTACAAAGAAGCTGCGCACATCCCTCGATATGCAAGTAAGCACGCTAATCAACTATGCAACAACCAACACCCCCGAAAGTATGGATGAAAAGATAAGCAGTTTCGTAGAGGATTTCAACCAAGCAGAACGGAAGCTGGAGGAATTGGATGAAGCGATGAAAGAACAAGAAACAACACCAGATTCCATTTAAGGAATCTGGTGTTCTAGCTGGAGTATAGTTCATCCAGTCCTAGTCATTCACTTCTATCAGAAAAACTTTCTCTTCAAATCCTCCCCGTTCTTCCCGCTTTTGCTCGCGCACACGCTCTATATCCTCTAAAGATATACCTTTTGCATCAAGCAGTGCATATAGCACCTCCAACATATCAGCTGCTTCTTCTACTATTTCATTCTGTTCTTCAGCTTTGTGGATTTCGTCTGCTTCCTCCAATAGCTTGACCTTCAATGCTTCTACATAGCGTATTTGATCAAGGACTGTTGTTTTAGGTACTTTTCCTGCTTGCTGAATGATGGTAGGAATATGATCTCGCACAAGCTTGTTGTATGTCGGCATATTCTCTTCCTTTCCTAAAGATTAGGACTTTCCTGCCCGGATGGCGTAAGCATCCAGCAGTATTCTCGATATCACCTGAAGCGGAAGTCTTGATCTCACCTCGTAATCAGGAAAATAAGACGTCTCGGATTTATAGCCGGTCAACGTCAACTCAGCCAGCGAGGCAAGAGGACTGTTTTTGTTACACGTCAGGGCAATTGTGCCTGTCTCATTTTGCTGACAGCTCCGTGCCGCATCTACCAATTCTTCTGTATACCCATTCAGCGAAACAAAAATGACCAAATCCCCTTCTACAAGTCTCTTGCTTTTCGTACGGATGATGTTTGGATCATCGTGCAGCTCTGCATACTTGTTCAGCAGCTGCAGCTTCACTTGCATCTCCTTTGCTATCAATTCAGAGAATCCCCTTGCAAATAAAATCACGCGCTTGCTATGCAATATTTTTTGTACAGTATCTTCAATCAATCCACTATTGAGCATTTCGATTGTTCTCATCACTTCTTGCTCATTTTTCAAAATTGCATCTTTTATTTCTTCATCCACTTGCTCGATGATTGTAAAGTTTGGATTCTGATCATTCTCATCCTTAAGCCGAATTTTAAAATCAGTGAACCCATTATAACCAAGCTTCTTCATTGTACGAACAATGGTAGCAGTGGAAACATTCGCATCTTCACTTAACCGTACAATCGACAGTTTAGGGATTGTATTGAGATTATCCCGTATATAGCGAATCAAATACAGCTCTGCTTCACTCATCTTTTCTGTATATTGGCTGATCCGAGCCAGAAATGTTCCGTTCATGGTGATCCCCCGTGTAAACGTTTACCAATATTGTACCGAAATAAGCGAATGTTGAAAACATTTACAGCACGGACCGTGCCATAATGAGGTTGTAAGAAAAACACAGATAGGCAGTGATGCGGATGATTTATACATGCACGATGAATCCAGCGATCGATCTTTTTTCCGAGTTTAACTCTTTTGATCCTTTCGTCGTTAACAGAAGCATATTTGAAGAGTATCAGCCGAATGGGAAAGCCATCAATATCTCTTTCATATTGAATAAACTAGGCATTTCCAATAAGGCGACCGGATTCCTCGGAGGTTTCACCGGTGATTTCATTGAACAAGAGCTTGAAGCTGCCGGAATTGAAACCGCATTCATCAAGGTGGATGGCATTACTCGGATCAATTCCTTCATCCGTGCGGAAACAATGGAATACAAAGCAGTAAATAGAGGCCCGGTCATTTCAGTGCAGGCTCAGGAGCAGCTCCTGAAGCAATTACGCCATCTGGAAAAAGATGATTGGTTATTTGTTTCAGGCAGTCTGCCACGTGGCGTCGATGATCACATTTATATCGACATCGCCAGGATTGCTCATCAGCTAGGCGTCAAACTGGTACTTGATATCAGCTCTCCGGTGTTACTGGACTGTCTCGCGTATAAGCCTTATCTCATCAAGCCAAATGATGAGGAAGTGGCCAAATGGTTCGGTCTATTGGACCATACAAACTTGGCGGAACTCCAAACTGCTGCGGAACAGCTGCTCCAGCGCGGGGCTCAGCGAGTCCTATTATCCCGAGGGGCTCAAGGTGCCTTGTATTGCGACGCCAAGCAAGAGCTCTCCGTAAATGCTCCCAGTGGCAAGATTGTGAATACAGCCTGTGCTGGTGACACGATGCTGGCAGCCTTTACAGGCAAACTGATGCTCGGAGCTCCAGAGGATGAGGCATTGGTTTTTGCGACCGCTGCTGGCTCTTCGACAGCTTTTACTTCAGGATTATCTGAACTTAAAGACGTTCCTTACTTGGCAGGTCAAATCCAATTAAAAAGAAATTGGGGTGTGAAACATGACGTATAGAATCATAGCCGCAACTGGCTGCCCTACAGGTATTGCCCATACTTTCATGGCAAAGGAAGCCTTGGAGGAAGCTGCTCGAAAACGCGGCATATCCATAAAAGTGGAAACACACGGACAAGATGGTGTCCAAGGTGCACTCACACAAGCTGAAATTGATGCAGCCGATGGCGTCATCATCGCTGCTGATAAAGATGTAAACCGTGATCGCTTCATCGGCAAACGAGTTGTCAATGTGGCCGTCAGCAAAGGTATCAAAGAGCCCGATAAACTTATTGATGCCATATTAAATCAAACAGCACCTATCTATAAAGATGGGCAGCAGCGCGCTGCTTCTGCAGGAAGTTCCGAACCGCAGCAGAAGGATTCGATTTTACGCAGTATTTATGTATCACTCATGAACGGCGTTTCCCATATGCTTCCAATCGTTGTAGCAGGCGGTGTCATGATTGCCATCTCCCTTATGTTCGGTATCCACTCTGCTGATCCAGAAAGCTCGCAATACAATGAATTCGCTTATTATATGAATACTATCGGCGGCATTGCGATGAACTTGATGGTTCCGGTGCTCTGTGCATACATTGCCGAATCCATAGCCAAACGTCCAGGCCTCATCATCGGCTTTATCGTCGGTATGATTGCTTTCACAAACGGAACTGGTTTCCTCGGCGGTATTATCGGTGGTTTTATGACCGGTTATATCATCCTTGGCCTTGGCTATTTGTTCAAGGGACTGCCAAAACAGCTTGACGGCTTGAAATCCATCTTCTTATTCCCTGTCTTCGGTATTTTCATCGCCGGCTTCGCTATGTGGTTCATCTCAGCTCCAATGGGATGGGTCAACCAAGCCATGATGGATTTCCTGGCAAGCTTCCAAGATTCAAACCCAATCGTATTAGGCCTTATCGTAGGAATCATGTGCGCATTCGATATGGGCGGTCCAGTCAATAAAGCAGCTTACGTAACAGGAACAGCTTTGCTGTCGGATGGTAACTACTTCTTTATGGCAGGTGTATCGGCAGCTTGTATCGTTCCTCCTATAGCTACAGGCTTTGCAACATTGTTTGCAGGCAAAGCTTACAGCACGAGCGAGCGCAGTGCTGGTCTGGTGAACTTCCTGCTAGGTTCGACTCATATTACGGAAGGAGCCATTCCATTCGCAGCGAAAAAGCCGCTAAAGGTCATCCCGTTCCTCATGATTGGTTCATCCATTGCGGCAATCCTTACTTATCTATTCAAAGTGCAAGTACCAGCTCCACATGGTGGATTCATCGTCCTGCCAATCGTTACACATCCATTCCTTTGGGTGCTGGCCATCCTGGCTGGTGCAGTCGTAAGCGGATTTTTGATCGGTATGGATCAAAAGCGTACTGCTGCTAAAAGCAAAACGGAAGAAGCACCGCTGACAGAGACGGCAGCTGTAGCAGAAAAAGCGTTAGCGCCTGTACAGGATGTCAGTCAGATTATGTCTGTCGACACCATCAAGATAGATGTAAAAGCAGCCACTCAAACAGAGGTATTCCAGCAAATCGCTGCAACAGCTAAACAACATGGGATCATCACAGACCCAGCTGCTATTGTAGACGGCTTTATCCAACGGGAAAAGGAGAGTACAACCGGAATGGAACAAGGCATCGCCATTCCTCATACAGAACGGAATGAAGTACTGAAACCAGCGATCATCATCTTCAAACTGGCTGACGGTGTCGAATGGAAAGCATTGGACGGACAGCCGATCAAAATCGTCATTGCCATGCTTATTCCTAAAGGAACAGCATCCAACCATCTGTACTACTTATCGGAAGTATCCAAGATGCTCGTGCATCAAGAAACGATTGACCAGCTGCATCATGCGATGAAGCCAGAAGATATCCTTACCCTATTTTCTACCAAACTAACTGCTTAAAGGAGCTGCTACAATGCTTAACCTAACACCTGCTAAACGAGAAGCACTGGATAGACTATCAGACGAAGACGGAATTATCGGAGCACTCGCCATCGACCAGCGAGGCTCCTTGAAAAAAATGCTGCAGCAGGAAAGTACAACAAATCAAGGAGACGATACCATCGTAGCATTCAAAGAACTTGTCTCCGAAGAGCTCACACCATATGCCACTTCCATTCTGCTGGATCCGGAATATGGTCTGCCTGCAGCAAAGAAAAGGGATAAGAATGCCGGACTGCTTCTTGCCTATGAGAAAACTGGCTACGATGCGACACAACCCGGCCGCATGCCGGATATCCTGGACGATTGGTCTGTTCAGCGAATCAAGGCACAAGGCGCCGACGCAGTGAAATTCCTTCTGTACTACGATGTGGATGAGGATCCAATCATCAACGAGAAGAAACATATTTTCGTAGAACGGCTTGGATCTGAATGCCAGGCAGAAGACATTCTCTTCTTCTTGGAGCTGGTATCCTATGACGCTGACAATGATGACGTTAAGGGGCGGGATTACGCTAAAGTCAAACCGCATAAAGTGAACGAGATGATGAAGGAATTCTCCAAAGCCCAATACAAAGTTGATGTGCTGAAAGTGGAAGTACCAGTAAACATGACCTATGTAGAAGGATTTTCTGAAGAAACACCTGTTTACTCGCAGGAAGAAGCAAAGCAATATTTCAAAGAACAAAGCGAGGCCTCTGATTTGCCATTCATCTTCTTGAGTGCCGGCGTCAGTGCAGCCCTGTTCCAAGACACCCTTCGCTTTGCAAAAGATGCAGGTTCCAATTTTAATGGTGTGTTATGCGGCCGTGCAACTTGGAAAGATAGTGTAACCATTTTCGGCCGTGATGGAGAAGCTGCCGGTAAACAATGGCTGCAGCAGCAAGGCAGAAAAAATGTGGAAGACCTGAATGCAGTGTTAAAAGAAACGGCAACATCCTGGAAACAAGCAGAAATACTTGCATAAAAAAGAGGAGCATATGGCCTGTCCCACATGCTCCTTTTCCTTATTGATTCAATATAAACTGCTGGAATACCTTTATCGCATCCCCAAACACATCCTCATCGATATCGAACTTTGGATGGTGATGCGGATACTGGCTCTTCTCCCCTTGCATACCGACCTTGACGAATACCCCCGGAATTTCCTGCAAGTAATAAGAGAAGTCTTCAGAACCCATAACCGGCTCCAGTTGTTCGTAGCACTCTGCACCGAATGTCTTTTGCAGCAGCCCTTCAGCAAAAGCTGCTTCTTTTTCATCATTGATAAGGGGCGGTGTGCCGATGATGAAGTTTACTTCGGCTGTGGCACCGAATGATTCACAAATCCCTTTTGTCAGCTTGGCAATTTGCTCTTGAATCGTTTGTACTGCTTCTGTAGAGAAGGAGCGCATTGTCCCGATGATTTGGGCTGAATCCGGAATGACGTTATAGGTATTGCCGGCTTCAATTTTCCCAACAGAGATGACACTGGCATCCATTGGGTTGAGCTTACGGCTGACAATGCTTTGCAGCGCTTGGATGACATGTGTTGCCACATAGATCGGATCGACTGTCAAATGCGGTGTCGATGCATGACCGCCAGAGCCTTGTATTTTGATCTCAAAGTCATCGACAGAGGCCATCATTGCACCAGGACGAGTACCGAACTGCCCCTTTTCCAATCCGGCATCGACATGGATGCCGTAGATGCTGTCGACGCCTTTCAAAACGCCTTCTTTGATCAGTTTATCTGCGCCGCTTGGAGACGCTTCTTCAGATGATTGGAAAATTAGCACGATATTCGGCTCCACTTCTTGCTGATGAAGTGTAATCCATTCTGCCACTGCAAGCAGTATTGCTGTATGGCCATCATGACCACACATATGGGAAATGCCTTCACGCTTGGAGATATAAGGTTTATCCCCTTCCTCTGCAATTGGGAGTGCGTCCATGTCCGCCCGGAGAGCGATTGTCTTCTCCCCTTTTGTGCCTTTCACATACCCTACAACGCTCGGCGGCTGAAAATCAAGAATCTCGATGCCAAGCTTCTCTAATCTGTTACGCACATATTTCCCTGTCTCGTATTCTTCCCCTGAAAGCTCAGGATACTGGTGAAAATGCCGGCGATCCTGGATCGCCTGCTCTACTAATCTCTCTAATTCCATGTTGCATTACTCCTTCTATTAAAACGGTCCGTATTGAATCAATTGCGCTATAATCAGCGCGATAATGGCAATGCCAATCTGGATAAGGAAGAATGGCAGGAACCACTTCACCCATTTACCGTAGCCGATGCCTGCAATCGCAAGCAGCGCGATGATATTACCCGTCGGCAAGATTGTGTTGGAAATACCGTCGCCGAACTGATAAGCCAGTACAGCTGTCTGTCTCGTTACACCAATCATATCAGACAATGGCGCCATCAGCGGCATTGTCAAAGCGGCTTGTCCGCTTCCGGATGGTACGAAGAAATTGATGCCCATCTGCATAAATAACATGCCGACAGCGGAAAGCGCAGCCGGAATTGCACCAAGCGCTCCCGAAGCATAATGCAGCAGTGTATCCATCATCCCTGATGTATTGAAGATTACTAGGATTGCTTGTGCAAAACCGATAATCAGCGCACCTCCGAGTAAATCTTTCGCTCCAAGGATGAAGTTATCGGCAATACCAGAGAAAGAAATGCCGCCGAGGATACCCATGAGGACACCGAACAACAGGAACAATCCAGCAATCTCTGTAATATACCAGCCATATTTCAATACACCAATGATCAATACAATGTAGTTGACCAAGAAAGCCGATAGGACAAGCTTATGACGAGTAGTCATCTTATGGGACAGAATTGCTGCTGTATCAGCTTTTCCGCCAAACTTCCCGTATACCCCAAGCTCTGGGTTCTTTTTCACTTTGCTCGCATGCCGCATCACATAGAAGACAGCTGCTACATACAAGATAACGAATATGATAATACGGAAGCCGATTCCGGAGAAGGTAGGCAGCTCGGAAATACCCTGCGCGACTCCTACTGTAAATGGATTCATGACCGCTGCCGTAAAACCGACACCAGCACCGAGTACGACAATCGCAAAACCGGTCAAGGCATCAAATCCAAGTGCTATTGCCATCGGAGCCAGGATTGCGACATAAACGATCGTTTCATCGGACATCCCCATCAAAGCCCCTGCTGCCGCAAAGAACAGCATCAAGACTGGGATAAGTAATTTCTCTTTGTTTGCCATTTTTCTGGACAGCATATAAATGAAAGCATCCAATGCTCCAGTCGCTGTGAAAATTCCAAACGCCCCGCCGACAATCAAGACGAAGAAAATGATATTGGCCCCATTCACCATACCGGTGTGAATGCTATTGAATATGCCAAGCAGTCCGACATTTTCTCCATCAATGTAATGGAACGTTTCCGGCAGGATGACACTCCGGCCATCCTGCTCCACGCGGTCATACGCACCGCCTGGGATGATATATGTTAAAAGTGCCGCCACGACGATGAATGCAAAAATCATCACGTAGACGTTAAATTGCTTTGGTTTCTTTTTCTTGTTTGGCTGCTGCTGCAAATCTTGTAAGCTGTTCATCTGGTTGTACTCCTTCGAGAATTATCCTTCGTTGTATATTATTTAATAAATATACAACGAAGGATATAAAAATACAACTGCATATCAATAAATTTTATAGATTAATTATACAAAACACATAATAATCAATCGGTAGACATAAGGAAGGAGAGGATAAAGCTAATGGAAAAACACGAGAAAAATAGTAGAGCCACTTATCGGGGCATAGCTTCACTAACATAAGCAACTTCTCTTTTTGTAAATCAATTCACCCTTGATTCACGACTGGAATCTTTAATTGGCATAATGATCATTATCATTGCCTCAGGAGTCACTTTATGAGTTATTTTGCACTATAAATATAAAAATCCAATTTCTCAACATAAAATTTAGAAATTGGATTTTTATCATTACTTCGGAATAGCGCCCTATAGCGGTACAATGAAATGTAAGTTGCCTCATTTAATCCCCGTTAATATTTAGTTTTCCAGCTTTTTTGTAGCTTCCGAATGTAAACGATTTGTCCAATGTGGTAGGCGTTGTGCGTGGACAAGTTTCCTAGAACTGCCCACCACTTTGCGGTCTCAGGGAAACCATTCACATCATTTTCTACCTTTTCTTCAGTCAGTACGTCTTGCCATTGAAGCAGGACCACTAAGAGGCACTTTTTTAAATCAGCAAACGTTTTATGTTCTGGAATAATAAAGCTTTCATTATTGTCACTTATGGGCGCAACAGCATTCATATGAGATTTTTTGTATCTCTTTTGCCAAGTTTCATTCCAGTAAAGGAGATGTTGTGCAATTTCTGCAATACTGTTGCTTTCATCATTCGGTTTCCAAAATGCTTCTTCCTCTGATAAGTTTGCAACTGATTCTGAAAACGGAACGTACCAGCTAAGGTCGTTCGCATTTGCTAACAATTGATCTTCCAAAACATCTTTAGCGTGAGACATACCAATCACACTCCTTCTTATTATAAACTTTCTATTTCGACGCCCTTCTGAAATCTCCCGCATTATTCCGTTAAATGGCTAAGTGACACCTTAGGCTTTTTTATAGAAAAACTTGTAACCAAGGGGTTGTTTAAACGAGTAGACATTTTCGAATTACTTTTGCCTTTCAACAATTAAAAAAGCTAGAATCCTAAGATTCTAGCTTTCCTTTCAGCTTCGGAAGAAATCTACCAACGGTTTGAAATCTTTACGCAAATCCACTTCATTCGGTTCTGCCTTCATCAACTTCTCTACCATTTGTTCCAACAACTCCACGTCTTTGGAATCTGTATACTCAACAAAGTTGATGGAATCCAGCCAGTCGCGGTAGGAGTGCTTTGCTTTACCGTAGCTGTTGCCGAAAACAAGACATGGCGTTTTCGTTATGATGGAGAAAATCATCGCATGCAGACGGTCCGTGATGATCAGCTTTTTGGAACTGATTAGATCGAGCATCTCAATGAAATGCTTCTCACGGTCTGCATAATCAATGGTAGGCACGACATCCTCGTCCAAAACCGTATCGGTACGATCGACTGATCCAAATTTCTTCGTCCATTCCATCAGCTCGGAAACGAAGTCCTCCTCCATCACCTTTTCTTTATCAGCTCTCAGGAAGAACATAACCCCTTCCCGCTCCTGCTCACGAGGAACAACATCGAGGGACATTACCATATCAGGTGTGTACATTACCTCAGAATCAAATGTATTCCTGACTACATCCAATGTTTGTGATTCTCTGGCAGCAATGACCAGATTATTGTTTTGATGGTATGCTTCCTGGGTTTTCTTTTTCTCCTCTTCGCCATGCTCATTATCTTCGAAGAAAACAGACTGTGGCATGGAGATGGATTTATAATCCTTGAATGCAGCGAAGACCTTCCGACGATCTTCTTCAATATCCAAGTAGAGGTTTCCTAAATTTCCGCCGCCTGTGAACATGACGATATCATCTTCATGGATGATATCTTTAACAAACTCAATTCCCTCATCTGTCGCATAGTCCATTATTTCAATGTACTCGTAATAAGGGAACCGGCTTTGGATGAATTTCTCGATGCTATAGGCGATTGCCTGGTCTCCGATATTTGTATAGCTCGGAGAACCGAATAGGAATACCTTACGTTTATCATTAGTAAAGGCTTCCGGCGAAACATTCGGCCCGATGCCTTTTGCAATATTAGCTGTATCATTTGGTTGTATCGTCATATGAAATGCCTCCTCAGCACAACTTTTTTCCGCTGTACTCTTCCATACCCCGATTCAAAAGATTGTATGCCTCAGGAAAGCGATAATTTCTTCCATGACTATAGAGCTTCTGTGATGTTCTCCTTCTTATTCCAACGATACTGGTAAACGAAATCCAACGCACCATCCGGCTCGGATACTTTATAAAGCTTACCGGCAGCTTGCACAAATGTAGCATCTTCCATTAGAAAGACATCAACCGGGGTTTCGCCTGGGATCTCTTGATAATCATAATCGACTGCAACCTTCCATCTTATGACGGATTCCTCAGTCGAAACACGAGCAATTATAACCTGATCTTGATTGCGTTTTTCTTTGTACATCAGCAGCATACTGCCATCTTTATTTGAACCAATAATCGACTGAGCCTCGAGCAAATCCGGGTACAACTCCTGAACGGTCTGCTGCGCCCGTTCTGCTTCCCCGTTTTCTTCGTCACCAAAGAAACCTTTCTGTACTTCTTTCTCATAAGCCGGATCCTCTGTCAAGCGGCCATCGGCAATACGATAATACTTACCGTTCAATGCATATAAATAGATGCTGCCTTCTTCATCGATATAATAATCAGCCTGCTCATAGCTCAGATTATCGGTAAGCTCTGGATATTTTTCTGTCCACTCCTGCTCCTTTATACGAACTTCCCCAGTGGCAGCGTCAAGAAAATACAGTTCCTCAGCTTTTCTATTCATGATCATGATACCATCCTCCGTGCGCCCAAGAACATACACCTGCCAGCTGGCTTTCCGGCTCCACTCCATTTCCCCCGTATCCAAATCTACGGCTATGATCTGGAATCGCGAGTCGCTTAAGGAAATACCGTTTTCGTGTCCATTCGGTATCTTCATCCGGATTTTATTAATGGCCAAATTGCTATCTTCCGCTATGATTGTGGGGGAATCAAGACTCATCGTCACCGAACGGCCTGCTGCATGAAAGACAGTCATAACGAATGATCCAATGATGAATTCACCAACAAGCAGAAAAATAATCATACCGATTACCTTCTTTAACGAACTCGACCTTTTAATCCCACGCACAAGGAAAAGCATACATAATACGACGAACAAACCACCAAGAATCCATAGCGTCAAATCATGCCAAAACCAGCCTGTAAACGTCCAATCATTAAAGAAATCGCCTTCCAGGAGCCAAAGAAGCAACGTTCCAAGCACTGCATGGACAAGCAAGAAACCTGCGAGTGAACCAAACGTCCTTTGCTTGTTTTGCTTGATCTTATCCACTGCCCATTTGCCGATAATGGTCAAAATCCAAATATAAATCAATGTCAACATGACATTATGTGCGAAATCATCATTGAAAAGCCAGTTACGAAAAATATCGGTCATGTTATCCTCCTCCTTTCAGCTGCCATTGTACAAATGAAATATCCTACCTTGTTCGGGTCCATCGCGACTTGGCTTGCTTCATTTCCTTACGCATAAACTGCATTTTCGTTTCAATAATTTAGGACATCGGTTTGCCAGTATTGCTCACTGGCAAGACTGGAAAGTAAAAAGGAGCATCTTCATGCCTGAATTCATACATGACAATCTGATTGTCCTCGTTCGGATCATTACCATCATACCGCTGATGCTCATCATGACATTATTCATGGGAAAACGCGCAATCGGAGAAATGCCAGTATTCGATTTTCTGATTATCGTCATTTTAGGGGCGCTGGTCGGCGCTGATATTGCCGACCCCAACATTGAACATCTGCCTACAGCTTTTGCTATCATCGCCATCGGACTTTTTCAAAAAGCAATCGTAAAATGGAAGATAGCTAACCGTAAAATTGGTAAGCTGCTTACACTCGATCCGACCATCGTGATCCAGGATGGAACTTTTCTGTATGATAATATGCGAAAAATCGAGTATTCCATCGACAATATTTTATTCATGCTGCGGCAGAAGGGCATATTTGATATATGTGATGTAGAAACTGCTGTCATTGAACCGAACGGTACACTGAGTGTCTTAAAAAAACCTGCCAAACTGCCAGTTACCAGGGAAGATCTCGAACTTCAGCTGCCAAGCTCCTCCATTGCTCTGCCTGTCATTTCAGATGGATTCATTCATTACGATACACTATCCTATTTCGAACTGGATGAAGAATGGTTAAGAAAACAGCTAGCCGAGCAAAACATCATCGGAATCAACAATGTATTCTTCGCATCCATTTCATATCAACAGAATCTCCACATCAATTTAAAGGATAGGAAACTGAACATTCCCCCGATCAAACATTAAAAAGAGCACTACCCTGTCAAGGTAGTGCTCGCTTAGTTTTAAGCCTCTGCCACTTTCATTTTTGGTTTCTTCTGCTTCGCTTCTTTTTTCTCTTTGAAAGTCCAGCCGGTTAGACCATAAAGCAAGGTGAACAGCGGCGTGATAAAGGCTAAGAAACAGAACGGCAAATAAGTGACTGTCGCAATGCCAAGCGCACCTGCAGTATAGATACCGCCGCCGGTCCAAGGAACCAAAGGTGCTCCCTGGGTTCCTGTATCCTCAAGGATACGCGATAGGTTTTCTGGCTCCAAATTCAATCGATCAAAGATCGGCCTCATCAGTGTACCACCCATGACCGTCGAGAAGTAGACCGAACCACCAACAGCAAGCATGACATAACTCACGATGATAGTCACTACAGTAAGTACACCTGTATGATTGATTTTCATCGCAAAGGAAGCAATCAATGCTTCAAGGACACCAGCATCAGCCAGCATGCCACCTACTCCGAGAGCGAATAGGAATAATGCTATCAGCTCAAGCATGCTCGTCAATCCCCCACGTTGCAGAAGTTCATCAACAACAGGAATACCGGATTCCACCGCATAACCACTATAGAATGTAGATAATGTGTCCATAAAGCTGAAACCTTGATAAAATACTGCTATGACTCCGCCTATGGCTGCCCCTGCAAAAATAGCCGGGATTGCCGGTTTCTTCATCGCGAGCAAAGCAATCAATACAACAATCGGAATCAACGGAATGATTCCCAAATTGAAGTTATCCGCCAAGTATGATGTCAGCTGATTTACATCATCCGATCCCGCTCCGCTGCCATGATAGCGCAAGCCGATGAAGGTGAAAATACCAGCAGTAATGAGATAGGCCGGCACTGTCGACCAAAGCATATGCTTGATATGACGGAATAATTCACCGCCTGTAACAGCTGGTGCCAGGTTCGTCGTATCAGATAATGGAGACATCTTATCGCCAAAAAATGCTCCGCTCACAATTGCTCCTCCTGTCAGACCTACCGGAATGCCAAGTGCCGTACCCACACCCATCATTGCCACACCTGCAGTACCTACCGTCCCCCAGCTGGTGCCTGTCGCAACAGATACAAGGGAACAAAACAATAGTGTCGTCACCAAAAAGAACTGCGGTGTAATTGCCTGCACACCATAATAAATCAAAGTAGGCACAGTTCCAGATGCGATCCATGCACCGATTAAAATGCCGACGGTCAGCAAGATGATTCCCGGCATCAGCGCCTTACTCATGGATTTGACCATGGACTTCTCTATCTGCTGATAGTTGAATCCCAGTCCTATCATATAAGGGATGATGACCAGCATGCTAATGAACATCAGTATTTGAATCGGTGCATCAAATGCCAAAATTCCTACGGATACTACTGCCACGATTGACAAAAGCATCATCAATGCATAAATAAAAGACGGTTTCTTAATATCGGTTTCCAACCAACCACTCCTTCAACCCGAGGTTGTTATTTATTTGCTGAACGAAGCACAACTTTATTTTTCTTACCCGTTCAGACGCTGCATGAAACTCACTTCTATAATGCTACAGCATATTCCCCTTATAAGAAAATGGCGCTGACCGTAGTTAAAGAGGATATACCTGGCTTAATTTGTTCAACTCGAAGTTAAGCGGTCGGTTCTTAGATATCCTCCAATATGGTGCCTTATCTTCCATTTAACTGTCCTCATCACTTCGAACACTCTTTTGGAAGCATAAAAAAGACCTGCAAATTTGCAGGTCAATTATTTATTAGATGGAACAATTATCGTCTGTGCACACACCAGCATCACCAGAACCAAAATTCTGGAACTTCGGCTGCTCGTTTTCTTCCTTCCATACTTGATTCAAGGCACCGACGAATGTTTCCATCGGCTGTGCACCAGAGATGGTGTACTTATTATTGAAAATGAAGAAAGGAACACCTGTGATACCATACTGCTGCGCCAGCTGTTCATCTGCTCTTACCTCATCCAGATGTAACGTCTCATTTTCCAGGATCTCTCCTGCTTCGTTGCGATCCAAGCCAGAAGCTTCCGCTATATCAAGCAGCGTTTCTCTCTCACTGAGATTCTTGGATTCCGTGAAGTACGCATAAAGAAGATGCTCGGTGATCGCTTTTTCCTTGCCTTTTGTTTCGGCAAATTTAGCCAACCGATGCGCATGCAATGTATTCGTCGGCTTCATCTCATCAAAATTGAATGTAAGACCAACTTCGGCTGCGTGCTGACCGATTTGCATGTTGTTCACCTTTGCTTGCCCGATTGTCATGCCATACTTTTCAGCCAGTGCTTCATGGATGCCTTTTCCATTGTACACCCCAGCATTCGGATCAAGCTCAAAGCTTTTGAACACCATCTCCACACTGTCCTTATGCTCAAATTGTTCCAATGCAAGCTCCAGCTTCCGTTTGCCTATATAACAGAAAGGACAGACAAAATCTGACCATACTTCAATTTTCATCGTGACACCCCTTTTCACATTAAGATGATTTTAGCACAGACCCGTCATTCCACAAAAAACGATGCCTGCATCCATCAATGACATGTGCATGAGGACATCCATTATCCGCATAAAATATAGCGTTTTTACTTATTAAAGGAGCGATCAGCATGAATCAGCCTCAGCAAACGACCTACGTCAGCACTGTCGAACCGCATATTTATCAAACATTACAAGGAATCCGGAACAAACAGATCATTGTGGAAACCGTTCGCGGATCCGTCACAGGCAAATTGACAACTGTACGTCCGGATCATATTGTCGTCGAATCAGGTGGATCACCTTTCCACATTCGTACCGCGCAAATCGTTTGGGTCATTCCAAAAGGATAAGGAGGTAAAACTGATGTTCAAACGGGAAAACAGACTCGCAATTGAATTACCCGTCCCAGAGCACGGGGATCCAAACGCTGCGGCGGCGGTCCAAGAATTGCTAGGCGGCAAGTTCGGTGAAATGTCGACTTTGAATAACTATATGTATCAATCATTCAATTTTCGCAACAAGAAAAAACTAAAGCCTTTTTATGATTTAGTCGCAAGTATCACCGCAGAAGAATTCGGACATGTGGAGCTTGTGGCCAATACCATAAACCTTTTATCCCGCGGCAATACATTTTACACCGGAGATCCTGACGCCACACCCCTTCGCACCGGCCTGGACAGCCGCAATACATATCACTTCATCGCTACCGCACAAACTGCATTAGCCGGAGACTCCATGGGGCGTGCCTGGACTGGAGACAATGTCTTTTCCAGCGGGAATCTCGTACTGGATCTCCTGCATAACTTCTTTCTTGAATGCGGCGCCCGGACACATAAGATGCGCGTATATGAAATGACCGAACATGAAACAGCCCGGGAGATGATCGGCTATCTGCTTGTCCGCGGCGGTACACATGTACTGGCCTACGCTAAAGCGTTGGAAATTGCGACAGGAGTAGACGTCTCAAAAATGGTGCCTGTCCCTGATTTATCCAATACGAAATTCGACCATGCCCGAAAATTCGAGAATCAAGGGCTTGGCAATATCCTCTTCACATGGAACGACACGGGCGAATATGCAGACATCCGAAAAATCTGGAAAGGGAAGAACCCTGAAAACGGCAGTCAACTCGTCGTAAAACAAGGCGCACCATTGGGCGGACCAATCCCGGATTTGGAAGAACTGCCTGAGGAATTTGCCCCTGGTATCGACCGGGATGATTATGAACGGATTGCGAAAAGACTAATGGAAAATTTATAAGGAACTGCCACCATGCAGGGGAGGTACCTCTTTCCTGCATGGTATAAAATTCCCCTATAATCCATTTGACACAACTCCCTTCATAAATACACGATATAACCAATCTAAAGGACTATGGAATTCCCCTTTTCCTCTCAAAAATAGCTCTTCTATCACCAACCACCCCAGTAAAATCCAACTACATACTACATATTCAATAAAATGGTATTCGGTATGCTATGTTATAATCCGCTGGAATGCTATAAAAAGGGGCCTTATGATGAAAAAACTATTATTCTTCTTATTATCATGCATCTTATTGACGGCTTGCAATTCACATGAAAACGCAAATGAGGAAGGGGCTGCACAAAAAGAAGAAACAAATAACGAAACGACAGCAAATCAGTCCAGCCAAGATGTGCAGAAAGATGGACAGCAACGTTCCCCAAACCAAAACACTTCGAAAAACTCAAGGTCAAACACCAGCAAGGATCTGAGTGAAATTATCATTCCCACCATCACCATTCCGTCACCATTTGGAGAAGACGGAAATATCCGTTATACGCATGACTCCATGGAAGCGTTCAGAAATGAGTACGGAGACGAAAATGACATGATCCACTTCAACCTAGAGGAAGGACCTATCCGTTCTGTTAGCACCGGTGATAATATGAAAAACATCGTGAACTACGGCGATGCTTATATCAATATACTGGAGGCACAAGCTTTTGCATTGGAGAATGAGGCAGACATCCATGCTGCTTACGATCTTTTTATCTCCAACCCTCCCGAACAGTTGAAGGACCTTACTTCAGCTGATTACAGATCATGGGAAGAAGCAACGAATGTGGAAAAGGGAATTATGCAGATGGTATTTCTTATCGCTCCAGCTGTCGGAGACACTAAATATATAGTAGAAAACGACTTGTACGATGAGGAAGCTTTAGCAGCCTTACAGGAACAATTCGAGCGGATCGGATCTCCGAATGTATTGATACCAGCTCCCCAAACCGCGCTCGACCTGCAGCTTTATGATAATGCTATGATGGTGCAGACGCTTTGGGGAGAGCTCGGTCAATTCGAAGATCCCCAAACCAACAAAGAAGAATTTGCCGCATTGTATAAACAAGTGAATCAGGAAACGAATAATCTGCTTGTCCGGGTAAACTATACATTAAGTGAACCAATGGAATAATAATAGGCTGCCGTTATTCGGCAGCCCTTTTTATATCTCATATATCCACACACGCATCTCCCCAGCTTTTCGATTACACCATGCGTAATAAGGAATTGCCCGTAATTTGCAAGGCTCTAGTAGCGGCACTTCTGTCTGGTAAAGCTCTTCTGTTTCTGCCACTCTCCATCCTTTTGCCTCAAGCGCTACAACACCATTCAGCAGATCCTCTTCAAATGCTGCGGTGATATCGCTCTTTCGCGGAAGCCTCAAACCACCAAGGCTTTTACCATTATCCACTTCTTCCAGGCAGTAGACGACCGGTCCGCGCTGTAAAGCAACTTGCCCCTGATTCATTCCAATTTTGGAATTACTATGCACACGCATCACCGAAAGCGGCAGTTGCAATTCAATTCGATCGCCAGTTTCCCATATTCGATCCAACACAAGATAACCATTGACCAAATCACCAATTACAGCAGCTTCTCCATTCACGGAAGCTATCGCGCCCTGACACCAGCCAGGAATACGGAACGCCAGCTTGAATCGTCCTTTTCCTTCCACTGTAATCGAAATATTGCCATTCCACGGGTACTGGTGACGTTGTATCAGTTTAACTGCCTTATCACCAATCATCGCTTGCACACTGCCTGCCACATATAGATGTGTATACAATGCAGCCTCTGTTTGTGTATAGGCATAATCTTCAATGGATGCAATCAAACGTGCAAGATTCGGCGGGCAGCAGGCACACGCAAACCATTTTTGTCGTTCCTGTTTTACATGCTCCTGATCCTTACGCCCGGCTTGGTACGCATTCACCTCTAGCGGATTCACATAGAAAAAACGCTTCCCATCCAAATCCATACCACTGATCGTCCCATTGTAAAGTGCCCGTTCGAGCACATCGGCATATTTCCTATCAGGTGAAAGCAACAGCATCTGCTTCGCCCAGAAAACCAGTCCGACAGATGCACATGTTTCACAATACATACTGTCATTGGGAAGATCATACGCATCTGTAAACGCCTCTCCGTTGACAGCCGATCCCAAGCCTCCGGTTACATACATCTTCCGATTGGTTACATCCTCCCATAAAGTATCGCACACCGCATGCAGCTCGGTATCATTGGTCCGCCGGGCAAGATACGCCATCGCTGCATACAAATACATCGCCCGTACAGCATGACCGACCGCTTCCTGCTGTTGGCGAACTGGCAGATGCGCCTGCATATACGCATAGCCAAGCCCAAAATTCGTATGCTCATCATTCCATGTTGGCGGAGCATGAAAAGATTTTCGCTGTTCTTTCTCCATGTCAAAATAATGAGGATCCTGACCGCGCTGCTCAATGAAATATACCGCAAGCTCCAGATGCTCGCGTTTTCCCGTTGCATCAAATAGCCGCAGCAGTGCCAGCTCGATTTCCGGATGCCCCGGATATCCTTGTAGCTTTTCATTCTCCACTCCAAATGTTTTCCGGATCAGTTCCACATAGCTCTCCACGATATCCAGGAACGCACGCTTGCCTGTCGTTTCATAATAAGCAACTGCCGCTTCAATCATATGGCCGGCACAATACAGTTCATGATTATCCCGCAAGTTCGTCCAACGATTATCAGGCTCCACGAGCATGTAATAGGTGTTCAAATATCCGTCTTCAGCTTGCGCTCTGCCCATTATCGAAATGACATCATCCGCCGCAGCTTCCAAGTCTGGATCTTTGAAGCTGCGTAAGCTGTAAGCTACCGTTTCCAGCCATTTCGCTACATCACTATCCTGAAAAACCGTGCCATAATAATCACCAGCTGCTTCACCAGCTGCTATGCGGAAATTTTCAATGGCATGGCTTGGGGCAGTGTCCGGCAGCTGATCATTCAACGCCTTCCACTGATAAGGAATGACTTGTTCAGCGACGAGCTTCTTATAATTCAACCAGAAAGCATCTTCTATCGTTACTTTTGGATGCATTTGCACATTTGGAAATCCCATCTTCCCACCCCTATGTTAAGCGTTTTCAAATGGTAGCTTAACATCTAAAATAGAAGTGATATAGTATCAGATTCAACTTCGATTTACACTATTTCACCCAAAAGGTGGCGACACAGAAATGGAGACATCCTACTTATCATTCGCGGTTCCGCCCCTGCCCTATTTTGCGGAAGGAAACAGCACGACATTCCGCAAAGGACAACAGCACCCAGCACGAAGAAACCTCGGTTTCTTCGATATCATCCTCGTCCAGGAGGGTGCTTTATATATCGGGGAAGAAGCATTGCAATGGAACGTTTCCGCCGGCGAGGCATTGATCCTTGAGCCGGCAAAATTCCATTACCCGACAGCTCGCTGTACAGCTGATACCACATTTTATTGGCTGCATATGCAAAGTCCATCAACTTGGAGGGAACAGACTGTTTGCTCCCCTATTTCATCTGATGAAACCATACCTTCACTGCATTATCACACAGCAAATGGCACGATCCACCTGCCGAAATATCAGCAGATAGCCTATCCGCCAGTTTTGTTTGATGCAGTGGATAACCTGCTGCAATCAACTATCCAGCCACGCTCCTTTGCTTTTTGGGAAACACAGCAATTATTCATGCAAGTGCTGCAGCATCTATCATATAACCCGGTACCGCAGCAAGCCTCGTTACAATTAGCTGAACGTATCGAAATATACATCAAGCAGCACTACAATCAACGGATCACAAACAGCACCTTGGCCAAGCATTTCCATGTACACGAGAATTATATGGCCAGATGCATGAAACAAATCTATCATTGCACGCCACTCGCCTACTTGGCAGCTTATCGGTTGCATCAAGCCCGCCTGCTGCTTATAACCACCGACTGGTCACTGCAGCACATTGCCGAAGAAGTCGGTTTTACAAGGCAAAGCTACTTCTCGAAAAGCTTCAAAGCGAAATTCGGCATCTCACCGAGTGAGTACAGAATACGGGTGCAGTAAAACCTAGCTAACTTGTCTGCAGGTGCGCTATAATGCAGATAACAAATACACAGCTAGGCAGTGATAGGCATGACTGAAAAAAATACGGCATCCGAGATAGAAAACATCATGAGTTCCATCCTTGGTATCCAGCAGAAATCAAGGGCATTCATCAACCTGCTGACAGAAGGCGAGGCACTCTCTGAGAACCATTTACTTCTCCTGCTCCAACTGAAGCTTACAGACGGCATGAAGGTCACTGCCATCTCCGATCTTTTTCACATTACACCGGGAGCAGCCACTTCCATGTGTGACAAAATGGAGCAAATGGGGCTTGTGGAACGAAAACGGGAAGCAAAAGACCGAAGAGTTGTAACGATGATACTGACCGCAGCAGGTAGAGCCAAAGTGGAACATCTTTTCCTGAAATTCCAGTCTGAAAAACTGCAGGATATCGCTTCCATCCTTACAGAAGTGAACACTTTATTAAAAAAGATCATTGTATGAAAAAAAATCTCCTAACAGGGGATTTTTTTTTGCGCCTATTGACAGGACAGCACATATTATACTTTAATTATAATATATTTTAATTATTAAAACATATTATAATTAAAGTATAATCAAGACCAAGAAAGCCCTGGGGCCATATCACAAACAGTTGCAGCAAGGCTCAATGATTCATTTCACATGGAAGGCAGTCCACAAAATGACAAGGAGATGAAACAGATGAAGTATCCTAAATCACTTCGTTTATTGTTATTGTCACCAGCAATTCTTGTGTTGTCCATTCTTTATGGTGGATTTATCACCGTCATCGCCCTTGCCTTATTGGCTGGCATTTTGAACACATTTGGTTTCGAGCAATTCCAAATGTTCATCTGGCATAACATGGAACTACCTGCTACATGGAGTATCCCTTTTGCGATTGTCGTGTCTGCCTTGCTTGCTTATCTGACCATGCACGTAAAACGTGCCTTATCCTATCTTCTGAGTCTGGTGAAATAAAAATGGTCTACAACTATTTTTCCTTCCCAATGTTTACAACAAATACGATACCTTCTAACACTAATGACATGTCCAAAACACACGGAAACCAACAGCTATCCCAGCAAAATAACGCAACCAATGATAAAGCAGAAGGAAAAGAAATAATCACTGAACAAAAAAGGAGCGACTAAATCGCTCCTTCAAGAAAACAATTACCGGTTCTCCCATTAAGCCTTCGTTAATTTCCCGTGCAAGACTAACCTTCCATCTTCGGGATCTTGTAATGCATTGCATGTCGATAAGGTAATGATGTTATCCTTCTCTGTCACTTGAATATCTATCGGTATTTTTGATTTTTCTTTTATTACATCTACAAAGTCCAGGTATTCTTCATCAGTAGAAAAATCAGTTTCAATATAATTAAAATCCGTAGTCGTGACATATACTGAAAAAATTTCTACTTTATAGCTTTCAGCAATTGTGTCAAATTGAAATTCTTTATTTTTGGAAAAGAAATCTTCATCTAAAAATCTATCCAGCTGCCCAAACATCGAACCATCTTTCATCTGATGGCCGTAAATAATCGTTTGTCTATCCAGTGAGTCTGCTTGATTTCGAAAATCCATAAAGATACTGCCCGACTTGGATTTGTCCTCTTTATAATTCCGATTCAAATAATGGCGGTTATCAGAACTCTGTAATATGGGATAGTCTATTTTTGTATTCTCAATTGTTAACCAGCCTACTATATTGGAATTTATATGTAAGAGACTTTGGAATTGCGGGCGAACTGGGTTTTCCGAAGTTACCGTATTGCTTATCTGAATATTATCTTTATACTGCTCTTGGATTTCCTTCATGACTCGTTCACTTTGGACATATTCAAAACCGATCTCCCCTAATTTTATGAGGGAAAATAAAAACACAGCTAAACATGTTAGGAGAACCATCTTTTGAATCCAACTCATTTTCTTGTTTTCCTTTTTCATCATGCTTTATCCGTACCTTTATGCGAAAGTATTGTCCTTCATAAAAATGAGATGCGCCCCAGAAGCTGGTGACAACCGCTTGCCTTTTCACTGCATGGGGCACATGGACAGATTCAGGTTATCTGCTTTTGAATTTCCTTTTCCAGATTACGATGGCAGCGGCAATGGCAGATGCCGCCAATAATCCAACATACAAGATTATATTTGTGTCATCTCCCGTTTTAGGGTTTTCCACTATCTCTCCATCACCCTTGCCTGATGTCACCGGCTTTACGGAGTTATTCCTTTCTTTATTCGTATCTTCCAATTTAACCGGAGTTTTTTTGTCTTCCGTTTCGGTAGTTGAATCACTTGGATTTTCCTCATCTGTTTCTGTTGGTTCTGCTGCCGAAGCGTCATCGTCTTTTGGTTCCTTGTTATTATCTCCTGTTTCCGTTGGTGGTGCCGCTGGAGAATTGCTTTCTTCATTCTCTTGGGCATCGCTGTCTACAACATATAATGCATTTGCACCATAGGAAACTACGTAATTTTCCGGAAGACCTGTAATCTCCACTGCAGAAAAAGCGCTCTTATCAGCTAGTGCATCATAGGAGATGATCGGCGATTCTGGCTCAGGAATAAAACCATCCGTAAAGTTCAGCTTTAATGTCCCGCCAAATGATGCTTCACCATTAATATCAAATACGTCTTCCTTATTTCCGATCGTCAGCTCAAGGGTACCTGCTTCCGACTGCGTAAAGTCACTACCGATCGTTACGACGCTTGATACATTCTCCGTCAGAGTACCTTCGGTGTTTACAACTTCCCCTTCACCAAAAGCAGTTTCCGAACTCGCGGCTAAAGTGCCTCCTTCCAACAGCGTGCCGCCGGAATACGTATTATTTCCAGATAGCGTTAAGGAACCTGTACCTGATTTAGTCAATTTTCCGGAGCCGCCGATAGCATTTTTCCAAGTGTCCGCTTCATGGAATCCACCTCTGGAAGCGTCCATTGTCACCGTTACATCTTTCTCAAATGCTTCATAACCGCCTGCAGCTGCAAATAAGTTCAACCTTCCCCAGCCTTCTGTATCATCCAATACAGGATATCCAGACGGCAAGCCTGTTGTATATAATATCCAGCGACGCTCTGTGTCATCCAAGTACGGGAAACGTGTCTCAAGCAGAACTTCGGCACCTTTTGGTACGACCATCGGCTTGGTAGTGTCGCCAATTTGCGCAAAACCATAAGTCAAACGCTCTGTATAATTCTTTTTATTCGTTTCATAGTCACTGTAATCATCTCCGGACGTACCTTCCTGGGTAAGCAGCACTTCATGCGCTTGCGTATATGCTGCTTCTTTCACACTTTTGTTTGCCGGATCATTCAAAGCAGACGCTGCCACAGCTGTTGCCATGACTCTTCCACCGATTACATCCAGCGGGGAATGCATGCCGGCCACGATTCTGCTGTGTCCCATTTCGGAAGCTCTTGTCATCAGTTCTTCATAACGCTCGGGAACCGCATAAGCAAATCCATAGGACGCAAGATAAGCTGCATTTGTATGCCCGCTCGGGAACCCGCCATCACTGCTTGGATCTTCTTTGATTCTCGGGACAAGTGTAGGTATGACACTAACCTCTTCACTCCAGCGAAACGGACGTTTATAGCCATAATAAGCTTTCGCATTGGAAGTTGAAGCTCCGCTATTGCGAATTGTATCAATTAGTCCCACCATGCTTCCGAGACTTGAATCCTGATCAGCCCAGACACCATTATTATTGCTTCCATCATCGTAACCAACACTCGTCGCATCTTCTGGAATCTCATCCGCAATGGTCGTCCCAGCGTTAGCACCAGCAATGAAATTATCAGCATGAGGACCGAGTCCGGCAATAGCGCTGTAATTTTGATGACGGCGATCAACTAAATAAGCCATTTTTGCTTCTTCATCTGTGCGATTTTCTGTGATGGAGATCGACTTCGCTATGTTCTGATTATGTATATCGGCATTTAACACGGTGCCATTATCCCATGAAGTTCCAGGTTCCCAAATGTCATGAAACTTGGAAAGCACACCGATTGAGGGATTTGTTTCAGGGGTCATGTTGGCCTTGTCATTTTTTGCATAGTTATCGACATAATAGCCATAAGCTGCTTCTTGCGGAGCAATCGCAGACTCATCAAGATTGTTCGCCGCAAGAACCGAACCAGTGCCTTGGAAACAAAAGAATCCGGCCAGTAATAAGACGGGTATTGGGGACTTTCTTCTTTTCAGCTTATTTTCATTACAGCTATTCAACACGCAGTCACTCCTCATCATTAATACTACAAATTCTAATGAAGATTTGTGACAGTAGTTTTATATTTTTGATAAGATATTGTATTTTTTGACACAATATAATAGATTTCAGCTTAATTTTTACGACAAGGGACCAAAAATGGAACCAGTCGGGATATAAAAAAACTGTATCACACAGGCTCGCTCCTTCCGGAAAACAGTGCAGTCAGGACTACCAGCCAACAACAAACTAATCCAAGCCAAGACAAGGGGGTTAGCTCCTCGCCGACTAAAATTACGCCCAATACGGCAGCTTGCTGATCCAATCGCGATTGGATCAGCATCTGATGGAGCGAATGCCTGTGCCGTTTTAACGATCGTCTTACCTCTCCCTTTTGCATCCTTTTTCTAACATGCCTGAAATTTTCATATTGGGAGATTATCCGACATGAAATTTGCATCCAAGGGATGATACAGCCAACTATCTTTTACTCGAGCGCAGAAAAAGGATAATGACCTCGGCGATTAATAAATTCACCACGATAGAACCATAAACTCCGATGGTATAACTCATTGTATAAGTAAAACCAAACTTAAATAAAACAGAAGATAGCAAATGAATGAACATATTTGTAAAACAGAACATATAACTTCGAATCATCCAATGTTGATGCTTGTCCAGCCTCCCTTTCCTGGCATGTACAATGGCAACCACAGTCATGATCGGCCAAAACAGATTCACCATATTGAATGGAACACTGACCAACTTTCCTCCCGTTGCGTAAGGCGCTAGGTACCCTGACGTCAAAGACACAAGCAAGACCGATATCACATACACATAACCATTAATGCGATGGAAATTCCGCTTATGCCAAGCCAATCCCCTCGAAAAATTCACTGCTCCGCTCAGCGTAGCCAAACAAGCTACGAATACATGCACATACATGACATCCAGCCATACCGGTAAACGGAAGGATTCACGTAGATCCACCTTCTGTTCGAGGAAGAATGAAGCACGGTAATCCAATATGTAATTATCAGCAAAGGTATATAGAATATATAGACCAATAAAAATAAGCAATAACCGATAGAAAAGCGTCTTAGAAAACAATTTGCCACCTCCCACCCTATTATACTGACACAAGCTGCTGAGAAGAAATTCGAAAGTAATAAAGGGTACGCCAGAACGATGTGCTCCCTTCAAAAGTCAGGAAATATCGCATCCTAGGTGCGGACTCTTCTATCATTGCTTATTACACAAGGAAGGCAAACTTACGGTTTTTATTTAATCAATTGGCTTATACAAAAAGCACCCCTTAACTAGTAGGGGTGCTTTCCGATTTATTTTGCTTTCTTTACCAATTTCACGGCATCCTTGGATATATAGAACTTGCCGCCACTTTGGACCGTTACACTATCAAGCTCATATTCCCGATCATTTACAATAACGATGTTCTTGTTCACAGGGAATTCCGCTTTTTTGCGTCCTTTGTCCACTACCAGCACAGGATTGGCTGCATCGGAAGAATCAATGCTCACTTCTCCCCATTTGCCGAAGGCTTCTTCTGCTTCTATAAACATGTTCTTGCTGAGCTTATCCAGCTTGAAGCCCATCGCATCCGCCACACTATGGGCGATATCCGTGTTCTCGATCATGCCGGATGGTTTACCTGGTCCATAGGAGTAAAGGAACAGATCCTCTCCCGTATGTCCGCCAGTCGTGAATCCTAGATTAGCCCGCTGTGCCAACAGATCAACCAATGCGCCTTCCAGATCCTCCGATTCATTGATTGCTTTCTTCTCTTCCTCAGTAGGATTTGTAATACCATATAGTTCTGCCACTTCCAATCTATTGGAGCCATCCTCATTTAATTGGGACATAGCGCCTTCAAGCGTCATTTTTGCTTCTTTCAGCGGATCCACATAAGCGGAGACAGGTGTAGATGGATAGCTGCTGTCTGTATTTTCATTACCGATGGAAATTCCGCTGTTGCCATGGTCAGAAACAGCGATGACCATCGTATGCTTATCCTTCTTGGCAAAATCCAGCGCTTCTTTCACCGCATCATCGAATGACAGCGTGTCGCTGATCATGCCGACAGGATCATTCGCATGTGCTGCCCAGTCCGGCTTACTTCCTTCTACCATTAGGAAGAAACCATCTTTATCTTTAGACAATGTTTGAATACTTTTCTTCGTCATTTCTGCCAGTGTTGGTTCTTCCGGCTGCGTCACTTCCCGGTCCATATCATAAGCGAGTGCAGCTGGTGCAAAAGAGCCCCAGATTTTTTTCGATTTGGAATCAAGCAAATCATCCCGATTTTCGACAAAATCATAACCCTTATCATCAATCACGTCAAGCAAGTTCTCTCCATCTTCCCTATTGCCATTCTCAAGCGAATCCTTCCCGCCGCCCAGGACAACATCGATATTCTGATAGACTTGCTGTTCAGCGATGTTATCATACTGCTGGCGATGCTCCGCATGGGAAGAGAAGGCAGCAGGTGTCGCGTGCTGAATCTCGGATGTGGAAATAAGACCAGTCGCTTTGCCGTTCAACTTAGCTCCTTCCAGCACGTTCGTCACTGGACGATATGGGTCATCGGCAAGATCTTCATCCACTCCCGGTGAAGCAATCTTTTCTGGAAGGACACCGACAAATTTATCATTCGTTTTATTTCCGGTTGCCATCGCTGTACCGGCAGGCGCGGAATCTGTAACTGCAGACTCAGCAGAGTATGTCCGCACACCGCCTGATGCCATTTGGTCCATCGCCAAATCCTCACCCTTGTACCATCTGGAAAGCGTTGTAGTTGTCGAGCTTACTCCATCCTTAACAAGGACGATGACATTCTTCACTTTCGGATCCTTCTTCGCCTCAGCCTCATCCCGATCAAGGCTCGTCAAACCAAGTGAACCAACTGCAAGCGTACTAGCCAATGTCACACCAATTAATTTTTTACTCAGCCTCATTTCACATTCCTCCATTTCATCCATTTTAAAAAACAGCTGCCAATTCATAAAAAAGTTAATAGAATCAGGTCGTGTACGAAGGTAATTTTATAGGGTGATTGTTAATAGGATGTTAATACTCTATTAATCTATCGTTAATTAATATTTTGGTTAACTTGGAAGAAAAAGGGCTTTGGTGGAGTAACAAATACTATAATACTAGGCGTTTTTAACTGCTTGCATATAAGGTTTCCATATGGATCATTCCTAAATAATTGACTGCACAGTCATCTTGCGTCCATCGAACAAAGATAGTATAAAATACCCACTTTATACTCAGCAGCTTATACTTAGTACTATGTACCCTAAGCAAAATCCTTATAGTTATCCCTTGAATCTTTCTAAGTTCATTCGCCTATTTAGTAAAGTTCTATGAATCCTGCAAAAAAACCTCCCTTTTTCAGGAAGCTTTTCGATTTATAATATGAACCTTGTCCACACTTCCCGCTTTGCACTCTGAATGCTCCTACAAGCATGCTGCCAAAAGACAAAATAAGCTTACTTTCACTCGTAAACCGAAAGTCTTCCGTTACGCTTCAAAAAGCCCCCTGAATTTCTAAGCTGCAAATTGCTTCCTTTTATTTTTATCGGCAGACAAGGAGAAATATAGGGAATACTTAACGAAGTATTCAGATATCACTCTTCTCAAAGAGATTTTACAACTGAAAAAATAGAAGCACACCAGCCAAGGTTCAACGTAAGTATGTACATAATTTCAACCATCTCTTAAAACATCGTCTAAAAGGCGTCACTTCAGTATTTCCATTGTGACAGTTTTCACATATTCCCTTGACATGAAAGTCCTAGTATTCTACGCTTACTAATAAATATAAATTTAGAATTATTTTGTCTAAGTAATTCTAAGTTTCTAGTTATTAATATATTTTAGGAGGCTATTTATCTATGTCACTTATCGGCAAAGAAGTACAACCATTCACAGCACAAGCTTACAAAAACGGAGATTTCATCGAAGTAACAGAAGCGAATTTTAAAGGACAATGGAGTGTCGTCTGCTTCTACCCTGCAGATTTCAGTTTTGTGTGTCCAACTGAGCTGGAAGACCTTCAGGATCAATACAGCACACTTCAGGAACTAGGCGTAGAAGTATTTTCTGTATCCACTGATACACACTTCGTACATAAAGGCTGGCATGACAGCTCTGAAAAAATCGGTAAAATCACTTATGCAATGATTGGTGATCCATCTCAAGCAATCTCCCGTCAATTCGATGTTTTGAACGAAGAGTCTGGTCTTGCTGACCGCGGTACATTCATCATCGATCCAGACGGCGTGATCCAAACTGTTGAAATCAACGCTGACGGAATCGGCCGTGACGCAAGTACACTTGTGAACAAAATCAAAGCAGCACAATACGTGCGCCAAAACCCAGGTGAAGTTTGCCCGGCGAAATGGGAAGAAGGATCTGAAACACTAACACCTAGCTTGGATCTTGTAGGCAAAATCTAAGGAGTGCGTTGAATATGGTACTTGATGCAAACATAAAAGCTCAATTGAACCAGTACATGGCGCTTATGGAGAACCCTATCGTTCTGAAAGTAAGCGCTGGTGAAGACGACGTTTCTAAAGAAATGCTTGCCTTAGTGGAAGAACTATCGGCTATGTCGTCCAAAATCACAGTAGAAAAAGCAGAACTGACTCGTACACCAAGCTTTACCGTGAATCGCGTCGGTGAAGATACCGGCATTGCATTTGCTGGTATCCCGCTCGGACACGAATTCACATCGCTTGTCCTTGCATTATTGCAAGTAAGCGGACGTGCGCCGAAAGTTGATGAGAAACTGATCGCGCAGATCAAGAACATCAAAGGTGAATTCCATTTTGAGTCTTATATCAGTTTGACTTGCCATAACTGTCCGGATGTTGTCCAAGCACTGAACGTGATGAGTGTGCTGAACCCGAACATCACGCATACGATGATCGATGGTGCAGCCTTCAAGCAGGAAGTAGAAAGCAAGAACATCATGGCAGTACCGACAGTTTACCTGAATGGCGAAAACTTCGGCAGCGGCCGGATGACACTTGAAGAAATGTTAGCGAAAATGGGCTCTGGTGCGGACGCATCCGAGTTCGATAACAAAGATCCATATGACGTCCTAGTTGTCGGCGGCGGTCCAGCCGGCTCCAGTGCAGCAATCTATGCTGCCCGCAAAGGAATCCGCACGGGTATCGTAGCGGAGCGCTTCGGCGGTCAAGTATTGGATACGATGAGCATCGAGAACTTCATCACTGTCAAGGAGACAGAAGGTCCGAAGCTTGTTGCAAGCCTGGAAGAGCATGTGAAAGAATACAACATCGATGTGATGAACCTGCAGAAAGCAACGAAAATCGCGAAAAACGATTTATTCGAGCTTGAGCTGGAAAACGGCGCGACACTGAAAAGTAAGAGCGTCATCATCTCCACAGGTGCACGCTGGCGTAATGTCAACGTTCCTGGCGAGCAGGAATTCAAGAACAAAGGTGTTGCCTACTGTGCACACTGTGATGGCCCGCTATTCGAAGGAAAAGACGTCGCTGTCATCGGCGGAGGTAACTCCGGTATCGAAGCAGCCATTGACCTAGCTGGTATCGTAAAACATGTCACTGTCCTTGAGTTCAACGATACACTGAAAGCAGATGAAGTATTGCAGCAGCGTGCCTACAGCCTGCCGAACGTAACCATCATCACAAATGCTCAAACTACAGAGATCACCGGTGACGACAACGTCAACGGCATTACTTATGTAGAACGCGACACAAACGAAGAAAAACACATTGCCTTGCAAGGTGTCTTCGTCCAAATCGGTCTTGTACCGAATACTGAATTCCTAGCTGATGTCGTTGAGCGCACCCCAATGGGTGAAATCATCGTCGACAAGCACGGTCAAACGAATGTCCCCGGCCTGTTTGCTGCGGGAGATTGCGCAGATACTGCGTATAAACAAATCATTGTTTCTATGGGGTCTGGAGCGACTGCATCACTTGGTGCTTTTGATTATTTGATTCGTAATTAAGAAGAAAGCGTGCCTCTACTTGTGTAGTTGCACGCTTTTTGCTTTAATTTAAATATAGTAATAATTGTAAGTAAGTTATGAGGAGGAATAGTGGTAGTGCAATCAAAGATTAGATTTAAGAATATAGAGGATAAGGATTTACAAGATGAAATAATTACATATCTTAAGAAGAAATCATTAATACCCATTATAGGAGCCGGTTTTTCTAGAGGATCCCGTTCTCAAAGAGGAATTGTACCAAATGGGAAGGAAATGATACAGCATATGAAGGACGAGCTTAAAGATAATCTAAATGCTGATGATTATGAACTCATTAAACACTATTCCTTCAGCAACCTATCTGAAACTTTTTTTGAAAACTGTAATGATAATTCAATTAATAAGTACTTAAACAATAACTTCACTAATGTTAAACTTCCAAATGGCCAGAAAAAGTTTATCAATATAAATTGGCCTCACATCTATACATTAAATATTGATGATGCTATAGAAAATAACCACAAGGATATTGAAGTTATTCACCCTTTCAAAGAAATTACTAAGTTCTACGACAAATTACTACATAATAAAACACACCTTTTTAAATTACATGGTGATGCTACTGAGTATATTAAACATAAGCATAAATGCGTATTATCAACCACTTCATACCTCCAAAGCTTTCAAGAGAACCGGGAGCTATTAAGTCGTTTAGTTAATGATATAAATTCAAATTGTGTAATTTATGTGGGCTGTAGCTTGGATGATGAACTGGATATCTTGTATCATTTAAATGTTTCCGAAAGCAATTATGGCTCTAATTTAAAAAATACATATTACGTTACTAGTGAAAATATTGAAGATTCGAAACTGAAGCAACAAACCCTCGCAAAATTCGGCGTGGATACTGTTATAAAAGTTGAGGATTATGATGAATTCTACAATATTTTCTACCAACTAGGCGAAGAATCTTCAAAATTAACTGATGAGGATACTACAATTTTTGAAAATCCTCATATAGTACAAGAAGGGAAAGGACATAACCACAGAGAGATTAATTTGGAGTACTTATTCGACTCTAATTTTTACTATAGAGACTTCGAAGATAAAGGAATAATCCATGTACCTTACTATCTCATAGATAGAGATTCATTTTCCTATAAAAATACCGACTCTTTCTTATTAAAACAAAACAATCTAATTATTATTCAGGGGCATAGGTTTTCAGGTAAGACTAGTACTCTATTAGGTATTGCACAATTGATTAAAAATGAGAATTTCTTATTTATGCCTTCCGGTAACAAAATTAACAATAAATTCATGGCCGAATTATTAACTCGCGAAAACTTCACCTTACTTTTTGATACAGGAGTTATAGATGGAACCTGTTGGAACCTAATAAGAGACAATATTGCTTTATTAGAGAAACAAAATTTGAAGATAATTGTTGCACTAGATTCATCTGATGATTATATATATCAGTTGGAATTATTACTAAACGACGAAAGATTTTCAAATAAAATACATTCTAAATTCTTAAAAAACACTTTCACTAAGAGAGAAGCTCTAAGAATTAATAAAAAGCTTAAAGAGTGTGTTATACCAGAATTCAAAACACATTCAACTAAAAAAAATTATAAAAAAACTATATTAGATAATGTATATGAAATCCTACAACTCGAGCATAAAAGTAGAAACAATTTTAAAAAACTCGAGGAAATAGATGTTACGGAACAGCGTTTAATAGTACTTATTCTATTAGCAACTAAATTTAGATTAGGCTCGTCCGAGATCCAAAAATATAGACTTGATAACATGATAAATGAATTTATCAAGGACATCTCGCCTATCGCTCATTTCTATCGCACCTTAGATATTGAAAAGAACACCATTGACAATTCTGGAATAAAACTTATATGTAATTCGAGAGCATGGGTACTACAAAATTTAAAAGATTTTTCTATGCATAGAATAAATCTTGACACAATAGCTGGAGCATATAAGACTATTGTAGAATTAATTCTTCATCATTACCAACAGTTTCCTCAGAAGGCTCGAGAGGAAGTAGGTAAATTTATTAAGTTTGATGATATTAATGATATTTTCGCTAGAAAATATGACCAAGGTTCATTAAAATTAATTCAGAAGATATATAACAACCTAGAGGATGTTTTAACTGATAATTATCACTTCCCACATCAACGAGCAAAAAGCCTGCTATGGCTAAATGATTTAGACCAGTTAAAGAAAGCTGCTGATTATGCTCAAGTGGCACTTAGAAATATAGAAGTTATTCATCGTTCAAATTTTGAAACAAAGTATTCGTATATGCATGTTTGGTATACACTTGCCTCCATTCATACAAAAATGGCCACTGTTCAAAATTACAATAATAGTGAAGCAAATCATCTAGCGTTAAAAACTATCCATAGTGCGCTTTCTTATAAAAAAAATTTAGATGATCTAACAAACGACCTAAAATCAAACCAATCAAAGAATATTAAAGACTTTATTAATAACTTAGCAATTAAGGATATACATCTTTCAATTTCTGATAGAGCCTTGTTAAATATGATAGTTAACTTATTAAATAGTAATAGTCACAAAATCAGGATTAAAGTTCTAAAATAATTTGCTTACTTTTTTGATAATTTATTAGTTTTACTCAGATAGAAAATCAAAGGAAGGTAGACTTTAAATTAGCAGCTCTTATAACATATGAGCTGCTAATTTAATTAAGTTAAGATTAACCTCGCTCAATTAACTATCTTCTCCAACATCCTCACAAGTCTTTCTTTTCTGAAGTAGAGATCCTGTGCTTCCTCCACCGAAATCTCTTCAAACTTGATGACAGCTCCCGGAGCAGCTTGCGCCAGCAACGCTATGTCTGCTGCAATTACCGTTGCAATACGTGTATATCCCCCAGTCGTCTGCCTGTCCGCCATCAGAATAATCGGCTGGCCATTGGCAGGCACTTGAATCCCGCCAAGCGGGATGGCTTCGGAAATGATATCGGCAGTGGTTTCATGTGTCAGTTCCGGCCCATTCAAACGGTAGCCCATTCGATCTGATTGCGGTGTGACTTCATATGCCGAATTCAGGAAAGTCTGAATCGCCTCGTCTGTAAAGGCATCCTGATGCGGTCCAAGGATGACGCGTACATTGATTTCCTTCTGATATTTCGGGACCTCATCGTAATGAAGGGAGCGTCCAGTAACCGCGTGTGTATCCCCCGCAGCATACAGAATGTCTTCCTTCTCCAGTGCACGTCCGTTCAATCCGCCGATCTTCGCCTTCAGAAATGTCGATTTGCTGCCCATGACCTTTGGCAAATCGAAACCGCCAGCCACACTAATATAAGAACGAATTCCTTCCAGCGGCTGCCCGAATTCAATCAGCTGACCTTCTTTCACAGCGAAACTCTTCCACATCGGAGCCGGCTGACCATTCACTCTCGGCGACAGATTTCCGCCGGTTATCGCAATAACAGCATCCTTCAGCACCTTGAGTGCCGGTCCCATCATTGTGACTTCCAGCCCAGCCTCGTCCCGGCTGTTTCCGACGAGCAAATTCGCGATTTGCAGGGAAAAGTCATCCATGGCTCCCGCTACGACAACACCATATTCCTGGTAACCGGTACGGCCGAGATCCTGAAAAGTTGTCAGCAGGCCGGGCTTGATCACTTGAAATAGCTTTTCACTCATGATACTCAACTCCGAAATTCCGAATCGTGATTTGCTCTGCTTGAAGTCTTTCACGAAGCTGTCGAACGAATCGTAGCGCTTCTGGCT
This sequence comes from Terribacillus jepli, assembly GCF_047228925.1. Classification (NCBI taxonomy): domain Bacteria; kingdom Bacillati; phylum Bacillota; class Bacilli; order Caryophanales; family Bacillaceae; genus Terribacillus; species Terribacillus jepli. Next base: position 407,822 of record NZ_JBFEGH010000001.1, on the reverse strand, counting down.
CATCTCCATGTACACAAATCGTATCCGCTTGAATGCTGATATCCTTCCCATCAACAGCCGTCACTTTACCTTCTTGTATCATGCGAATAACACGATCAACTGCTACTGTCACATCGTGAATCATCGCATTCGTTTGAGAACGAGGTGTCAGCGTGCCATCTGCTTGATATGTCCTGTCAGCAAAGACCTCTTGTGCAACACTCAGACCCGCTTTCTCTCCTGCACGCACAAGCTCACTGCCTGCCAGTCCAAACAGTACCAGTTTCGGATCAACGGCATAAACCGCCGCCGCAATGGCTTTTGCAATAGCAGAATCTTTTGATGCCATATTATATAGCGCTCCGTGCGGCTTCACATGTTGAACATATGTACCACAAGCTTTGGCTGCTCCTTGGATTGCTCCTACCTGATAAACCACCAGGTTATAAATTTCTTTCGGATCCAACTTCATTTCCCGGCGGCCGAATCCTGCTAAGTCAGGGAAGCCTGGATGAGCACCGATTCCTACGCCAAGTTCTGCTGCTGTTTTAACCGTTTCCATCATGACATTATGGTCACCTGCATGGAACCCACACGCAATATTGGCAGATGATATGTACTTTAATACTTCCTCATCATTACCGATTGTATAGGCGCCAAAGCTCTCGCCCAGATCGCTGTTCAAATCTATCATCTTCATACCAATACCTCCTTACTTTTCCTTACTGACAATCTTATATTCTCCAAGACGCACTGCTTCTGCAATCGAGTCGTACTCATTTTTCGAAATTGGAACAAACCGCAGATAAGACCCGGAAGTCAATAAAATCGGCTGCTCACTTTCTGGATCATATAATTTTACCGGTGTCTGACCGATGAGCTGCCAGCCTCCCGGTGTTTCCAGCGGATACACACCTGTTTGTGATCCTGCAATTCCGACAGAACCTGCAGCGATTTTTGGACGAGGATCCGAACGGCGTGGTGTCGCAATTTCTTCTGACATGCCGCCTAGATACGGAAACCCAGGGACAAATCCCATCATATAAATCAAATAATCCTGACTCGAATGAATGCGGATGACCTCATCTACTGACAGACCGTTATGATCCGCAACGAAATCCAAATCAGGGCCTGTCTCCCCGCCATAATAGGTCGGAATCTCATAAACAAGAGAAGCGGCTTCGGCCACTCCTCCTTGCATATCTTCATATAGACGCTCCAGTTGTTCCAGCAGCGCATGATAACGAATCTTATCAGGACGATAATAGATGGATAATGTTGTATAAGCCGGCACCCATTCAATGATCCCCTCGATCCTCTCTTGCTTAAGCAGCTCCGCAAACACCCGGATTTCCTGATTTGTTTCCTCTGAGATCGTCTGTCCGAAAACGAGCTGGATGCCCGTATCCCCTAACGGATGATAGGAAAGCTTCATTTTTAGGACCTCCTTCTCGAATTAGAACAACTGCGGCACTTTATCAATCAGTGTAACAATTGCCAAGTATGCAGTTGCGATAAATACAATTACACCAAAGATCGTCAGCCATAACGGATGTTTATAATCACCGACAATCGACTTTTTATAAGCAGCGATCAGCAGCACGCCCAAACCGATCGGCAGAATCAAACCATTCACCGCCCCCGCAATCACGAGCAGTGTAGCAGGCTGGCCTACCAAGACCATGATTATTGTCGAAACGACGATAAAACCGATGGTTACCAGTTTCTGATGACGTTCGACGCCCTTGGAAAGTGTTTTCAAGAAAGAAACAGACGTATAAGCAGCACCAATCACTGACGTAATACCTGCAGCCCATAGGATAAGACCGAACATCTTATATCCGATAGTACCAGCTGCTTCCAAGAAGACTGTCGCAGCAGGGTTAGTTGCATCCAGTGAAACACCAGTGACAACCACGCCCAACACAGCAAGGAATAGGAATATCCGCATGATGGAAGCAATCAAGACACCAGTAACAGAGCTCCTCGTTACATACGGCAGGTTCTCCTGCCCGGCAATACCCGCATCCAATAAGCGGTGACCCCCAGCAAACGTGATATAACCGCCGACTGTACCACCGACAAGTGTGATGATGGCAAATACATCAATATCTGTCGGTGCAAATGTGCGTGTTATTGCTTCTCCGACAGGCGGATCACTCTGAAACGCTACATACAATGTCAAAACAATCATGACTACACCGAGTATACGGGCAATCTGATCCATCGCTGCGCCGGCTTCCTTGGAAAGAAAAATACCAACCGCTATAATACCTGTAATAATAGTACCGATCCGTGCGTCAACACCAAAGATAACATTCAAACCAAGACCAGCACCGCCGACGTTTCCGATATTGAAGGCTAGTCCGCCCAACGCAACGGCAAAAGCAAGGAAATAGCCCAGACCAGGCAATACTTTATTGGCAATATCCTGCCCGCGCATTCTGGAAACAGCAATGATACGCCATATATTCATCTGCACACCAACATCCAAGATGATGGACATGAGAATAACAAAGCCGAAGCTAGCTAATAATTGATCTGTGAAGACAGCTGTCTGTGTCAGGAACCCTGGACCGATGGCTGATGAACCCATCAAGAAGGCTGCTCCTAACAGGACTCCCCACTTCCCTTTGGGAGAAGACTGCTTCTGTTGCAGATTTTTCTCTTTTGATGCCATGTAAATCCCCCTTATGTAACGATTTTTACAAATCATCTGTATTATGTACTGCTTTTCTTACATTATCACAAATATTTAATAAACAAGAATCATTATAACTCGAAAATTATTACTTACACAAGATGTAAAATAACCTAACACAGGCAATCGATTGATAATAGCATTCTAAACGATTAAAAAAAGGCCTTACAAAAGGCCTCTTCAAAAAATCTATTGTTTATTCCCAAATTTCTTTATAAAGATGTTATTAAATTCCGCACTGCCTCCTTCTGCATACAGGCTGATTCCTTGGTCCTGCGATTGGGGAAATACCAAATTACTATGCACAACTTTCCCGTCGTCTATAAACACTTCCATGCTTGTTTTGTCCACTAGAACAGTCACATGCGCTTGCTTCTTCCCCGCATCGAACGGCGCTTTGCTTTCCAGGTAAGCGCCTTCCTGATCGGGATTGGAAGTATTACTTCTATTCACATAGGAATATCCGCCAGAAACAGCGATCCCAACGTCCAAATGACGCGTTCGATCATCGGACTCCCGCAGACGCAACCCAACATTCGGACTTTCGGTCCATGAAATATCAGCATCCAATCGATATGTCTCGGCCGATATATCCAGGCTTCGATTTTCATTATGAAGGGTGATATCCTCGACTGTATCCGTGGATTGTACGAGCTCATCCAGCACTGCAGCCGGCTGGGAAGCCAGATAATAGCCATCTTGATCCTGCTTCAAAGTGATTTCCCTGACAACAGAATCCACCCCATTGAACCCATCCGATTCCATCGTAGGTGTGTGTTCGGCATACGACCAGTTATTCATCCAAGCCAGTGCATACCGCTTCGTTTGTTTATCCTCTGCTGACCCGTCCTCAAAGGTGACTCCACCGTACCAGTCAAATCCATGATCAAGCCAATTAGGGTCTTCATGATCCGGCTTAAAGTTCGTGCCATCAAAATCCCCGATCCAGTATGCGTATGTTTTCGGATCTCCTTTACCTTCTCCGTTCGCACTCATACCAAGTACATATTTGAGCGTACCGTCTGGTGCACGCAGTTGGAATAGATCCGGACATTCGAGTACACCGATTCCATCCGTTTGAAAATCTCCAGTGAATGTCCAGGTTTTCAAGTCAGCTGATTCATAAAATCCGATCTTTCCCCCTTCTGCCAGCAGCATGATCCAATTATGTTTTTGTTCATTCCATATCACTTTTGGATCCCGGAAATCCTCTGCGTCCGGGTTTGCAAGCACCGGCTCCTCACTTTCCTGCTTGAAGGTATCCCCGCCATCTGTACTGTACCAGAGATACTGTTCCTGCTCTCCTGTCTCTCCTGTCGGCTGGGTAACAATTGCAATAAGTGCATCCTCACCAAAACCAGCTGTATTGTGCTTATCATGGATAACAGATCCAGTCCATGGATCGCCATTTTCCGTTGTGTACTTCGGTATAGCAACTCCGTGATCCTGCCAATGAATCAAATCCTCTGAGGTCGCATGCCGCCATTCGGTGCCATTGCCATCGGGGTAGTCTTTGTTGTAGAGATAATAATAGTGGTATTTCCCTTGGTAATAAATCGGCTGCTGCGGATCATTCTTCCACTTCTCTGGCGAACCGAAGTGAAAGACCGGACGGTACGAGTTAGTCTGCGCTTTCCCCGAATTCTTATTTTCCACCTTACCCTGGTTCAAAAACACCAAAGCCGCAACCACCAACACAACAAGCAACACGAGCAATCCAAACACCGTCCACCTCTTTCTTGTCATACTGTCCACCACGCTTTTACTTAAAATGAATGAAAAGGAAATGCCATATGATGACATTTCCTTTTTTGCAAATGCTTTATTCTTCTTCGTACGTTATTTGCCCTTGTTCCAAGATGCCATCTTCTACAACAGAAGATTTTTTGCCTTTGATATCAAGCAGGAATGAAGGAGCGAATGTGGCCTTATGATCCTGGAAGAAACCGCGATTCGTCATATAGCTTGTTACAACGAAATCATCTGTTTCTTTTTGCGGAATCACATAATGGGCATATGTCCAAGTCAAATCATTCGGATCCAAGTCCTGATGCAGGACGATACCTGTTTTGTTCATTGGTTTGTATGGACCAGTCAAGCTGTTCGATACGTACCCAAGCATATAAATGTCTTCATCATCGATACCATCGATTGTCATTTTGGATCCGCGTGTGCTTGTGAACAAGTAGAATTTGCCGTCTTTCTTAAAGATGTTCGGGCGTTCGATCTCATCTGTTACCGTATTGGAAACGATTAGCGGCTTCATCTCTTTTTTCAGTGTGTAATCGTCATTGATTTCCACAATGCCGATGGCACCGTTAGCAAGCTCGGCTGTCTCTTTTTTGCCGCCGTTTTGCAGCTGTTTGAATTCCTCACGGAAGAATTTCATGCCACCTTTGCCATAGTACGCACGGTTATACAAAGATTCTTCTCCAGAGTAACCATATTCCGTACCTGTATTCGCTTCGAATACTAAGTACTTCTTGCCTTTATCTTCAATATAGTGCGGATCCCGGAGTGTGTGGTTATTGGCGAAGTTGCGATCTTCGAAAGCCTTATCCATGTTTTCGTATGTCTTGCTGTCGCCACCGTCATAAATTGTTTTATGATCTTCCACTCCGTCTACCTGCAATGTGCCTTCACCCTTCTCGGACACATTCACTTGGGCTGTAGTGAGGGATTGCTTTCCGAAGATGCCTTCCGCGTCATTCCAGCCTCCGCGATTCGTATAGAATAGACGCACTTTGCCATCTTCTGTGAAAGTAGCAGAACCAGACCATTCTTCTTCCTGACCTGCTAATGTCTTGTCCCCTTTGAATTTATCTTCGTCATCGAAAACTCGTCCAGCATTTTTCCATGCACCGACAGAGTTGTCATCAGCCTTTTTATAGAAAAGGTAGATGAAGGTATCACTAGCGTCTTTCGGATCACCCGCCAAACCGAATACAAGATGGTATCCATTATACTCTGCTACTGTACCATCTGCATTTTGCAGTGGCCATGTGTCCCAGACGTCCATTTTAATCTCATTACCATTTTCATCGATCTTCGTAGCCGACTCGATATTCTTGATAGAAGAAGCATCAAACTCAGGAACGGTAAACCGTTCGTTACCGTGCTGCCCGATCATTTCCTTCATGTCGTGACGCGTGATTTGTGATGTACCATACGTTTCTTTATATGGCTTCACATTTCCATCTGCTCCTGTTTTAGCCGAAGCCACCGTCAGGCTGCTTCCAAGTATCAATGCTGCACTCAATGAAACGACACTTGTTTTCAATACCCGTTTCCGAAATTTCATCCCGCATTCCTCCTATGTATGATTGCTATTCCTGTAAGACAGACCTTGGCAAACCCGCCTTACGAGCACAGTATAGGACAGTGAAGCTAAATCGGGGATGGCTTATCTTGATCTCCTTTTTGTCTAATATTGATATCCACACAAAAAGTCCCTCGTACAAGAGGGACTTCAACACTAGGGAGATGATGCAAACTGCTTCCAAGCATGATCCAAGTCCTGCAACGTATCCCGCTTGGACATTTCCTCGTTGACGTATTGCTTTAGGATTCGGCCAAATGCTTCTTTCATCGGTGGTGAATAAGAGGACCAATTGAAGTTCCGGCGATCTTGTTGTTCATATTGTCTCCAAGCATCCCCGCTGATTCCAGCAGCTGGCGGTTGGATGGAACGGAATGCGGGGATGAAGTGCAACTGCTCGGTTTGGAACTTTTGCGCTTCTGCCGATTCCGCCAACCAGCTCAGAAAACGCTTTGCTTCCCGTTTCTGGGTAGCTTTGGATTGTTTGTTCACTACCCAGTAGCTCGGTACACCTGTGACAAGCTGCGTGTCTCCTTTATCGTCCAGCGGAATTGGGAACATTCCCACGTCCAACTGTTGTTCCGCCAGCAGCGGTTCCACCCAATTCCCTTGGACTATCATGGCAGCTTCCCCATTCCGGAATGCGTCAATTTCCGTGTAATAGTCCGTGGTTGCTGCATGCGGCTTCCCATAAGAAAGCGTCAAATCAATGAAGCGCAACAAATTCTGAAAGCCTTCATTCTCCGTAAAGCTCGCCTGATCGCCAGCCAGCTCCGCCATGAATGCCTCCGGATCTGTTTGTTCCGCCAAAGCCAGACTGGTCAAATGATGACCCAGTTTCCATTCCTCGTAATAACCATTCGCAAATGGCGTTACACCGCTCTTATCAAGCCTTTTTGCCGCCGCTTCCATCTCGGTGAATGTGGTCGGAAGTTTATCTATTCCTGCTTTTTCGAATAATGCCTTATTATAAATGATGCCGAAACCTTCGATATTCATCGGCATGCCATATATCTTTCCATCTTGGGTGATCGGAGAGAGTGTATCCTTGCGTGCATCTTCCACCCACTGCTCCTCACTCAAGTCCTCCAAATAGTGCAGCCATTGTCCTGTTGCTTCGTAACCGACATTCGTGAAGATATCCGGTCCTTCTCCAACGGCCATCTGCGTTTTCAAATCCGAGAAATCATCCGAGATACCGCCGACTGTTTCCACTCGGATACGAACATGAGGGTGTGACTTTTCATATAACTTTGCCATGCTTTCAAATGGAGCGGCAATTTCCACTTTCGGATTTCGGATCGTGACGGTGACCATCTTCTCGGCATCGCTCTTGGCGTTTTTTTGTATTGGGATGCTGCTGGACGGGAGAAATATCAGCAAGAGGACTATCACTGCAATGGCTTTCTTTCCCATCATCTCATTCCCCCTCCTGCTCACGCAGTTTAGCTCGATAGGCAGTCGGAGTGAGGCCTGTCTCCTTTTTAAACAGCTTCGAGAAATATTTTTCATCCTGATAACCGAGCAAAAGGGCAATATCATAGAGTGTTTTATCGGTCTCTGCCAGCCATTGTTTTGCCTGTTCCATCCGGCAATTTGTTACGAATCTGGAAAGCGTCATACCGGTTTCCTGTTTGAATTTGCGTGATATATGCTCTTTCGTCAGGAAGAAGAGCTTTGACAGCCGCTCCAAGCTCACATCTTCCATATAATAGTTCCTTACATATGTAACGATATCTTGACCACGTTGTTCACTCTCCAGCTCCTCAAGCCTTCTGATTGTACGATAATGATGCTGGGCAAGTTTTTTCCTGAGCTGCCCGAATGCAGCCGGTATGCCTTCCAAAGCAGGAAGTGGTTTCTGTACGAGGCGGACTGGTATATCCAGATGCTGCCGGAGCCAATTTTCAACTTGCAGCCAATGGTCCGCTGCTGTCAGCACGATATACATATGCTCCTCCTGCAGGAAACGAAAAACATCACCGATCGCCGAACGCTGTAATTCATCAGCCAATGCATCCATGAACGGAGCAGGCTGGTGCTTCTGATAAAAAGATAATAAAGTAAAGTCCAGTCTCTCCATCTGCGGCAAAGCTGCACGTAATAGAGACGTATTCCCCGTTTCTTTCGTACATAGAGCTGTCACTTGCTGTTCCAAGCGCATTCGTTTGGCATCTTCCAGCACAGCTGACTCTCTTTCCTCATATTGTCTGGCTGATAATACCGCCTGCGTCACTTTTTCAAGCACTTCTGCAAATGCCTCCGGCTCAATGGGTTTCAATAAATAATCAAAGCTATTGAACTGGATGGCCTTGCGCATGAATTGGTAGTCATCATACCCCGTGACAAGGACATATTTTCCCATGTACCCAATTGAGTGCAGCCGTTCAATCAATTGAACGCCATCCATACGAGGCATTTTGATATCGGTGAAAATGATTTCCGGCTGCTCCATTTCAATCAGCTGCAGGGCTCCTTCTCCGTCACTAGCCTCCAGAAGACAGCTTATGCCATTTTGCTCCCATTCTCCCAGCATCCGGAGCACGTCACGTCCATTTTTTTCATCATCGACAAGTAACGCCTTCATACTAAACCTCCCTGCTCCTCTATCGGAATACAAATCGTAACTTTAAAACCCTTGCCATCAAGATTGTCCAAATGAAAGCCTGCAGTACCTCCGTAGTGCAAGCGCAGTCGCTCAGCTATATTCCGCAGACCTGTTCCGCCGGCAGCTTCCTGTTGCAGCAAATGCAGCCTTTGCCTGCTGACTGAGTGGCCATAACTAATCGCCCGGAACACCAAGAATCCGTCTCTTTGCATTCCCTTTAGAAGGAAACGGCTTTCGTTTCGCATCTTCTCGAAACTATGCTTGAAATAATTCTCCACAAGCGGCTGAAGCAGCATGCTCGGTATCCGATATCCCCTTACCTTCTCCTCCATTTCAATAGCGACAGTCAACCCTGCGCCAAAGCGCTCATTCTGCAGCCTCACATAAGCATCGATGTAGGCAAGCTCTTCCTGTACAGGTACGAGTTGATCAGCCTGCAGGGCATACCGCATCATTTTTGATAATGATACGAGCAGCTTGTATGCCTCTCGATCATTTGAACGGAGCGCAACAGCGCCGATGGATTGAAGCGCATTGAAAAGGAAATGCGGGTTCACCTGTGACTTGAGCAGACGCAGCTGACTCTCTCTTACTTCTAACTCCAACCTGTATTCGCGCGCTATATGAGAGTCGATTCGATCCAGCATATCCTGCATATGCGACGCCAAATGGCCGATTTCATCCTTACGTTCCATTAACAGATCGACATCCATTTGCCCGCCTTCAATGGAGCGGACCTTATCACTTAATGTGATGATCGGTTTGGTAAACGCCTGTGAAATAACCAATATCAAAACAATTCCTAGCACCACCACAACAATTCCAAGCCAGACATTCATCCACGCTGTATCTCTTGCATCGCGGAATAACGCATCCTTTGATGTAATCTTGATCAGTTCCCAGCCGGACAAAGGATCTCCAAGTTCCTCACGCAGAACGAGATGATCATCCGAATCAGTCAGATGCTCTTCATTCAGTTTATTTCCAAGCTGCCCGGATTCCTTGCTATACATAATCCTGCCGCTATCATCGACAAGCAGAACCTGCGTACCAGCTTCTCTCGTTACTGCCTCCAGCAATGGAGCAAAAGACGAGAGCTCTACATCAGTCGTCAGAAAACCAAGGAATTTCCCGCTCAAGACATCCGTGATTTTGTGATGAATCGGCAGCACCATCGTATTGTCCGATTCCGGCACAATCGCCACATTATCTTCATTTTCCAGCGCATGGGGCACTTCCAGCATGTAAGCTTGCTTCGAATCATACAAAGCATGAAATGGCGAGTCATCCATGTATCCCGGCGCAGGCTTCGGCGCACTGACATTCGCCTGATAGACTGTCATTGTCTGCTGATCGCGCTGAAAATAAAATCGCAGCTGCCGAATATCCGGCCGTGTTGCCGCATACGTCTCGACGCTGTTCTCAAAGGCAAGGATTTGCTCTGTACTTTCTTCTAACATCCCATTTTCCAGCACTTGCTGCACTTCAGGCATATTGAACAAACGATACGGCAGCCGCACCATCTCCTTTGCATACTGTTCCAAATCGGCACCGCTCTCCCGCAACTCCTCCCGACTCTTGGCCAAATTCTGTTCTTCGATGCTGGATTTGCTATTTACATATATAAATATGACCGATAGAAAATAAGGCAGGATGATGAACAATAGCAGCATGATGAATAACCGAATCCGAATGCTCATTGATACCTTCCTTCCGCACAAACCGATAAATAGTCAAACTAACCCTATAACATGCCCAAGAGACCGTCAATCCAACTTAAGTTACACCAAAAATTCCCGGCGTAAAGGAATGATGCTATTTCCAAAAGTGAAACCTGTTTCATCGGCCTGTCATCCCGAAATGGAAACCCTATCAAACATTTAATGTTAAAAATCTGGATAAAAGGGAACAGTGAACATGGAGTATTTTTTCCTGAAATAAACGGACCAAAGGAGTGGAACTTATGAATAAAAAGCAATACGATATCATCAAAAACGGCAAAGGCTTCATTGCAGCATTGGATCAAAGCGGCGGCAGTACACCCAAAGCACTGGCTGAGTATGGCGTATCAGAGGATTCCTATTCAACAGAAGATGAGATGTTCAAGCTTGTCCACGACATGCGTACGCGTATCATCACTTCTCCATCCTTCAATAAGGATAAAATCCTCGGCGCCATCCTATTTGAACAAACAATGGATCGCGAAATAGCAGGGAAACATACTGGCGATTACTTGTGGGAAGAAAAAGGCATCGTCCCATTCCTGAAAGTGGATAAAGGATTGGCGGAAGAAAAAGACGGCGTTCAGCTCATGAAGCCGATCGATGACCTTAACGAAACACTCGGCCGCGCATCCGAACGAAATATTTTTGGTACAAAGATGCGTTCAGTCATCAAAGAGCCGAATGTCAGCGGCATCAAAGCTGTCGTCGACCAGCAATTCGAAATCGGTAAAAGCATCATCGCAGCAGGCATCGTGCCGATCATTGAACCAGAAGTGAATATTCACAGCGAAGATAAAGAGCAATGCGAGGAAATTCTTCGGGATGAAATCTTCCGTCACCTGAACGATTTGTCCGAAGAAGAAAATGTGATGCTCAAGCTTTCCATCCCAACGAAAGCGAATCTATACAAAGAGCTCACAGAGCATCCGCGCGTCGTTCGCGTCGTTGCTTTATCCGGAGGCTACTCCCGCAAAGAAGCAAACGAAAAGCTAAAAGAAAACGAAGGCGTAATCGCCAGCTTCTCCCGCGCATTGGCAGCTGAATTGAATGCCAATCAATCCGAAAAGGATTTCAACGAAGCATTACAGGATGCTGTGGATACTATATATGAGGCATCAGTAAATAAGAAATAAGAAGCACAAAGGCGAGCTCACCATAGAAGCTCGCCTTTTTTCTCTATACACTTCCCAATACTTCTGCCTGCGCCCGCACTAATTCTTGAAAATGACGAAACGGCTCGCTAAACCACAAATCACGGTGATAAACGAAGAATATGCGCCGCTCCAAGCTCGAATCATGCAGTTCTTTATAAGAAAGATTTGGTTCTTTTTCTATGAGACTTTTGGATATGAGGGCAACTGATTTCCCAAAAGAGAGCATTTTCGTAATGGTCGACACCGAATCCAGCTCGATTTTCTCCATTTCCATCTCCTTTTCCACAAGCCAGGTCCGGGAGAAGTGTCCGGTGGAACTGGAAAGATTGTGCACCAGCAAAGTCTCCTGATGTAAATCCTCGATTTCCCAGTCCGCCTTATCCTTTAGATGATGCTCTTTACTAAAAGCCAACACCAGCTTATCACTCGTCAGTTCCTCATATGAAAGTTCTTCCTGCTTATGCTCCGTTTCCATCACCAATCCGAAATCCAGTTCCTGCGTAACTAATCTAGCTTCTATTTCAGGAGCTGTTTTTACGTCCAACGAAACCTTCACACGCGGATATCGTTCAGTAAGCTGGTGAATCAGATCCGGCATATAAAGCTGCGCAGGAACACCACTGGCTCCCAGACGGATAGAACCTGACATCCCTTCCCTGATATCCTGCATCGATCGCTCCATCGCTCGATTCGTTTGAATAAGCTGCTTTGCATAATGATAAAGCACCTCTCCCCCCGAGGTCAGACGATAACCACCAGCATTTGTTCGGAATAAGCGCATATGATATTCCTTTTCAAGAGAACGGATATGAAAAGACACAGTTGGCGTTGTCAATTGTAATTTAGCTGCTGTTTCTGTCATTTTTCGCGTTTCTACCAGCGTCACAAAGATGGATAGTTTTTGAAGATTCATTTTATCACCCTAAAGATTTTTAGATAAATTCTTTTAGTAAGTTGATTTTTGCATACTTTTTTTAATTCAACGTTAACAGCGCGTTAATATTCTCCATACATTTCCTTTCTATACTAAAAGCAAGGAGAGGATAGCATGCGTATTACACTACAAGGAATCGAGAAACGCTTTGGTTCTGTACAAGCAGTCGGCCAGACTGATCTGACCATCACCGATCAGTTCGTCACCATATTAGGGCAGTCGGGATGCGGCAAGACGACGCTGCTGAGGATGCTGGCTGGCTTGACTGAACCAACAGCCGGGGAGCTTCGCTTCGATGATCAAGTCATTTTTTCATCGAAAGATAATATCAATATCAAGCCCAGCAAACGCGGTATCGGCATGGTCTTTCAGGATTTCGGTCTTTGGCCGCATATGAGTGTATTTGACAACATCGCATTCGGCCTCCGAGGCAAGCGTTCAAAAGCTGAGCGGCACGAGATCGTCATGGACGCCCTACAAAAAGTACAGCTGGAAGACAAAGCAAAACGCAAGCCCGGAGAGCTATCTGGCGGCCAGCAGCAGCGTGTCGCCTTAGCCAGAGCCATCGCTGTCAATCCGCAATTGATTCTTTTCGATGAAGCACTCAGCGCCTTGGACTCCATTCTGCGGGAACAGATGCGGGAGGAGATTCTTTCCATCATCCAGACGATCGATTCTCAAGCCATCTTTGTGACGCATGATCAAACAGAGGCAATGGCAATGTCGGATTGCATGATCATCATGGAAGCAGGAAAAGTGATCCAGAACGGACCACCGGAACAGGTTTACCACGCACCAGCCGATGCTTATGTTGCCAACCTGATCGGCAGGGCCAACTGGACTGCTGACCAGGATTTGATCCGCCCTGAAGCAATTCATCTGCAGCCCCAATCCGTCGGGAAGGCCCGCACCGGCATCGTCCGCAAGAGCCTATTTGAAGGTGACAGATACATCATCCACGCAGAAGTGGACGGACAGCTTTGGAAATTTTATGATTCCCGTCCGCACGAAGCCCGTTCCATCGTAAAACTGTACGTGCAAGAAGATACGACTTATTCCCTTTACAAACAGGAGGTTTAATGTAATGAAAAAAACAGTTGGCACTGTACTCACCGGCCTTGTCATATCCACTTTATTTTTGAGCGCCTGCAGCTCCGACACAGGCAAAAAAGCGAATGCTTCCGGAACATCCAAAGATACCATCACCGTCTATACAGCAGGCCCAGAAGGGTTGGCTGATGAGATAAATGCAAAGTTCGAAGAAGAAACAGGCATTAAGGTGGAAATGTTCCAAGGTACTACCGGCAAGATTCTTTCCCGAATGGAAGCCGAAGCAAATAACCCTGTCGCTGATGTTGTTGTCTTAGCTTCCATCCCATCCATGGAAGGTTTGAAAGCAGAGGATAAGCTGCAGTCTTATGAAGCGGAAAATGGCGCCAGCATGAACGAAGACTGGAGCGACCCGGAACACTATTATTATGGCTACAGTGCATCTGCTTTAGGTGTTGCTTATAACACAAATAATGTGTCAGCACTCGACGCTGACTGGAAAGCGTTTGGCGAGGATGAATGGAAAGGCCGTGTTACGATGCCAGATCCGACTTCCTCAGGATCTGCCGTCGATTTCCTTTACGGACTGACTAGTACGGAAAAAGACGGATGGGACACGCTCCAGAGCTGGAACGATAATGAGTTGCTTGTGGCCGGTGCAAATAAAGAAAGCTTGGAATCTGTCATCACAGGAAATAAAGATGTGGTCGTATCTGCAGTAGATTATATGGCTTATAAATCCAAAGCAAAAGGCGAACCAATCGATATCTATTATCCTGAAAGCGGAACAGTAATCAGCCCGCGTGCGGCCGGTATTCTGAAGGACGCAAAAAATAAAGAAGGTGCCGAGAAATTCATTGATTTCCTAACATCCGATGAAGCACAGGAACTCGTGGCGGATGCATACTTGCTTCCTGGAAATGAAGATATTCCATTGCAAGACCGTGCGGCTTTAAGCGAGATACCAGCACTGCCGGTTTCGTGGGATGGTGCAGAAGAAAAACAAGTAGATACCCTTAATACATTCACGGAAATGATGCAATAAGTATGGAGGAATGACTTATGTATGCAAGCAAACAACTACCTTTTTGGATGCTGTTTGCCCTACTGGGTTTGTTGGCTGCAGCACCGCTGCTAGCAGTGCTGGGCTATACATTCATGGAGGATGGATCCTTATCTTTCACTGCTTTTTCAGAAGCTTTGAAAAATGATCGCATCCTCACCACAATGGAGCACTCTTTTACTCTTGGATTGCTTGTCATTCTTGGCACGACAATCATCGCCTTGCCGCTTGCCATCATCCGGACAAAAACACAATTCGCACATAAACATTGGCTTGATATTGTCTTTACCATCCCTTTCATGACACCGCCTTATATCGGTTCCATGGGGTGGATGCAATTCATGCAGCATAATGGCTATTACGAAAGCTTGTTTTCTACGGCTGCACCCGCATCATTTTTCAGTCTGGCCGGGATGGTTTTCATCATGAGCATGCATCTGTATCCATTTTTGTATTTGATGCTGCGCAATACACTCGTACGGATCAACGGTTCCTTCCAGGAAGCTGCCGACATATATGGACGCAGCCCTGTGATGAACTGGATCCGGATTGTCCTGCCGCTTTTGCTATCGACTTACGCTATGGCTTCCTTGCTCATTTTCATTAAGACACTGGCAGAATTCGGGACACCAGCCACTTTCGGTAAACAAATCGGGTTTTATGTATTCACCACCGAGATCCATCAATATCTGTCTCGTTGGCCAGTCAATATCTCAGCTGCCACTTCCTTATCGTTGATTTTGCTTAGTGTCTGCATGGTCATCTGGTATTTGCAGAATATCATAAGCCGGAAATATACACATGGCATTCATTCCGGACGCTCCATTATTTCTGCCAATAAGCAGGATAGTCTGTCCGTACGTTTATTTTCCTGGCTCTTTGTATCAATCGTGCTGCTGCTTTCCATTGGGGTTCCTTACTTTTCCATCATCGCTACGTCGCTCTTACAAGTCCGAGGCAATGGATTGCATTGGGACAATCTAACCTTCTCACATTATACGGAGTTGTTCAGCCTGCATTCGGAAGGCTTTTCCGCCCTGATGAATAGTCTTGGTTTTGCCTTCGCAGCTGCTACGATTGCGGCGGTCATTGGATTGTTTACAGCACTTTCGATCAAGAATGCTGCTACGAAATCGCAGCAGCTGATGGATTTCACCAGCATGATGCCAAACATCATTCCTGGCATTGTGTTTGTCGTCGGACTGATTCTATTCTGGAACATGTCTTGGCTGCCTGCGACAGTTTATAACACAACATGGATGCCGATCGTGACTTATATCGTGCTGTTCCTGCCGTATGCCGTTCAGTACACAAAAGGTTCTTTAAGCCAGCTTCACCAATCGATCCACCATTCCAATGCAGTCTATGGTACGAGTAACTTTACCATCTTTGTGCGTATATGGCTGCCTTTACTGGCACAAGGAATCCTGGCTGGCTGGATCATGACATTCATCATCTCCATGCGGGAACTAGTCGGGTCACTGCTGATCCTGCCACCTTCTGTCTCTACCAGCGCCACGTTCATTTACAGCCAGTTTGAACAAGGGGACGCAGGAGTCGGCATGGCGATGGCGGTCATCACAGTGCTTTTAACCATTTTATTTATCACGCTTATGAATTGGTTACAACGAAAGGCACTGACATATTCATGATCAGCATGCAAATTTTAGGAGGCTTTCAGGAGTACGGAAAGAATTGCTTCCTGATTGAACACCAAGAAACCGGCACACGCATCATGCTCGATTGCGGGGTCCAGAATGGCCAGCCCGAGGTGTATCCCCCCCTTACACCGGAGATTGCCCAATCAGTGGACGCCGTCTTCCTTTCGCATGTGCATAACGACCATGTCGGAGCGCTGCCATTGCTTGCCGACAAAGGATATGAAGGAGCGATTTGGTTAAGTGAAGCAAGCAACGCTCAGATTACTCCGATTCAGCAGCGCTGGAGACAAAAATCCGCTGCCCCTTACCAAGCAGCAGCGGTAGATACGCTGAACTTCACCCCCTTTTCACCTGCAACAAAAGGCCAAAGGATCATAATAACGGACAATCTAGCCTTTGAATGGGGTCATAGCGGTCATATGCTGGGGAGTGTTTGGTACATCATCCATTTAGGGGAGGAATCGCTCTTTTATTCGGGTGATATGGTACTGGATTCTATCACTTTTCAAACAGAGGTCCCCGCTCAGGCATCGTTTCAGCTGGCTATCATTGACTCCGGACATGGCGGACAGGTTACATCCCGTCAAACAAGCGAGCAGGCACTGCTGAAAGCACTGGAGAATCCAGGCATCAGTTACCAGATTCCTGTTTCTTTATCTGGTAAAACATGCGATCTGATCCTAACTGTATACAAACGTTTTCCTGACCGCCAGCTATTTTTGGATCCCGCTTTGCGGGAGCATTTATCAGATTGCTTATCTCATGCCGCCAATCTGCACACCGACACGAAGGAACAGCTGACGAACCTGCTGGCTGATGGGCGCATCGGCTGTATAACAAATAATCAAGCGTCAGTATCAGGAATTTATTTTACAAACCGCCACCTGAAAGGCACGAAGATAATCCCGATTGATTCTCCTGCACATCCAGAGTTTTTCTATAAAGCACACCCAGACCTGAAAGATGTTGAAAAGCTGCTGGGCGGAATCCAAGCCGAACAACTCGTATTCTTTCACAGCAGACCTAAGGACTTCAGAAAACTGATCGCTCATATACCGAAGGAACTTATCTTAAACGGAGGCGTATATCAATGAAAAAGCTGTCCATTGCCACTCTTATTGCCCTATTGCTTGTAACTGTATTCCCAGCCATTTCGTTCGCCGAAGACAGCCCTATCAATCCTGGCTATGAGGTAAAATTCATGCTGGATGTCAGTCAGTTCGCGACTACAAATGATATCGTCCATGCTTTCCAAGCCAGCCATGACGAAGATTTGAAAGTCTATTATTTCGATACACCTGATCAAATCTTCCGCAAGCTGAATTACGTTCACCGTTTACGCATCTATGATGGTGACAAGAAAACGGATATCACCTACAAAAAGACTTTCCCGGATCAGGCTCCATCTGATGCAATTGCAGAAGCTGCGCAGCATGACTTCCATGGAGATATGCCAAATTACAAATATGAAATAGATAAGAAGCCAGGTAAAGACAGCTTCTCCATCAGCAGGAAAGAAAAGTTTAACAAAAATGATAAGCTTAATTACGATAATGGCATAGACATAGAATATGCTCTTGATTTGTTCCGTGAAGAAGCGCCCAAAAAATACCGTAATTGGGATGACCAGGACTGGTACTATGACACCTTGGAACAAGCCGTGCCTTATGGACCAGCCGCAGTTTCTAAATTCGAAGGGAATTATGAAAACATCGATGCCGATCTGGAGATTTGGCATTACAAAGGAGAAACAATTGCCGAAATCTCAACCAAAACAGATGATGCAGATGAAGCGGATGATATCCAAGAAAAATGGTATCAAGCGCTGGCAAATGAAGGCTGGTTAAGTAACAATCAGCAATCGAAGACGAGTTTTGTTATGGATCGTTGAGGCTGTGAAATATTGTTTTAGCTAGAAGAAAACCTGAACTTTGACGTGAATCTCCAAACTAAGATTCCATAAGTTCAGGTTTTTTGATGTTTATCTATACTTGCGCAGGCAGAATACAGTACCGGGTAATTCCCTTTCGCAATGAAAAATTCCAACGGGAACAGCACGAGAGTATTTACACACGAAAGTGATAGCTCCCCTGCTTTTTTAGTGTTCGTTTTTCCTTGTTTTATCCACGCCATTGTATTCATAATTATTATAATGAAGAGATACGACTTAATATAACTTCAAGCCTATTTCCACACGAAATGGCGTTCGAATACACTCTTTTCCGTATTATGAGTGCTCTTCAGCATGTCCCGCATGTGCTTTGATAGTAGGATTGACGGTACAGCAGTTTTTCATTACACTAAAACGCATACAAAATTTGGAAGATAAGCAGGCATAGAGCCAAAGGAGAAAATAATGAAGAAGTCAAAAATCCTTACACTTCACATCATACTAGCTGCCCTGGCTATAGCAGGCGTGATTGGTATTGCAGCTGAAGCCAAATCTCTGTATACGCTGGTTCATTCACATCAGGAAGAAAAAAAAGCAGTAACGGTAGAGGGGAAGACCATCTCTAGTGATCTATTTGGCAATATGTATTACTACGCTGTTCTAAAAGCTGGCGAAGAGTCAAAAGTAACACATTTGACGGCTGATGGAGCATTGACCGAAGTGACGCGAGAAGAATTCGATCAGCTGGATATCGGTGATACAATTGAGATTGCAAAGAGCGATTCCGCTGAGAATAAAGCATATCGCTCCGAAATCTATAAATCGATCTTTTTCATCGTAATTTACGCTATTGTACTAATACATTATATTAGCTTTCTCGTAGCCTGCAAGCGCCGGATCGAAGGCTGGGAGTGGCTGGTATGGCCAATCGCATACACCATTCAGCTTCTGTTTTTCGGTGTCCTCGCTGCGATTTTGATTTATGGATATTCCTCGATAGGGAAAATGGTTTATAATGCTGCCCAATCTTATGCCGGTACACAACATGAAACGGAAGCAATCATAACCGATAAAGACGAAGATATTAATGGCGGACGGTACGAAACCAATTATCATTATATTGCATTTATGTATAAGGATGCAGACGGAAATACAATCCACATGTCAAAAGAAGTCAGGCCAAGTGTGTATAACGACAGTGTGATAACCACAACGATCAGTTTTCCTGAAGATGAACCTTATCGCGTTCATACAAACGGTCTTACCCTCTCCGATATCATTTTTTATGGTACGAAATTAGTTCCGGAATTCATCACCATCTTCCTTACCGGAATGTTAATTTTAATAATCCGCTATATGTTCAGAAACTATGACACTTGGAAACAAAGAAGAAAGAAGAAAAAGCAGTCCAGGGAACAGAGCAAACGGGATCGAAAAAAACATCGATTAAAAAAGAAAAACAGACGCAGATATGAGAAATCACGCAGCAAAAGAGCTGAATAAAATGCCAGTAGCTTAAGAACTAACTGGCATTTTCCATTTTCCAGATAAAAACAGGGAGCCTTTTTAATTAAAATACAATTCCTCTAATCTCTCTCGTTCTCGGTCTTTTGATAAATCCACAAAGAAATGCTGCTGCCATTTTTGAGTTTGGGCAGCTGTTTTATTTAATGCTTTTACCCAGGAAGGATATACTCGTATACCCATTTTCCCTTTGGAAGTTTCATCACTTAAAATCCCTTTCTCTAATAGTTTAGATTTCGGGAATATAAATTGACCTCTCAAATCGTTATCTATGATGGAGATAATAATTTTATCGGGACTATCCGCAAAACTATAAGGTTGGTTCTTATCATTCTCATCTTTTTCCCAAAACACAACAAAATAGCCGCTTTTTTTAGGCGTTACTTTGGCTAAACGACTTCGATAAATATTGTTCTCGATTTGAATCAACATACCCTCGTAGTCTTTATTTTGATCTTCTGTAATCACTTTGGAAATCGTGGAATTGTTAATATCGGAAACAATATTCTCTATAAGCATCTTTGATGTTAGCAATTTAATCCCCCCTTTATTGTTTTAACAATCTCTTACAAGCCAAATCCCTCAAGGTTTTAGGGTCTACCTTAACTGTAAAAAATGCCAGAGATTTCAAAAGATCCCTGGCATTTCATTATGTTAATCCTTCGACATGATGCCAAGGAAACGTAGTATATTCATGAACAGATTGATAAAGTCCAGATACAGATTCAACGCCATCAATGGGATCATTTCCTCTGTAATCTGCTCCCTCGCCATCTGATTGAAGTCATAAAGAATATATAGGGAAAAAACAACCGAACCAATCCCTGAAAAAGCAAGCATCGTTGCATCACTGTACGGAACAAAGATTCCGATTAAGCCTGTTACGATCAAGGCAATCAAAGCTACAAACAAGAACCCGCCAAGGAAGGAAAAGTCTCTTTTCGATTTAACTCCTACCAGCGCCATCGCTCCAAAAATGATAAACGTTGTCGTGAAAGCATATAGCACAATATTCGCTCCGCCAATCGAAGCATAATAGGCTACTGCCGGGTATGTCGTGATACCTGAAATGATCGCAAAGATATAGATGAACGTGTAGCTGACAGCCTTCTTCCTTCTAAGCCAGAACGCAGCAATCAGCATACCTAATTCCACTACAATTAACGGCAGAATAAGCACAGGCGGCACAAAATGACCAGCATATATACCGATAGTCGCCAACAATAGCGTCATCAGGAATGTCTGCAGCACCTTCTGCGTGATTGTTTTTTGATTTGATATTGCGTAATCCAAATTCATCTCTCCTATAGTTTCTAAAAAAAGTGTTAAGTTATATACGAGGTTAATTTATAAAGGTTTCGGAAAATTTATCACGTTAGTCATCCTAAATCTCAACAACCCCAAAAAGCACTTATTTTATTTAATAAGTGCTTTCGGTATCTTTTCCATTATCTTAATGAATACCGTTAAAAAGAATTAATTCGTATCGTCATCCCATATTGCATCAAACTCTTCATCTGAAATTCCATTGCTATCTTTAACGTGAGGTGCATAGTAGTGACCATTTGGATCAATGATATATTCAACTTCCGCCTGTTCATCAGATATGATGATAGTATATTCATCTTCAGCCTCAAATCCCGTTGGGGTTATGCCTACAAGAACTAGCCATGCAATACCTTGAACACCATTGAAACCATCATATGACCTTATCGTTGTAATCATTTTCAATACTCCCGGATAAATTGAAATCACTTTTATATTTGTTCGCTATTATTAATACTTGTTCAGCAGTTAACTTCGTCTTCATATTTCCATCCCTAATCTTCAAATCCTAACCAGTCTTTCGGCGGCCAATCACCATGCCTCAATTTAAAGATATATCTTTGTGAGAACAGGATTTCTTCTTTCGAGAACATATCTCGATTTTTCATAATTTCATTATAAACTACTAGCGTCGCAAAAATAATTCCATTATTAAAAATACTCTAAATGTTAATTCTTTTAATTTTGTGCCGTTAGTATTGGTCTAACAATTCCATTAAACCATTTACCAAAAAGTCGTTTGGATCTTTTTTATGGTTACGGTAAAATGGCTGTTCGATGCTTTTAATATCACAGCCATACTTCTTCAACTCTCGTTGGTTCAGCACTAAAACATAATCAATCCGGACAGACGAAAGGTGAGCCAACATCTCTTGTAAGCCCACCCTGTCTATTTCCAATGCTTCTTCATTCATTTTTGCTCCACTAATTCCTTCATCTCTAAAAACGTTTATCAAGTTCAAGTTGTTTTCATCACAGTATGCTTTAATTTCCTCTTCTTGATATCCTCAAGCTATATCCATCTCTCGCTTGTCCTTGTGTTGAAACTCGTATATACCCAATAACGTTCAATTCATCACCCTCCCGTTACGGAAATTGTAATTTATGTAACGCTTTTTAGCGAATAGCGAATATTATACGGTTGTCTCCAAGAAAATAACAACCCTGTTTTTTATTTATACTATTTTGTTAATGTAACCTTTTAGGTTAACCATTATTTATCGCTACGAGCATTGTCATTCTCGTTAGTTTAAGTGCTTTGCAGTATCATAAGTATTCCAGCCATATAAAATGTCATCTCGTTCGGTTCTCGCACTTTTTCGATAGTTAAAGTATTACAACCGTACTCCATGATGGTATAGCCATCATGGGGTCTCTATTTTACTTAAGTTATTCTTTACTGTGTTCAACCAATCTCATTACATGAAAAAAGCACTTGCTGTCTTTTTGACAGTCAAATGCTCTATTCCTCTAAAATATAGTTTTATAATCTTCCATCCAACTTCTGCTTTAAGTATTCAGCAATTTCTGTTTGACCTCTCTCAACAGCAAACGCATAAGCATCCATATCTTTCATATTTTCACCAGAATATTTTATAGAGATATCAATATCGTTCTCTACCAACAATTTAACAATCTCAAGATTACCACCGTATATAGCAGCAAACAGAGGATTTCTATCAGGTTCACTAGTATCCATCTCTATATTATGGTTAATAAGGTATTGGACAATATCTAGATAACCTTTGCTAGCGGCTCTTTCCAGAGCATTGGTAGAAAAAGTTCCACCCTCTGCATTTACGTCTAAACCAGCATTAATGAGATATTCAACGATTTCTAGCTGTCCATGAGCTGCCGCTATGTGTAACCACGTCCCAAACGGTGTAACCCATGTTAACATTTCTGGTTCTGTTTTAAGCAGCTCTTCTACAATATCCAGTTGACCATTTTTAATGGCTTTTCTGATGTCTTTCGCAAGTAAATTTTTATCCATTTTATTATTTCTCCTTAAAATATTTTTTATCTCCTGGAAGCAGCTTGTTTTCCAAGATCCTCCAATATTTCAATCATATCATCGAGATCAGCACCGGCTGCATCCACTGCTTTTAACTGGTTTACGACATTCTCTAAAGCTGAAATACTATGTTGCCCAGCAATCCTATTTGGTGCCCATACTAGGTTCTCTTTACCTATTACAGGTTCAATGCCATACTTCCGTAATATATCTTGACCTTCTTGAACAAGTTTTTGCTGAGCATCACCTAAACCTTTTTTAAATAAGATATGATGCGCATGCGGGTCTATCATTCCAGATGGAGGATCACCTATTAATCCTCGCAGATACTTACCAAAATCAATCTTTATTAATGCTTCATCATATTCTTTACTAATACCTAATTCAAACATTCTTTTTCTAATCTCAGACAGCTCATCTACACTAAATGTATTATTTTGAATAGCATTTTTAAGCTTATTCATTTTAACGGTGTCTACATCACCTTTAACAATTATATCATCTAAATAGTCATTAACAGTATTACCCGTACCCTTAACTGATTGCAATTGTCTATTAGAAGCCCTTCCGCTGCCAGAATATATTCTTCCAGCATCACCATTACTAACATGTGTGGCTTGAGCGGGCCCTTTTACTTGTTCTATACCACCGCTACTAGAACCACCGTTCCTCATCATAACGGGACTTACATTGCCACCTATAGGATTCTGACTAAACGGCTGATTCTCCGCGCCAGCAGCTTTCTGAAGCTCCTGAACTTTATCCTGCTCCTTTACAACCCACTGACTATTACGTAGTCGGTTCGCCGTCTGTCTGTTAGCATAATCCGCTAAACTAATAACATTATCCGCCTGAACTGTCTCACTTTCCACATTAGGCGTTCTCGCCAGTCTGTCTGCTGGTACTTTCAATTCGATGACATTATCAGCTTGCTGCACAGCCGTATTCGTTTTATTCACCTTACTCGCTGACTGCCCAACATCAATTACTCTGCTTGTCGTACGTGCTGTACCACCAAAGCTGGTCACCGCATTCCCTATAGGCAGAACATCAAGCGGCGCAAGTAAACCTCTCGTCCATCGTTCCGATGTGTCCAGATCTCGTCCGGAAGCCCAGTCCTTTCCAGAAATCGCACTTCCCATTTCCACCGTTGCATAAGCTGCTCCTAGTACAGCACCGGCTGGCGGGCAAACGACGGTTACGCCAACGATGACGACGAGGGCCGCAATATTCACCCAAAACTCTTTTGTAAACTGGCCGTCCTCAATCGATTCATATTCAAAGGCCCGTGTATTGACGGCAGCAGTGCGATAATCTTCATAACTGATGTCTTCATCCGGGTTCTGTACCTTCCATTCTTCAAAAGAAGCCTTGATTTGATCGGCATAATAGTTGTCTCCGCTCAGTATATCATCGATGGTGATTTCTGTTTTCTCCGTTTCATATTCCTGATAGGAGCCGTAATATGAGATAGGAATTGTCTCCGTTGCACCGATATGGTTCGAGGTCGTGTAGTTAGAGATGGAAGAATCTCGTACTTTTTGGACAAATGCATCTATATCTTCATAAAATGGCTGATCGATCGTATCTTCTACAATATTCCCTACACTTCCACTGAAGTCCTCCAACACTTTGAAATCCTCGAACAATCGCTGGTACTTATCTTTATCGCTTGTGTAGGAGAACGAGACAACACCGTCGGAATCGTACTTTGCCACTTTCTCGCTTGCTTCGTCCAAGTTGTCGGTGATGTCCTTCATTGTATCGATCATGCCTTTTCCCCAGACACCAAGACCAATTAAATTACGCAGGCTATCTTTCGTCTTCTCCCATTGACTGCTTCGGTATTTTACATCCACGCATTACACCTCCAGTGCATCGATGATCTTCAAGGCGATGGCTTCGTCTGTCTCAATCATCGTGTTTAGCGTATCAATCACCAAGGAGGAGATGCGTGCATAATGATCCTGCAGCTCCATGAACTTGTCGTTCGCTTCAGGATACGCTTCGATTGCTTCCATCGCTTTTCCTTCTTGATAGAATTTTGTGTTCTTTATATTTTCAATTGCAGGCACTGCGTTCGACTGCAAATCCTCCATGATAGCCATGAGCTGCTTATAGATATCGGTAATCTCTATCGGATCAACCGTGATTTTACCACTAGCCGCCATCTATCTTACCCCCTGTTTCTGTCGATATGGGAAGTCCAATGCATCAAATAATACCTTCATAAACCAGTACTGGCTTGCGTGGTAGTACTGCTTCTCAGTCGTATCAATCATAATCAGCTTGTCGTCTTTTGAGAGGACAAGCCATTGCTGATAATGGTTCGGGTTGCTGGCGATCTGAGGCTTCACGCGAGGATGGAAAAGTTCGATATTGGCGATATCATTCGTCACATCAAGCTCATTGATCGCAGCCCTTTCCTCAGCCGGCAGCTCGCGCCGCAGGAAATTCTCTTCTCCTTCGGCAGGTTCACGGTTCAGAAGCGAGACTTTCTCGCTGAGCAGCTTCAGCACAAGCGGCTTAGCCATCACATAGAGTTTATACGTCTTCTCAGCTGTCTCCACGAGAATGATCACTTCTTCCGCCTGCTTTTCCCGAAAGGCAAACATAAGGTTATTGATCCGCACATATTTTTGGCTGAAAAAGTATTCATACAACGTCTTAATGATCACAGCACCCGATTTCGTCAGCTTGCCTGACTCTGTGAAAATACCTTTTTGAATCAAGCGCTTATGCGCCTGACTCCAAGGCTCTTCCCCCTGCAGCTGATAGATTTTCTTATCAGGCAAGCCAAATAAAGCCTCCGCATCAAATGCCGCAGCAAGTAAATAAAGCTCGGTCACATGGAAGGTATCCATATCCGTCTGCGTCATAGGCTTTTCACTTCCTTCACCGTATTATGGTTTTGGAAATCAGATTGATAGTTTTCTATATTATCCAGCGCTTTCTTCTGCAAAGAAGCGGCATCCTTGAGATCGGCATGATACTGAAGCAGCAGCTCCAAGTAAGCCAGGAAGCTATTGCGTGATTTTCCTTCCCAATTGGATCCTTGTACGAGCGAAAGCAGGGCTTCTCCTTGTGCGTAGGTATTATCCAGGGATTCCTTCAGCTTTGCTGCCGATGATTTGGCTGTTTCCAATTCAGCTTGATCGATGATCACATCCTTCGCCATAAATTAGTCCTCCTTCGCTTCTTCAATTGCCTTACTCTTATAATGAAGATACCGTTCGTATGCCCGATCACTCGCCGTGACCAGCTTATTGCGATATTCCTTCTCGTTATCCAAGTAATCCGTCAGCTTTTTATCAAGCCGTTCCTGTGCCGGTATGAAGTCATTACTCGGAATAGCATCCTCTGCCATACACGGCACACTCCCTTTATAGGAAGAAAAATAAGACTCCGCTTCGCTTACCAGCTTGTCATGTTCTGCTTTCGCTTCTTCCAATTTGTTATACAGCTTGAGGTAGTCGTCTCTTTTTGCTTCCGTATCTGTCTTGAACCATAAAAAAGCCATTTTCCCAGTCCTTTCTGCCTTAGGATTCGTTTCTCTGTTCAGCAAGCCACCGAAAACCATTTATATCCACTTATCTTTCTTCATTCTATTATGAATTCCACCTGTATCAACGACTCTCTCTCAAAATGCGCCAATGCTACTAATAAGAAAAATACAGAAACATGCCCTCGGTAATACAAGAACCGATGGTATACAGGTAGAAAGATACATGTATACCAAAAATAAAAGCCAGTGATCTTGTACTTCAAAGGTACTCACTGGCATTATAAATTCGTATTATTTCTATTTCACTCTTATAAGTTGGAACCAATTTTTCGAACTATAAATTATACAGACCAAAAAGAGAATAACTGCCATTGCAGTTATGATTGGCGTAATCATGACACCTAGGAATAAGCAGACAATCGCAGCAAGGAGGAGAAGCATTGCAGTCATATTGATTCTGACCTCCACACTAGCATCATTGACTACCTCCAATTCCTTGCTGCCAAAGAACCACTGCTTGGCCTTCAGCTTCACAGCCTCCTCACCGAGGCTGACAGTAGTAGCTTCATCATTCCCGAGCTTGGCCGCATGCTGTCCATCTACAAGCAACGCAACCTTAGCTAATCCACCCATCATGCCTGTATTACGCTTCACATGAATCGCCATACCATGATCGCTCCTATCCTATTGTAAAAGCATCAATTACTTCGGCCACTGCCTGTTCAGTTTTCTCCAGCGAATCCACAGCATCTTTGCTCGCCTCCACATGCTGCACTGCCATGTCCTGATATTCTTGTATAAGACTATTCAGCGATACATTGATATCATTGATTTTAGCCTGGACATCAAGCATCTCCCGACCGCTGCCTTTATCCAATTTTCCAGATTGGAAATCCGCCACGGAATTTTGAAGATCCGTCAGTTTTTGCTGGACAAGATCCGCTTTTAATTTTATCTCACTCATGACTGCAGCTCCTTCTTCCTATCTGCATGCAGCCGATCTAATGAACTTTGTTTTGCTGCCATTTGCATCTGACATGAATCAATCTCAGCAACAAGCATACTCTTCGCCTGTTCTAACGCTTCCAGAACTCGCTGTACCTCATTTTGAGCCACGTCTTTAAAGCTAGCCGACAACTCTCCGTTACGAAAAGCATCAAATTTATCAGCAAGCTCCCCCTTCCACGTGCTTGGAGTCAAATCTATATCCTGCCAGTATTTTCTGCTCTCCTCATAATCCCCTTGCAAACTTGAAATCTCCGTTATTGCTCGCTCAAGTTCGCTTACTTCCTCTTGCTTTAGGGTAACCTGGGAGCCTAAACCGTTGATTGAGTTCTGCATGTTGCGGATTTGACTATCTATAGTAGCTAAAGACATCTTGATCATCCTCCTTGCTCAACATTACACCGCACTAAAACCATCTCACTATTACAGTAATAGATTTCCTGCAAAAAATCTGTAAGACTTCTGCCTTGTTTTTCCATAATATGACTGAATTGTAATGGTAAAAAAGTTGGAGGGACATCCCATTTAGCTTTGCGACACGTTAAATCTTTCTGTGAGACAAGCTGTTAGATACTTTAAATTCTTTTCTTGGTTGGGGAGATTTTTAGGACTGCGTTTTCTAATTTGGTATACATACTCACCAGCATTCCCCTCACTTTTCAGTGTGATAGTTGATTGCAGCCATCCATCTTTAATATCTAGATGCTGTACACTTGAATAACTAAAATACCAAGCCGCTATGGCTATGTCTGCTCTAAATAAATGCATCGGCACTATTAAGAGTCCTTCCTCTTCCGTATCCATCACACAGTTTACTAACGATTTTTCTCCGTTAGCTTTTTTAATCATCCCCATTACAGGGTGCATCATTTTAAATTGCGGTATTGGTCCCGAAGTATCATTGGAATTATGCAAAACTAAATTTCGAAATGCTTCTTTTACCACTGATTCTGTGTATCTAAATTTCATCCGTCGTTCTTCCTCCTCAATAGCTAAAGTGCAGCACTCATAAAGTCAGGACGTATGTATGGTTTCGGAAAAAACCCTTTACAGTTACACACCAATTCCCCATCCAAAACCATTTAAATCAAAATTATGTAAGTATTTGGTATATAAATCCACCAAATCGGGTAATAGGTTAGCGTTCCAAGCCAAGAAATGAGCATATAAAACTATTTCCCTAGTCACACAAAGAAAAACTTCAAGGAAAAAGGTACTTAATACTCTACAAAATGGAAATTGGTTTCGTTAGGGTAAAATTATCAGTTTTTATGGAAAGGAGCCCTTTCATGAGCGGAGAAATTAAAATCAATCAGGCCGAGGCTCAAAAAGGCATCCAAGAAATGAGTGATGCTTTGCAAGCATTACAAAAACAGATCGGCGAAACAATGGACGGCAATAAAGGCATACGCATGAGTGATGCCTACAACGAAATCAAGCAAGAATACGAAGACCTTCTCGGTCAGTTCATTACACTGTTTCAAGATAACATAACAGCTACAGAAACAGCAGTACAGGAACTAGTAGAATTAGATCGAGCACTTGGCGATAACATCGCTTTAAAATAAACTAGCGTGGAGGCAGTAAGTTGAAAGAGTTTGTAGTAAAGGAGATTCACAAAGGCACAGAAACGTCTAAGCTCGATTTAAATACACTTTCCGAACAACTAACAAACCTTCAGCTAAAAGTCAGAAATCTCTATAGCTTAGAAGAAGCCTTAAAAGGAGAAACAGGTAAAGCGATACGTTCCTTCTACAACGAAATTCACACCCCTTTTCTCACCTTCCTGCTTCAATCCATGGAAGATTACAAAAACAGGCTGGAGAACATGAGAAATGATGTCCAATCCTTCGAACCCAGTCATCAAGGTTACATAAGTGAAGGCTTTCTAGACAATGAGCTGCACCCCGGACTAGATAAAGGTAAATCCAAGGTTGCCAGTGTCACCGAGAATATCAATTCTGTATTATCCGGCGTGGCGGATATTACATATGTAGCAAAAATCAGTTATTCCGACTTCGAATCAAGTATTGAAGACGGCAAACAGCAGATAGATAATGTCATGGAAGACCTCGGTAAATTGGACAGCAAACACGCATCGAGATTGCAAGAAACACAAGCTGATCTGGATACAATGAAAAAGTACCTTTCCGAAATGACTACCGGATTAAGCAGCGGCGCTATATCGATCAGTGAATTCGATACGGCCTCCCTGCAGGATATGAATGCTTATAATAATGTCATTCAGCAAAGCTATGGGGACGGAAATATTGAGATCACTGAAGATAATATTGAGTATCTTCCTATGGCTGCGATTGCTGCTGCAACGAAAGCTGCGGAAGAAGGGATGGATGAAGGACTTCAAGTAATCTTAACTCATGCTTACAGTGATCTTGCAGCAGGGAATATATCTAGGGAAAAGTATTATGTCATTATGTCTACCTTATCTTTATCTAAGAAAGAATTATCAAATGAAGAAAAAGATAGGGAAACTCCAAAGGAATTTAGTGAATATCTCGTTGACAATAAAGATAAGCTCTTTCAGGATATTGCTAAAGATGGCCTGCATTATAGCGTGCAGCAGCTAGGTGTCCAATCTAAAAGAATTGGAGATGTTCTACATGAATTAAGCCTTACGCTGGGTATTAAAGGTCCAGGTGGCCCAAGTGATTTCATTATCCCTAATCAACCATTAGCCGAATCTTCTAGAACTTGGAAGAGTTCTGGGAGCGCATTACAGACTGGTGGAAAGGTACTAGGTGAAGCCTTTAAATGGGGAAGCTTTGCCTATGGATGGTACGAAGATGTAACAAAAAAAGACAAAACACATGGAGAAGCCCTTACTCATAACGGAACATCTTTAGCGGTCGGCGCCATATCCAGTAGTATAACAACTACAGCTTTGACCACTCCCTTGATAGTTGCAGGGGTTTCCAATCCTGTAGGCTGGGCTGTACTTGGTGGAATGGCTGTAGGTCTAGGAGTATCTTTTGGATTTAATTATTTGTACGATGAAAACGTCTTAGGCATACAAGATGGACTTGATTATCTCGGAAACAAGTTGGATGATTTAGGTTCCACAATAAAAGACACTTACAATGATGCGGTTGATAAAGCTGGAGATGCGATTGAATCCGGTCTAGAACTTATAAATCCAATGAACTGGGGCTGGAACTAAATTATGAACACAGAAGTACACTATATATTTAAAAATCTAAGATACAATATATTAAAATTAGACAATGATTACTTCATTATAGATAAGGATAAACCACACATTCTTATTTTTCTATTGCCATTTCTTTATTGGGTGCTTCCTATAAAAGCTCAGAAGATAAGTTGTGAAACAGCGCATGAGCTAGAGATGAAAGATGTTAAAATTCCAAGCACAGGTAAATATAATTCTTTAGCTGCTGGTGTGGCCTTAGTTGGTGCAAACATACTCGGTGGAATTGCCAGTAATTTTGATACTTCTATCGCTCCGATATTAGCAGTCGGTATAATTATATTAATAGCCTCAATTTTATTTTGGTTTAGATCCTCCATAAGTAAGAAAAATAAGTATGCTCTTGAAAAAAAGACCTCTGTTAATGAGGGAAATAATTACTATGAGGTTTGGTTGCTACCTAAATCTGCAAAAAAAATCTTTTTTGTGATTTTTTCCACCTTATTTTTCTGGACCTTTATTATCCTTTTTGTAATAGCTTTTTTGACAAAGGGTAACATTTTAATCTTGGTATCCTACAGCTTATCATTCTTAATCTTATTGTTTCTCAATAACATGAATGTTCCACACGGAAAAAATACAATGAAGGTTCGAATTAAAAAAATCAAGCTTGAATCTGTTGAAAGATAATAACAGGAGGGGTTTACATGCTACCAATTGGCTCGATCGTCTATTTGAATGAAGGAACAAGTAAATTAATGATTCTTAACCGCGGTCCTATTATCAAGCTAGATGGAGAACAAAAACTGTTTGACTACTCTGCTTGTGTGTACCCACAAGGTCTGGTCGCAGATACCGTTCTTTACTTTAATGAAGAAAACATTGATGAAGTGATTTTCGAAGGGTTCAAAGATAGTGACGAGGACCGATTCCATTCCTTATATAAGCAATGGCTTGAGGAGAATGATATTCAAAAAGGGGTTGTTAGCGGTCCATTGACATAACACAATTGATAAAGCATCAAGATTATTTCATTTATCTTGGTGCTTTATACTATTCCTTTTTGATTTTATTCACATATATAACTACATTTTTAGCTTTCGAAGAATAAAATATAACGAACTTTAGGTGTTGATATTATGAAGAGTACAGACAGAGGTGAAATAAGACGAGTTAAAGGAAATAATAGGTATAGAATCCTCATCTATAATGATGAATATTACGTTATAGATATAGGGACTTCAATTTTGAAAAACATATTTCCTTTCCTTTTTTGGTTTTTTGGTAATCCTGGCTTCAAAATTGATCGTGATGTTGCTTTGCAACTTACCATCCATCAAAAAATAGATCTTAGCAATAGTTTAAAGTACGGTGCTATAAGTTCTGGGATTGCTACAACGTTTTCAGGGTTTTTACTTCCATTAACTGATTTAGCCACTATAAAAACTTCTTTATATTTAAATATCATTATAACGATATTGCTAACAGGTATACTAATTTGGACTTTCTTATTTCTAATGAATAAACAAAAGCAACGATTGAAAAAAAATATAGACTTTACCTACTTACCCACTTTGCAGATAAGAACTAGCAGACCAAAGTTTCGACTTATTATGCGGACAGCTTTCGTATACCTGTTTTCCTTTGCTTTCTCTGTTGTTTGTTTGCTGGCATTCATAACAGAAAGTAATCTCTATATACTATTTGTTGGATTATTACTCTTTTTTATGTTTCTTCTTGCTAATGGAGCAGCATTGGATCATGGCAAATACAAGATTAATATAAAGTGTATTTCTAAGCTCAAATAGGTATCAGAAAACTTCATATAACCCGTTAAGATTGTCAATGAGGTCGATAAAAAACTGTTTGGCACATAGATAAGAACCCAGACATATATCATTTGGGTTCTTCCACAAACATTCATGTTTATCTAGAGAATGTTATTCTTTCAATATTACCTGCTAGCGTTATATTCGTATCCCTCGGCTTCGTCTCTGCAATAACCTCACCATTCCGCACAGAATAAAGAACAGCAGCTTGCTTCCGAATCGCTTCGTATTCATTCTCTGCTTCCAACACGATCAAGTTGGCAGGCTTTCCTTCTTCAATGCCGTACTTCTCTTCAATATGCAGCGTTCTTGCGCTGTTTGCTGTAATCATATCGATGGAATTAACGATTTGGTCGTAGCCCATCAATTGTGTTACATGGATGCCCATGTGCAGTACTTGCAGCATGTTGCCTGTTCCTAGCGGATACCATGGATCAAAGATATCATCATGTCCAAAGCTGACGTTGATGCCGGCCTCTTGAAGCTCTTTCACTCTTGTAATTCCTCTTCGTTTCGGATAGGTATCGAATCGCCCTTGCAAATGAATATTGACTAAAGGATTCGCTACCATGTTGATATTGGAAAGCTTAAGTAATCGGAATAGCTTTGAAGTATAGGCATCGTTATAAGAGCCCATTGCTGTCGTGTGACTGGCTGTTACACGTTCGCCCATTCCATAACGATGCGCCTCGGCTGCTACTACTTCGACGAACCTGGATTGTTCATCGTCGATTTCATCACAATGGATATCAACGAGACGGTCGTACTTCTCGGCTAATTTAAAAGCTGTCTGTAAAGATTCCACGCCATACTCTCTCGTAAACTCATAATGTGGGATGCCACCGACAACATCTGCTCCCATGCGGAGTGATTCTTCCAACAGTTCCTCACCATTTGGATACGATAAAATCCCTTCCTGCGGGAAAGCAACGAGCTGCAAGTCAACGTAAGATGCCATCTCTTCTTTTACTTCAAGCAATGCCTTTAAAGCTGTTAATTCAGGATCTGTCACATCAACGTGCGTACGAACATGCTGGATACCTTGTGCTATTTGCCATTTTAACGCTTGCTTCGCTCGCGTCTTTACATCCTCCAGCGTAAGCAGCTCTTTCCGCTCTGCCCAGCGCTGGATTCCTTCAAATAACGTCCCGCTTTCATTCCAGTTCGGCTCGCCTGCAGTCAGCGTCGTATCCAGGTGAATATGCGGTTCGATAAAAGGCGGCAGTACCAGGTTCCCCTGTACATCCATGATTTGATCCTCACGGTTAGCTTCGATAGATTGGGCGATCCTTTCTATCTTGCCTTCTTTGATTTGTATTTGCCAGAGGCCTTCTCTATTTCTTAGTTTCGCGTTTGTTATAATCATGATTCTGTCACCTTTTCCACGTTAAGATTTAGTTTCGCTTCAGCTGCTTTTGCTGTAATGATTGAAAGAACCACATACACCGCTGCTGCACCAATTAATCCGTTCAATGGCGGGATACCAGGCAGAAACTTCGCTGCACCAGCTCCGATAGCCCAGGCCGCCATTGCATTCCAGTTCACTGCTTTGAATGTCATCGTGTCAAACGCTGGATACTTCCCGCGTCGTACGATGAAATAGTCTGCAATCAAGATGGCACCGATTGGCGGTAATACCGAACCAAGCGTCGTCAGGAACCCGACAAAGTTGTTGTACAGCCACATTGCCAAGATGGTTCCGACAATTCCATTGAAAATGACTACTTTATTCTTTTTGATTTTCGTAATGTTGGATATTCCCAGACCTGATGCATAAATCGCATTATCATTTGTCGTCCAGATATTCAAACCCAGTACGATAATCGCCGGGATGATAAGTCCCTGCAGGAACATCACTTCTGAGATATCCGATTGACCTGTGACAATCGAACCGATTGCACCAAACAGGAACATCAATGAATTTCCGATAAAGAAAGCGAGTACTGTCGTAATAACGCCGTTTTTTGGTTTATTCGCGAATCTCGTGAAATCGGGAGTCAATGTTCCGCCACTGATAAAGGACCCCACACAAATTGTCAGTGCTGCTGCGACACTGATCGTCTCAGCAGGTTCATGCTGCATCAGCGCACCGAATCCGCCAAGTGTATCAACCGCTTCAAGAGCGGAAAATCCGCCAAGAGCGATGATCGAAGGTACTGCGATAAAGCTGAGGATCGTCAAAGCTTTCATCCCGAAGAAAGCTGACGCTGTCATGCATAATCCCAAGATAACAATCAGTACATAGGTATCTATTCCCGTCACCTTATGAACTGGTAAAGCGAACATAGCCGCTCCAACTCCGAACCAACCTACTTGTGTTGCACTCAGCAAGAAGGAAGATAAATAAGACCCTTTTTCACCAAAGGCATAACGTGTCAATAAGTGCGTGGATAGCCCAGTCTTCGCTGAGATATAAGCAAGTGCTCCAGTGTAAGCACCCAAGATCAAGTTACCTGCTAAAACTATCAAAATGAATTGCGGCATGGATAAACCTAATCCCAAAGTTCCTCCAGATACCATACTTGCCGAAAAGAATGTAAAGCCCAGCATTACCATCAGCATCTTCCAGAACCCATTCCGGTGTGATTGTGGCACAGGCTGCAGTGAAAAGTCATGATCAATCTTTTTCTGTTCCATTTCTATTCCTCCTGTTTTAGTCAGACTAAAACTGGTACCGAGGAAAAAAGAAAAGAGGCTACCTGCCATCACTGACAGGTAGCCTCTTTAAACAATGAGGATATAAGGGCATAGCCATCCCCATTACTCCGCATAGTTTCCGAATGTCCTTGTCAGCCTCACGGGACTGAATTAAAGGTACCAGTATTAAATTAAAGATATTATTACAATAATTTTGAGGAAAGTCAATATGCAATCCATTTTACAAGTGAATAGAAAAAGTAATTTATTGAGTACGACAACTACTATCACTATATTCACCAGCAAATCAAAAATCATTTTTTACCGCCTTGCTTATGACTAAGTAAGCTATGATAAACCCGATAACCCCAAGCGCAATTGGTACCGCAGTGTAAGAGAACAGGTTCACTCCACTATTATCGACTGAAGAAGATAAGACAGAAACAATCAGGATGGAAGAAGTGATTGTTGCCGGTACGGAATACTTCATCATCCCGAAGACTAATGGAATAAGTGCCATCCCTGCCACAGCAATCCCAGTGACGAACAGATGCACCATGTTTTCCCGTAAAATATTTATCGGGAAAGAAAACCACAATATGCCAAATGCGTTATTCAGCAGGCTGAAGATGGAGGTTAGCAGGGTTACTGACACAAGAAACATCACGAAGGTCAACAAGCTTATGACGATGACTTTAGCTAACAGCAGCTGCTTCCGGCTAACAGGTGTGGTGAACAGGACTGTGATCGTTTTACTTTTGAATTCCTCAATGATCATGTTTGATAACAGAACCGAGGCATAAATAACAAATGCGGCTACAACAAGCATCTTAATCAATATCATGATTTGCTCCGCATTGTTAAAATCCTCAGCAGTTATTTCCGGATCAACTCCGAGCAATAACAGAATACCGAGAATTCCAGCATTAATAGAAAGAAAGCACACAGCGATCGTATAGAAGTTGATCCTCTTCATCTCCAGCTTCATCAGATTAAGCATGTTTTTTACTCCCTTCCATCCGCTGCAGGAAATAGCCTTCCAGTGACAGATTTTTATTGTTGATTCTCCCGATTTCCACTCCATTGCGAACCATGGCTTGTATAATATCATTCTGGGAAATTGCGGGATCATAGATATTAATCAGACCTTCTTCTTCTTTCACTAAGAAGTTGGTCGCATGCAGTTCATGCTCCAATACATAGGCCGCTTTCGGATAATCGGATACCGAAAGTTCGATATGCTTCGTGTTATTGCCGCGGATTTCTGCCATGGAAGTTTCCTCGATCAACCTGCCTTCACGGATAATCCCGATTGTATCGGCAATTTGCTCGATTTCTCCAAGAATGTGACTGGAAATCAGCAGTGTGATGCCGTACTGTCTGCTGAGCTTGTAGAATAAATCCCGCAGCTCCTGCATACCGATTGGATCCAAGCCATTCACCGGCTCATCCAGGATCAAGAGCTCCGGCTTCGTCACGATGGCTCTGGCAATTCCCAATCTTTGTTTCATACCAAGCGAAAATTCCCGGACAGGGATATCATCTACGACCTTCAAGTTCACTAACTCCAGCGCTTCGGGAATAGCATCTTTCTTGTAGTAGCCCATATATTCACAATAGATTTCCAGGTTCTTTTTGGCCGATAGCTTATCGTAAAGAATCGGATATTCGATGATGCAGCCTATCCGTTTGAGAATGTCATGGGAATTGGCTTGCAGCCTCGTCCCCAGCACCTCTATTTCCCCGCTTGTTGGTTTGGTGAGGTTGGTCATCATTTTCATGATCGTCGTTTTCCCAGCACCATTCGGACCGAGAAATCCATAAATCTCACCTCGTCTTACATTCATATTGACGCCTGAAACTACTTCCTTGCCCCGATATCCCTTCGTCAGCTGATGCGTTCTGATTGCATATGTCATACGCTAACCCCTTTTTTCGTTGATTTCCTTCACTTTACTAAAGGAAACTGTCATTCCGCTTACGGAATCCTTACGACTTTCTTAAGTTTGGCGTAATTGTCTATTTTAGGTTTCGGGAATGTAAGTGTAAAAGTTGTTTTCGTATATGGAATACTAGTGAAGTGGATTTGACCCTGCATTTGCTCTGTCAAACGCTTGGCAATCATCAAACCAAGTCCACTGCCCTGTACCGAGGAAGTCCTGCTATCATCAGCTGTATAGAGCCGCTCAAAAATCCGATCGTTATCCGTCTCCTGTATGCCCTTTCCTTTATCCCACACCTCTATATAGACGTTTTCTTCATCCTGCTCCAAGGTCATGCCAACCGTTTTGCCATCCTTCCCGTACCGGATTGCGTTCGATAGGAGATTCTCTAAAATCCGCGAAAGTGCAGCTGCATCTGCATCCATATGGATCGACACTTCCGGCAAATCAATATGAACAGAAAATCCTTTACTTGTTAACGTATCATAATAGCCAAGTATCGCTTTTCTGCATAATTCGTTCAGCTGTATACGTTCCACCTCCAGCTGCCAATCCTCGGCTTCCAGCTTTGCCAAGTCAAAGAAGGTATTGATCAATCCCGCAACGTCCATCACCTTTCCTTGCACCTTTTTCAGAAGCAATTCTTTCTCTTCATCACTAAATTGTTTGTCATGCTGAATCGTTTCTATGTATCCAGAAATCACGGTGAGCGGTGTTTTCAAATCATGTGAAACATTTGAAAGCATCCGATTCGTGGATATACGGAGACGCGCTAAATCCGCCATTGATTCCTGATGATAATCCAGTAAACTATTAATCTCGTTTAGCAAATTACGCAACTGCTGATCATCCGTCACTAGCAATAACCTTTCCGTGGAGTCTGCTGCAGTGATAGCATTGAGTTTCTCAGTCATATACTGCAGATGACGGTTCATCTTCCTCTTCGACCGAAAATGCAGCAACAGCAAGATACCTACGCACACTACCAAAAAAGCAACAACATAAATCATGTGTGCATCTCCATCTTATAGCCAATTCCCCATATCGTTTTGATATACATAGGGGCAGACGCATCATCCTCAATTTTCCCCCGCAGCCTGCGGATATGTACATTGATGACATTATCATCCCCGTAATACGCTTCCTTCCACACACTTTCAAACAACTGTCCCTTTGTGAATACTTGATTCGGACTCGTTGCAAGCAAACGCAGAATCTGGAACTCTTTGGCTGTCAAGTTGATTTTTTCCCCTCTCTTGCTGACAGAGAAGTTATTCAAATCAATAATCAAATCTTGCACCTGCACCAGCCGCTCCTTCTCTTTAACCGGCAGACTATACTGTTTCGACCGGCGCAGCACCGCTTTTACTCTTGCCGTCAGTTCAATAAGCGAAAATGGCTTCCCAATGTAATCATCCGCGCCAAATCCAAGCCCCAACGCCTTATCCACATCACTGTCCTTTGCAGACATGATCAGAATCGGCAGCATGCTCTTTCGCCTGATCAACTGCAGCATATCCAGCCCATTTACAGAAGGCAGCATCAAGTCAAGAATGATCAGATCCACACTCTCCCGCGCAAACAAATCCAACGCCGCTTGACCATCGAATACGGAAAAAACTTCGTAGCCTTCCTTCTTCAAATGATCAGATACCATCTCATTGATTTGTGCATCATCTTCGACCAGCATGATGGATTCATTCATTTTTCAACCTCCACTTAAAACATTTACACATCTATATACCTAAAGTATACGGGAAAATCAAATTTGATTTTGTTTTATTTTCAATAAAAACGCCTCCTTTAACAGGAGTGCTTTAAACGGAGCCTACAGATTTCCCATTCCTTACCGAAAGGGATACCAGGTACGCAAACTTAGCGCTTTGAAGCCCAAACGACTATAGGGAACGTATTGATCCGGTCTAATTACTTTAGCGGATCACCCTCTCCTATTTGTGAGGACTTTGCTGCTATTCATTGATTTTAATCGTTCTTTCATTAGAAATCTGCTCAATCGAAGAAAACGATTTTTCTTAAGCATTTGCTGGGTTCCCTCAACAGAGTTGCAGTGCAGCGATTAATGTTATTGAATTCCGCTCCGGCAATTGCTATATTAAATTATAAATAAGCAATCGATGATGTGATCAAGTAGATAAGAATCGTGAAACAGAAAATATAGCCTAGGCTGAGAGCTATATCACCCCTTCTTATTGAACCCTGCCACGGAGATGTTAGGCAAACCTAACCGAGTCGTTTCGTTACAAACGCTAAGAGGGCTTAATTCTTCATTAAGCCGAATTAAGGTGGTACCACGTCTATCAAGCATAAAGACGTCCTTTTCGGACGCTTTATGCTTTTTTATATTACTTAGGAGGAAACAACAATGTCTCAGAATACCAATGATTTTACCAAGTGGTATATCGATACCATTCAAAAAGCCGATTTGGTTGATTATACGCCGGTCCGCGGGAGTATTGCATTCAAGCCTGATGGCTATGAAATTTGGGAGCATATCCAAGAAGCGATGGACAAACGCTTCAAGGAAACCGGACACCGCAATGCCTACTTCCCTATGCTGATTCCGGAATCTTTCTTCCAAAAGGAAAAGGATCATATCGAAGGCTTCTCACCGGAACTTCCTTGGGTGACAGAAGCTGCCGGAGAGAAACTGGAAGAACGGTTAGCACTGCGTCCGACATCAGAGACGATGATTGGCCATTTGTATTCCAACTGGATCAAGAGCTATCGGGATCTTCCGGTCTTGATCAATCAGTGGGCGAATGTATTCCGCTGGGAAAAGAAAACTCTCCCATTCATCCGCACATCTGAGTTT
This sequence comes from Terribacillus jepli, assembly GCF_047228925.1. Lineage (NCBI taxonomy): Bacteria > Bacillati > Bacillota > Bacilli > Caryophanales > Bacillaceae > Terribacillus > Terribacillus jepli. The sequence goes on along the minus strand of NZ_JBFEGH010000001.1, from coordinate 367,956 downwards.
CTATGGCAGGAAGGGCATACTGCGCATGTTGACGAAGAAGATGCACGCAAGGAAACGATGCAAATGCTGAACATCTACAAAGAAGTCGTAGAGGATTTGCTTGCGATCCCAGTTTATGATGGCCAAAAAACACCGTCCGAACGCTTTGCCGGTGCAGTTGATACCTTCTCCATCGAAGCGATGATGAAGGATGGAAAAGCTGTTCAAGCAGGTACTTCCCACTACTTGGGTACGAAATTCGCAGAAGCATTCGATATCAAGTATTTGAACAAGGAAAACAAGCACACGCATGTTCATACCACATCATGGGGTACATCCACTCGTCTGATTGGTTCGGTGATCATGGTGCATGGCGATGAACAAGGACTTGTTTTACCGCCTAAGATAGCACCTACACAAGTCGTTTTGATTCCGGTTGGTCCATGGAAAAAGAACCCTGCCATCATCGAGAAATTGGATGAGATCTTTGAAGCCCTGAAAGCACAAGGAATCCGTGTTCGTCTTGATGACTCCGATCAATCACCAGGCTTCAAATTCAATGAATGGGAGCTGAAAGGCGTACCAGTACGCATTGAGCTTGGCCCGCGTGATTTGGATAAAGATCAAGCCTTGATGAAAGCCCGTGATGCAGAAGAGAAAGTATCTCTGCCTTTGGAAGGAATTGTCGGCGCAATCCTAAAAGAACTCGAAACGATGCAAACCCGCCTGTTCGAAAATGCAAAAGCTTTCCGTGCAGAGCATTCCCACACACATATCGATACAATGGAACAGCTGAAACAGCATCTTGCCGAGTCGGAACAAAACAGCCAAATTCCTGGCTGGATCCTGGCAGGCTGGTGCGGCGATGACGCTTGTGAGGAAGGCGTAAAAGAAGAAACGAAATTCACAACGCGAAATATCCCATTCAACCCGCCGACTGAAAAGCACATTTGCCTGCATTGCGGAAAAGAAGCAAAACATACCGTTTGGTTTGCTCGTGCTTATTGATTAAATACAAAAAAGGATTGATCCTAACCAGATCAATCCTTTTTTCATATCAACCTATAATAGCTGCCCAGATTTCATAGCTTTCATGGATGCGGCAATATTTCTTGCCGTTCTTTCCATATAATCTGCAGCGTGTTCAAATGCTTCCGGAAGTGTCACTACACCCGGAACGATGCTGAAAAGCGCATCAATTCCATGTTCGTACACGACGTCGCTATCGTCAGACAAAGAACCGGCGAGCCCGATTACCGGTACGTCATATTTTTTAGCTGCTTTTGCTACGCCGATTGGTGTCTTTCCGTAAATCGTTTGACTATCGATCCGTCCCTCACCTGTGATGACAAGATCTGCATCCTTGACCGCTTCGTCAAAACTCACCGCATCCAGGACAATATCAATTCCCCTTTTCAGCTTGGCATCAAGAAAAGCCAGCAGACTTGCACCAAGACCTCCAGCTGCACCGACGCCCTCTATCTCCCGGAAAGACTTCCTCAAAGCTTTTTCTGCGACGTCAGCAAAATGGGACAGATTCTTATCCAGCAGTTCAATCATTTCAGGCGTGGCTCCCTTTTGTGGACCAAAGATTGCCGAAGCACCCCTTGGTCCTGTCAAAGGATTATCCACGTCACAGGCAACTTCAATTTGGACATTCTTCAATCTTTCATCCAGACCAGCTAGGTCTATTGCAGCCAGCTCAGAGAGTGCACCGCCGCCGTCACCGATTTCTCGTCCAGCTTCATCAAGCAGTCTTCCTCCGAGTGCTTGAATCATTCCGGCTCCGCCATCATTTGTTGCACTGCCGCCGAGCCCGATGATAATATGATCCACGCCAAAGTCGAGAGCAGCGGATATCATTTCCCCGGTTCCTCTGGTAGAAGTGATTAACGGATTCCTGTCTTCGGCAGGTACAAGGTGCAAACCTGATGCAGCGGCCATTTCGATGACAGCTGTTTCCCCATCACCCATCAACCCAAAGAATGCTTTGACTTGCTTGCCTAAAGGACCTGTTACAATCCTTTCTTCGATCTTACCCTTGGTTGCATCCACAAGTGACTGAACGGTTCCTTCCCCGCCGTCTGCCATTGGCATTTTCTTGTACTCAGCCTCCGGAAAGACCGAATGGAAGCCTCTCTCCATGGCATCAGCAGCCTCCAGAGCCGATAAACTTTCTTTATAAGAGTCAGGGGCGATTACAATTTTCATCGTTATACATCCTCTCTATCAGTCTTACCCAAAGAGCTTAAAGACACCGAATATAAGTGTTGAAATAATCGCAAGCGTCAGACCGACCAAAGACTCGTAAGGCATCAGCTTTAAGCGCTCCTTGATGCCCATATTGACACTGCCTGCTGTGGCGTGGAAAAAGCTCCCGTGCGGCAAGTGGTCCAGCACCGTTGCACCTGCATGGATCATGGCAGCACCAGCTAATGCTGATACACCCAAATCCAAAATGGTGCCGCTGAAAACGCTGCTAGCTACTGCCGTACCAGCTGTCGTGGAAGCAGTAGCCGCTGACATGAAGATCCCGGAAACAGGTGCCAGTACATAAGCTGGCAGACCTGTGGCGTTTAAAGCATTGATCAAGACATCCTTCAATGCAGAGTTCGCAATGATCCCAGCCAATGTTCCAGTACCTAAAAGCATGATGGCTACGCCAGACATCTTATTTAAACCAGAAATCGCATATTCATTGATCTTCCTCGTCTTCTTCATCGCAATGGCACCAATGATACCCCCAATCGGCAGCGCAACCATCGGATCGATATTGATATCAAATAACGGCCGCATGGAAAGCAGGATAATGGTGACGAGCGGCGCAATCAATGCGGTCATAAATAATGGCAGCTTTGTGTTATCTGTCATGTCAACATCTTGACTTGCCACCGCAGTACCCTTATTGACAAGCCGTTTTGCCAGGAGATACGTCACAGCCACACCGAACACAGCTGGAATGATTCCTGCAGCCATGACCGATGTAAGCGGAATACCGAATGCATCAGAAGCAGCGATCGCATTCGGGTTAGGCGACATGATATTTCCTGCCTTTCCTCCTCCGATCATCGCTAATAGAATAGCCGTTTTTGACAGATTTGCTCGCTTCGCAATCGCTAAAGCTATCGGCGATACAGTGATGACAGCTACGTCTACGAAGACCCCAACCGTCGTCAGAATCATCGTAGCAATCGATAATGCCAGCAGTGCACGTGTTTCCCCGATTTTTTTGACAATCTTCTCCGCAATCGAGGAAGCCGCCCCCGATTCAATCAAGACGCCTGCCAGGATACCCGCAGCCAAGATTCGCAGTACCGCCGGAATGATGTCTTGGGCTCCTTCCATCATCAATGCTACTGTATCTGTAATATTTACGCCGCCAATCAATCCGCCGATTAAAGCTCCGGCAACCATGCCATATGCTGGCGGCACTTTGTTCAAGATAAGTACAATTGCTATGACTAAGGCACATATCGCCCCTAAAGCGCTTACAGTTACATCCATGCTGTTCCCTCCACACTATGTAATCTTTATATTTATTATTGTAAGCGTTTTCCTATGTGGTTACATTGTGAAAAGAGATGAAATAATCGTGGGGAAAATTAATCAGAATTGTGCATTTGCACAATTAGCTAATATCATGCAGCAGATTTGCCATATATAGTTCCATTAAGTCCTTTGCGTTCCGCGGATCCTTGCCCGTCAGTTCGGTAATCTTATCAAGGCGGTACCTCAGCGTATTCCGGTGAATGAATAAGCTTTCTGCAATTTTGTTTAATTCTCCACCCTCATTTATATATGCTTCCAAGGTATGGATCAGTTCACCCTTCTTCCCTTGATCAAAGAGTCTATCATAATAAGAAAAGGCGGTCTTATCCACGTTCTGGATCACTTTCGACAGCATTATTTCCAATTGATATTTTTCGTATGGGAAAAAGCTTGTGCAAGGATGTAACTTACGACCTATCATCATCGCTCTTTTCGCCCGATAAAAAGAGGTCTTTAACTGATTTGATTGTGTTGCTATACTACCACTACCAATAAGGGCTTTACCGGTTGAAACCTTTTGCAATCGCTCTAAAAAGGGAGTTATTTCTTTTTTGTTCTCACAAACTTTCAATATGACAATCTCATCATTATAAGTAATGCCGATTAAATCATTTTTACTCATCTCGTATCGAACCGCTCTCATCAGCTTTTGCGCTGTAACCTGTGCATCGTCCGTTATTTCCATCACGATAGCAGCTCTGGACTGTTCTAAATCTATCCCAATAAAGCCAGCACGCTGCTTTAAGGCTTCTTCATTCAAATCGCCTTCTGAGATAAGCTGATTCACAATCTCATTCTGGAGTCTTTGCTTCCATTGCACCCGCTCCAGCAAAAATGACTGCTCCAGTACTAATTCTGCCGCCATTTTCACAAGTTGGGCATAATTTCGGATTTGCTCCGGCTCACCTGTAATACCGATAACGCCGACGACTTGATCATTAAAAAGTATCGGTAAATTTATGCCCGGCCTTGACCCTTTCATTCCCACGGCACTGGTATCATCTATTTCAATACTTTCGCCTTTTTCAAGGACAAGAAGAGCCCCATCATGAAGCTGGTTAATCCTCTCGCTTTCTCCGGAACCTATGATTACCCCTGCCTCATTCATTACGTTTATATTTTGATTTAATATCTTCATCGTACGCTCCACAATTTCCTGAGCCAATTCATACGTTAAAAATTGCATGTTTCTAACCGCCTCCTCCATGCTTCATCTTGAATCTACCATAATGAACTTGTGGTGAACAATAACAGAAATGTAAGTACTGATACTCGAAAAAAAGGAACAGCCCCCTTCATTGGAGGCTGTTCCAAACTTTTAATATCTTTGTTTCATGTGTCAGATTGTCCTTCTCTTTCTGCTCCAATACAACCCCAGCAACAAAACAAACCACAAAGGTGTCAACAACAACGCCGGTCGCGTCTCATCTGCCACCAGCATAATAACAAGAACCCCTGCAAACAACGCTAGCACAGCATAGTTCACAAATGGCGTAAACGGCGCCTTAAATGTTGATTTCTTCTGCAATTCTGGACGTGTCTTCTTGTATTTCAGATGGCAGATAAGGATGATACTCCAAACCCAAATAAAGCAGATTGCACTAATGCTCGTGACAATTCCAAAGGCTTGTTCTGGTATGAGTTTGCTTAAGAGTGCTCCCACTGATACGACAATGGCAGATAGCCATAAGGCATTCGCTGGGACATGCTTTTTATTCAGTTTGGCAAGCTGCGAAGGTCCCTGTCCTTGTTTGCTTAGATTATATAAAGTCCGGCTTGTCGAGAACATGCCGCTGTTTCCGGCAGATGCAGCTGATGTTAATACGACAAAGTTGATGATGCCTGCTGCTATCGGGATACCAACCAGGCTGAATGTTTTCACGAAAGGACTTTCGGCTGCATTCAGTTCGGTCCATGGGTTGATGACTAACAAGATGATAAGTGCACCCACGTAGAAAAATAGAATCCGCAACGGAATCTTATTTATCGCCGACGGGATATTCTTGGCCGGATCAGCTGTTTCGGCTGCCGAAACACCGATCAGCTCCACACCGACATACGCAAAGACTACCATTTGAAAGGCGAGCAAGAAACCAGAAATTCCATTCGGAAACATTCCCCCATGCTCCCACAGGTTCGTAACCGAAACGGTTCCCGTGTCTGTCTGGAATCCGATCACCAGCAGCACAATGCCGATTCCGATCAATGCCAGAATCGTGATCACCTTGATCAAAGCGAACCAAAACTCCAATTCCCCAAACAGCTTGACCGTCAATAAATTAAGACCTAATAAAACAACAACACAAATAAGTGCAGGTACCCATTGCGGGATATCAAACCAATAATTCACATACACCCCGACAGCAATCACATCCGCCATCGCTGTCATGATCCAGCAAAACCAATATGTCCAACCCGTGACAAACGATGCCCACGGTCCAAGATACTCTTCGGCTATATCCGTGATGGATTGATAACCTGCTTTGGATAAAAGCAATTCCCCAAGCGCCCTCATCACAAAAAACAGCGCCATGCCGACGATCAAATAGGCAAAGATGATAGATGGTCCAGCCAGCTGGATTGCTTTCCCGGATCCCAGGAATAACCCGGTGCCGATCGTACCGCCAATAGCAATCAGCTGCACATGTCTATTGGATAAGTCCCTCTTTAACCCTTGTTGTGCCAAATCTAACTCCTCCTTCAATCAACCCAATAAAAAAAAGAGATTGGAGGCTCTCCAATCTCTTGATCACAAGAATAACAAATACTATTGGTCATGCGCGCACAGCAAAACACAAATACATATCCGATACCCTTCTGTCCTTTTGCCTGAGATTGTGAACCCTTCGGCGCCGCCCAAATCGCGGTCTCTCCAGAAGCTGCTCCTGCTATAGTGTCATCCATAGCATTCATAGCTTTATTATTAAGTTATTTAGATTCTAATGTTTGTTTGATTTTTTGTCAAATCCCCAATTGGATTGTAACCTCCAAGACTTTTCACTGGCCGCCAAGATTCCGCTAAACACCTGAGATATGTGTACCCTGCGATATTTTAAGCGGGACATATAATACCCTGAATCCTAAAATTATGGGGGTGAAGGTATGTCAGTTGGACAATATCGTTCATTATGTCAAAAATACAGCGGTAAAGCAGTTGAAATCCGATGCCATGATGGCAAAATTCATAGAGGAATCATCCAGCGTGTAGGACGAAATCGTGTTTACTTGCAGCCACTCGGTCGTTCCAGGAACCTAGGCGGCTTCGGTTATGGCGGTTATGGATATGGTGGTGGCTGGGGCTTTGGATGGGGAGTGGCATTGGGAGCTATCGCAGGTATAGCTTTGCTTTCTCTATTCTGGATCTAATAAGACACCCGGTTCATGGAGAAGTGGGTATGACAGTGGTCATGTCGATCCAGGGATTGGCTCCCTCATACCCGCACATACTCCATCCCATCAACGAACACGCAGCACATGGAATGTTACACCCCTAATAATCACCGGCAATGACGCTTGCTTCAACGGACAGCAATTCTTTACTTGATATACTGTGTCTCTCCATATATCTTTTCACTACATGATAACCAGCACAATATCCCAACATCCTCGGGTATTTTCGATGACCAAATAAAATAGCTTGAAATTCCTGATGCTGAGGCAAAAGCTCCTGATTCGGCAGAATATAATCGGACCACATTTTTCCGATCTTTTTCTCAGAATAAGAGGATGCCCACCTTGCAGTCTGCTCTTCCCCCAATCTTTCCCTTACGGCATTTTCCGCAATCCCTTCTAATACAATGGTATCCAGTAATGTGTACATCTCCTCTTTTTTATCAAAACGATTCAGCCGGCATACATGGTTATACTCATGCGTCAAAATTGCTTTTATTTCCTTTTCAATATTTTCCGGAGAAATGAATAAGAATAGCTTATCCCTGAAAGCCAGGCCTGACTTACCGCCTAATTGTGTTTGGAGCCATTTATTATGCTTATCTGATGGAAAGATAAAGATAGGAATATCCGGACCTTCCCACTCCTTTTGCAGAAAATCCTCATCCTGCTGTACTATTTTCCACACGGTATCATCCAGCTGTTTACTCCTCTTTTTAAGCGGGCGATACATACCATGCCGCACGAAGTAATCATATATTTCAGCAGCAGAAGCGTCAGTAAAATGTTCTGTCAGCTTTTCGCACATCCCGACTGGATCTTCATATTCACGAAACAGCCACTCATCCGTTCTGATTACGCCCATTTCACCCCTCCTAACATCATCACTTTATTCATCAGGAGTGCATCCTGCCTTTTTAGCATCACAAATCTTTTCTGTATTCATAGCATATTGCAATGATGTCATACCAAAGGCAGGGGTTACATTTGAATTACACATATCTTGATTGTTTAGCGCTATTTGGCGTGGGCGGCGCCCATCCAGGGGGATTGCAGCTAACAAAGGTAATTGTGTCCGAGGAAAAAATCAATGAACAAACAGCACTTTTGGAGATCGGCTGCGGTACCGGGCAAACTGCCGCTCATCTTGCACAGCAGTTCGGCTGCACAGTCAGTGCTTTAGACAACAATAACATCATGGTGGATAAAGCCCGTCAGAGATTTTCATCCTTGGATTTACCGATTGATGTCAAACTCGGGGACACGGAAAATCTCCCCTACCAAGACGCAATTTTTGACATCGTCCTTTCAGAATCCGTGCTAGCGTTCACCAACGTCTTCTCCACCATTTCCGAGCTCAAAAGAGTCTTGAAACCAAACGGCATCTTACTTGCAGTCGAAACGGTATTGGAGCAACCAATCCCTGAAGCAGAACGGGATAATATCGTGGATTTTTACTGTTTCCCACAATTATTAACAGAAGACGAATGGCTTGCAGCCTTCAAAAAAGCTGGATTTCAACGAATTAACAGCACAAAATATCAAGCCTCATCGGAACAAATCGATGAGCAGCATGCTTCGGATTTCTCCCTATCGGAATATATCGATGACGCATTATTAGAGATATTGGAAATGCATGAAGAAATCACAAAGCAAAACAAAGATAAATTAGGCTTTCGGATCTTTCGATGCAGTTAAACAAAAAGAGATTGGATATCCTCCAATCTCTTACTCGTTAAAAACAGTATCCCCCTGGATAGGTTCATAACCATCCCTGAATTGGATTCGGATTGATTTCCCTTTCTCCAAATCGTCAGAATCCATGATGTGAAAATGCAAATGAGGTTCGGAAGAGTTTCCAGAATTACCACAGGTTCCGATACCTTGTCCTTCCTTCACATCGTCCCCTACCTTCACTGTTATCGAATCCTTCTTCAAATGAGCCAGCAAACTATATTCTTCGTTTGCATGCTCGATCATGACATAATTCCCTGCTGGATGATCAGGATCCATTTCGCCAGGGATATTATCTATCATTCCATCAACCACTTTCACAACTCTGCCATTTGCCGGCGCTACAATTTCTCCGCCGAACGCATAGTAGTTTTCATTATGGGTTGGAGTATCTTGATAAGATAGACCATCTTTTACCTTCACTAAATCATACGCATAGCGCTGATTCTCATAAACGTAATGATAATTCATGAACTCATTTGTACCACCCCAAAAAACGAACCATTCACCTTTTACCGGCATCATGTACTTATTCTGCGTGAGGATATTGTCACTATCTGTGTACTTTATATAAGGCTTTAAAAAAAGACCTTGGATTTTTTGATGATCCTTATCAAAAGTCACATTGATCGCTTTCTCTCTTTGATCATCTATCCAGACATAGTTAACGAAGTTTAAAAAAGCATTTTTGAATTCTAGATTATAATGATCGACCCCTTCATTAAAGGATGCTGATAAGTCTACGAATTCGTTCAAGGGCACTAACTGCTGAAATTCATTTGATGTTAACCGATAAATATCTTCAAACTGCCCGCTTCTGAATACTTCACCAAAATGTTCTTGAATGATGGAGCTTACTGGCAATTGCAAGACCTCCTAAATTGTAAAGTTCCGTTCATGAGGACTGGACCAATGTTGTTATTTGTTATCCTAACATACAGTTCATTAACAAAAAATAGTAAAATAGGAATTGTTATGCTACGAAAAAGTGAAATCCAAAACGTCTGGAGTAATTATAATGATCGGAATGTTTAGGTATAACTGACAGATAAGAAAAGATTGGTTTGACTGGTGTAAAACAATCTCCTATGAAGAACTGACAAAAAAGCGCGACGGGAGTATCCTGCATAATCTGTTCCACGTTATTGACTGTGAACAAATTTGGATTAATTAGCTGCAAGGCACTCCTGTCATCATGAAAGACATCCGGGAAATCACTACCTTACAAGATGTCATCACGTTCTCGAGCCTCACAAGCCCTGTCACGCATAACTTCATTGAATCCTACCTCTCTCAAGGAGTAAAAAAAGTATTTGAATATAGCAGAAGAAATGAATCAACCATTAAACCGTCCTATGAAAAAGTCTTATATCATCTCACACGAAATCCATCATATCGGCCAATTATCAGTTTGGGTCTGCTAAATAGGCATCAAGCCCGTCCCTCGGATATCTTATTTTGGGACTTCTCATTTATCTAAAGGAAACATTTTTCCAGTTACATATGAAAGAATGTATCCATCCTTCCCTTCTAAAGGTTCCCTCATGCGGGAGCCTTTTCTTATTATCCAGATTTCCGTCCTTATTCCAACTTTTTGTTGACACCCCATACCCCCTTCTCTATAATGTTTAATAATTTTGCAAAATTATGATTTTGATTCGCGAAATCGCGAATCAAAAAGGAGCATGATCATGTTTCAATTGAATTCATGGATAAAGCAGCATGTTAAGGCTGTCTACAGTCCTTATCACGAGTTGCTGCTCAGTCTGCATGTGCTGGTGAAACCGGATCACCATCTTGACAGGCTGAATTGGGCAAATGAGCTGATAGCTGCTATGCCAAAGAACTTGTATGAAGCTATTCTCTTTTATGGTCAGATAACGAATCAATGGCTGCATGTGATGGATAGCTTGCTTGCTGAAACGCGTAACTGTCAGTATGCAGAGGAAGCTGTAGAGGGCTGGAATCTGATGAATGACCATCAATTTGTGCAGGTATTGCTTGGACCAAGGACGCATCTGCCGGAGGATGAATTGACAGCAGGGGAAAGACAGATTAGAGCGCGCCCGGCATATCACAAAAAATGTGTATATGAACTATTTCACACGTATTATCATGTGTATTTTGCCCGCGAGCTCTACAATGTCGAGCCATGGCTGATCAAAGCTGCCAATGATTTTAATTTGCATATCAAAGAAGATGCAATAAATACCTTGAAAGCAGTACACCCGCGTTTCCTGGTGGAAGAAGATGCGGTGCATTTTTTAAAAGCAAGGACATACACTGTACGCTATCAGGAAATGGAGAAGATCACGATCTTCCCTTCCACATTTGTGGCACCACATCTGTTGATTGATGCCGATACACCGCATGTTACGGTCGCCAAACAGGTATCATTCCCAGCACAGGAAAGCAGGGAAGAAGTACCGTTGGATTTGTTGAAAATGATCAAAGCACTGGCAGATCCTACCCGTTTGAAGATGACGCAGCTGATGCTGTATCACCCATACTGCACGCAGCAGCTCACGGAAAAACTGGGGCTTGCCAAGGCAACGGTCTCCAAGCATTTGAAGCTGCTGGAGACTGCGGGCTTATTGGATAGCACCCGCAGCAGTCATTATGTTTTCTACAAAACGAATAAACACGCATTGGAAATGATCCGCGTGGATATGGATCAATTTTTCGACAGTCCGAAGTTAAAGGAGGAATAAACGCTATGTGGTCAGCTTTTACGGCTACGTTTCACCGGCAATGGATAAGCACAAGACGGGCTTATCCATGGTCGTTTTTCATTGGTCACATCCTTGACGGCATCTATATGACCGTATTTGCTTATCTGTCTTATCATTTCATTTTTCATGGCGAATTGAACGAAGCATTTGTTCAAGTAACCGGAACTTCCAACTATCTGTCATATGTGATTTTGGGCGGTGTATTCAATTCCTTTGCCGTCTCGCTGTTGATGATTGTCAGCAGGATGCTGATCACCGAAATGAGAGAAGGCACGCTGGAATCCCTGATGCTAACCCCCTCTTCCCGAAAGGGCTATTTTTTAGGTGGTGCCGCTCAGGGATTGACGCGTACGATGCTGGAAGCAGCGGCAATCATCGTGATTGGATTTCTTTTCGGATTACAGCTGGAAAATGTAAATATCGGCTTATTGGCTGCTTCACTCGTTTTTTTCTGTTTTGCAATCTTTTCACAGGCACTGCTGCTCGGCAGCTTGATGCTGGCTTTCCGGGATACTTATATCACCCAAAACACACTATTCGTTGTGATGATGCTGGTGAGCGGTGTGACATTCCCGCCGGAATTTCTGCCAGGATGGCTGCAGGCTATCAGCTTCTTCATGCCGCTTACTTATGGCTTGGAACAATTCCGAGCCGCCATGCTTTCCGGGGAGTGGAATGCCTCCCTGCTTTATCAGCTAGGCATACTTGCCGGTCTTGGATTTGTATATTACGTGATTGGATCATTTGCTATTAAACGGATGGAACGTACAGTCATGGAAAAACACTTTGGATAAGGAGGCATTTATATGTTAGAGGCAACAGACCTAGTCAAGCATTATCAGGTGAAAGAAAAAAGCGGATGGCTGCGGAAACAAACGAAAACGATCCAAGCAGTGGGTGGACTAAGTCTGCAAATTAATCGCGGTGAAATCATCGGTTTGTTAGGTGTCAATGGATCTGGGAAAACGACGACGATAAAAATGCTTGCCTCCCTGCTTCTTCCCTCCTCCGGCACCATCCGGATAGATGGTCTAGATGCACTGACCCATTCCCAGTATGTCAAACAGCATGTAAATATGATTGCCGGCGGTGAACGGATGCTGTACTGGCGATTGAATGCCATAGAAAACTTGATGTATTTCGGCAGCCTGTACGGAATGAAAGGGAAGATGCTGAAATCCCGCTGTGACCAGCTCATTGACTTGGTGGGCTTGAGAGAAGCTGCTGACATACCAGTGGAACGTTACTCCAAAGGCATGAAACAAAGACTGCAGATTGCCCGCGGTTTGATCAACGATCCTGATTATTTATTCCTGGACGAACCCACATTAGGCTTGGACGCTCCCGTGGCCAAACAGCTTCGTCAAACAGTCCGGATGCTGGCAAGGGAAAGAAACAAAGGCATCCTGCTTACAAGTCATTATCTGGAGGAAGTGGAAGTGCTCTGCGACCGTGTTTATATCATAGAACAAGGCAAACTTCTGCTGCAGGATACACCGGAAAATATCATCCAACAGGTAGTGAAGAACTTTCACCTGACAGCAACGCTCGAGCAGATGGATGCCGAAAAAGAACGCGCGTTGAGCATTCAGCTAGAAAAGAAAGGCATCCAGCTTGCAGTGACACCATTCCAAGATGAAGTCAGTTTAAAAATGACCGGTCCATTCGACTTTACTTCCCTGTTTATCGCATTTATTACAGAACAGAAGCTGCAGCTGAAAAAGCTGGAAACATCAAAGCCGAAACTGGAAGACGCCATCCTGCAGCTGGCGGAATCGAGCCGGGTATCATGAATAAGATCCATATCCTTTGGGCTGAAATGAAGAAAAGCCACCGACATCATTTTAATAACCGCTTGGTTTACTTCTCGCTTTTCTTATGGCCAGCTATCTTGTTCATACAGGCATATTTTTCGTTTTCGCCATTCAACCTTGGCGAAGACAGTCCCCTGACCCGCTTTGTAGCTGCTGACCAGCTAGGACTTTATCTAATCATCGGCTACTTGGCTTATATTTTCTTCTGGAGCATGGTGCAATCAGCATGGCAAATGGCTTACGAACGACAGCAAGGAACATTGGAACTGATTTTATTGACACCTGTGAACCGCACGTTGTTCATGTTCGGCAGAGCAGCCGCCAATCTGATCGAGGCAGTATGGCTGTTCAGCATCTTTGCCATCTTTACAGTGGTATACATCGGCGAATTGCAAATCGCCAGCATCTGGTTCATCCCATTTGCGGTCGCACTCCTGATGCTAAGCGCCATCATCTGGGGCGGATTTTTAAACGTCATCTTCATGTTCTCCCGTGACGCCGGCATCCTCTACACCATTTTTGAAGCACCGATGGAATTCTTCTCAGGTGTAAGGATGCCAATAATGGCCTTCCCCATCTGGGCAAAAGCAATCGCATTCATCTTCCCGCTCACCTATGTCCTGCAAATCATCCGTGGTTTTATCATGGAAGGAAAAACCGTAAGTGACATGGCACAGCCATTACTACTGCTTGCTGGTATCTTGATTACTCTGAGCTTGCTTACCTATTGGCTGGTGAATAAGGCGGAAAGGCATGTGAAGAAGACTGGGAGCTTGACTTTGTTTTAAAACCAAAAAGAAGCTTAGCGCATGTAGATCGCTGAGCTTCTTTTATTATATAGGGAAAGAAAAGACACTGGAATCGTGAAATTCACTCTAAGCAAGCTCGAATGTAATCACTATTTCTGTCCCTTTACCAATCTGACTGATAACATCAATCTTCCCTTTATGCAAATCGATTATTTTCTTCACTATAGATAGTCCCAGACCATTACCCCCAGCATTGCGGGTTCTGGATTTATCAGCTTTATAAAAGCGCTCGAACATATGCATGATGGCCTCTTCATCCATGCCAATTCCGCTATCTTTTATCTGGACCATTGGTTGGCCGTTTGGTAATTTGTCTACTGTAACGGTAATGGTCCCTGCGTTTGGGGTGAATTTTATACTGTTATGAATGAGGTTGATCCATACTTGATCCATTAGATCTTCATTCGCAGTAAGGCTCACATTTTCGAGGGAAATATCCATCTCTATGTCTTTCTCGGCCCACTGCGGTTCATTGGCAAGGATGATCCGGCGGAGCTGATGGTCCAATCGGTAGGTTTTTCGCTCAAGGATTAAATCATCGGATTCCAAGGAAGTCAGCTTCAATAGGTTTTCGCTCAATTTTGACAGCCTGATACTTTCGGTTTCGATTATTTCAAGGTAGTGTTTCCGCTCCTCGGGGCTTAAGTCATCTCTTTTTAAAGCATGGGCAAATCCGCTGATGCTCGTCAAGGGAGACTGGATTTCATGGGATACATTCGAGATGAACTCCTGTCTCATTTCTTCCATTTTCCCTAGCTTATCTGCCATGTTATTGATGTTTTCGATAATTTTATAATAAGGATGATCTGTGCGCCCATTGAACTGACTTATATAAAAAGAAAGGTCTATATTAAAGTTTCCTTCTGCCATCATCTTCATCGCCTGAATCATTGGATGCAAGAACTTGTCCTGCCTTTCTCTTACCCACTTGATTCTGGTAACGAAAAATACACCCAAGCCAAATAAAAGAAACCCCAATATAGAATTAATGAGCTGTTTGGTCAATGCATGCGGGTGGAATTGAATAACATCATACAAGACAGAGGTTAGCCAATAAGCGAAAGCCCAGCTTATGAGTAAAGAACCTATAATGGCAAACATACCGATAAGACGTTTCAGGAATTCACGCTGTTTCAATTCAATACCTCCAGACGATAGCCTAGGCCGCGAATGGTCGTGATTTTAAACGGACAGCCTTCGCAGGAAAACCGCTGGCGCAGTCGTTTGATATGGACATCGACAGTGCGTTCATCTCCCTCGTAATCAAAGCCCCAAATATCTTCAATCAATTGTTCGCGCGAGAATGTTTTCTGCGGGTTTGCCGCCAGCTTAAACAACAGTTCAAATTCTTTAAGCGGCAGTGTAACATGCTCATCCTCAATCATCACTTTAAAAGAGGCACGATCGATCAGTACATTCCCTATCCTGATTTGATTGGAGACGGATATTTGGTGGTGGCGGAGCTGTGCTTTTACACGAGCGACTAGTTCAGGCGCGGCAAATGGTTTCACCATATAATCGTCTGCCCCGAGATCAAACCCTTTCACTTTTTGCATCGTTTCCCCTTTTGCCGTTAGCATGATAATCGGCATAGTATCGGAGTAATAGGTTCGTACTTCCTGACAAAATGCCCAGCCATCCATATTCGGCATCATGATATCCAGGATGATCATGTCGATTTTATCTGTTTCTAAAATCGCTAATGCAGCTTCCCCATCTTCCGCTTCCGCAATGGAAAAACCTTCTTTTGAAAGAATCAAATGAATCAACTCTCGAATATGTGCGTCATCATCTACGATTAAGATTTTTGGCATATGATCCATTCCCTTTATAAAGTAGAGAGAACCGCCGCACGACGATTCTCCTTGTACTTTTACTATTTTACCATTAGACCCTTCTCATATAAGCACGAACCGTGATAGGCGCAAAGATTGCTACGATCACAGCAGCACCAATAAGCGAAATGGTCATATCCAAGCCCACGGTGCCCGAGTTGGTTAAATTCCTTACGGCAGTGACAAGATGCGAAATAGGATTGATATTCACAAAGCCCTGTAACCAGTTAGGCATCGTATTTGCTGGCACGAACGCATTGGAAAGAAACGTCAGCGGAAATAACACAAGCATGGATATCCCTTGCACACTGGAAGCTGTTCGGGCAATCACACCAAAGAAAGCAAAGATCCAGCTGACAGCCCAGGCACAGACGACAACGAGAATACCAGCAATGATGATACTGCTGAGCCCGCCTTCTGGGTGGTACCCCATGATATAGCCCATCACAAAAGTAAGGATCGTTGCGATCGTGTATCGAATCGTATCTGCCATCAATGCTCCTGCCAACGGGGCAATTCGGGCAATCGGCAACGACTTGAACCGGTCGAATACCCCTTTATCCATGTCCTCCCGCAGCTGTACACCGGTGACCACGGAGGTACTGATAACCGTTTGGACCAAAATACCCGGAATGATGACCGGCAAATAGCTTTCTACATCCCCTGAGATAGCACCCCCGAAAATATAGGTGAACATCAGCGTAAAAATAATCGGCTGTAATGTCACATCAAACAATTGCTCAGGCGTACGCTTTATCTTCAGCAGACCTCTGAAAGCCATGGTGAAACTGTTCATCAACGCTTGACGGAAACTTGATCTGTTCTTGAGCTGCCTGTCAGCAGCATGTGTATCTATATAACTGTTCATGATTTTACCTCTTCCTTTTTCCCTTTTCCAGTAATCGTCAAGAATACCTCATCCAAGGTTGGTTTCTGTACACTCAGCTCTGCCAATTGGATTCCTTCCCCCCGCAGTGCCATGAGCAGGTCTGAGACCACATCAGCATCCGCAAGAGGAACAGTAATCTTTCCTCCTTCTGCCGAAACCGCCGCCTCTACGTTGAGTATCCTTTCCACCAGCTCTTTGGCAGCAGCCATTTGATCGGCGTTTTGTATACTGACATGCAAGGAAGAACTGCCGACAGACTGTTTCAATTCATCTACTGTCCCCTCGGCTACCACCCTGCCTTGATCGATTACCGCAATCCGGTCAGCCAGTTCATCCGCCTCTTGCAGATATTGTGTCGTCAGCAATACGGTTGTGCCTGACTTCACCAACTTTCGAATCGTATCCCACATCTGATTCCGTGTTCGGGGATCCAATCCAGTAGTCGGTTCATCCAAAAAGATGAGCGGCGGCTTGGCAATGAGACTGGCCGCAAGATCAAGACGCCGGCGCATCCCGCCGGAAAAATGCTTCAATGGACGTTTGGCCGCTTCTGTCAGCCCAAACTCCTCCAGCAGCTCTTCTGCTTTCGCCCGCGCTTCTTTCCGCCCTAAGCCAAGCAGCCTTGAAAATATAATCAAATTCTCCGTAGCGCTCAGCGACTCATCAACAGAAGCATACTGACCAGTCACCCCTATCAATTTCCGCACAATCTGCGGATCCTTCGCAATGTCATATCCGAAAATACGAGCCGACCCAGCATCTGCTTTCAGTAATGTAGCCAGCATCCTGATCGTGGTTGTCTTGCCAGCTCCGTTTGGTCCCAGTACACCATAAATCGTACCCGCCTTCACCCTCAGATCCACTCCGTCAACAGCCCGATTCTCACCGAACGTCTTTACAAGACCGCTCGCTTCAACAGCCCACTTGCTGTTTATATCAACAGTTTTCATATTTGGTATCCTCCCGATAATTAGTTGAATTTGATATTTTATTAGAAGCATTTTTAAGCTCTGAATGGAGTATAGGTGATTTATGTGAACTGAATATGAACGGGAAAGAAGGAAGAGATAATGAAACAAAAATAGCGATGATTAAGCAGATTCATTCCATTTTTTATAGTAATCAAGAAAACGCAAAAAGGCCTTATTCACCTATGAAACAGGGATAAAGCCTTGTAATCTTACAGGTTGGGATCGAATATCATATTTTTAACTTTTTAGTCTTTATACCGGGTTTTCGAATTAATCTCTACCTCTGTAATTAGATTTCTACACACTTTTTTAATTTTCCGCCTGTATCTTTGTTCCGCGATAAGTCTACCTTAATCCCCTGCTCTTAAGCATCAGCCATCCATTTAGCGTATTAACCTTGAACAATCTTTCCGCGTTTTTCAGCGGGAATGAACCTGTAACCTGGTAAGTGTCATCAATTACATAACGAACGTCATAAGGCTTATCGTTAATATGTTATGTCCTTTCTTATTCAATATTTGCGCCCTTTTATGGAATAACAAAGAAGCTACTATCAGATGGGTTTTATTTATCTTGAATCACGAATGACCTCATTTCTATACTTATCAGTCGATTGTTTTTTCAGGGCGTCCCAATTTGGAGTTGAAATATTCACCGCCTTTTTCAATTCATCAAATTTTTCAAATAAGGCATTTATTTCACTAAAGGAGCCCTCAATCAATTTAGTCACCGGAAGTTTATGAAAAATTTTCAAACCATGGTAAGCAAAAATTCGATGGTTACGCACCGTTTTCACTTGAAAGGCTGGATCAATTCGATATCCCAATTCTTCTAAAATCATAAACCCTTCATCCATTACAGAAATCATCTGCATTAATGCATTCTTATCCTTAGCTATTTTATGAAAGTCGAAATTATTCATATAATGGATTGCGTTCATAGCAGCAATCGGTACCATATGACTTTTAAGCCAAGCATCAATATTTTCATTAAAACTTAGTTTATATTTTGCATTCTTAAACGTCTGCTCTAATGCAGATTTAAATGGTATGTCACCGTCTAAGCCACCGATTACCATTTGTCCTCTCCCATGTATGGCAATGATGCGACCGCTGTCTTCCCTCATTCCTCCACTAAGTTGAAAACCAAATGCCATATTCTTTTTAACTTTGCTATTTTCATTTAGGAATGTCTGCATGCTTGCAGCATCCGCATTATTCCCAACAAGCACGATATTGTCACTTATGTTTTCCGCTAATATCGGAAGGACCGATGGGAATTGGTTGTATTTCATCACAACAAATATGAGATCATAGTGGTCTTGCGGTTGAAGTTGATCGATCACATTTACTGCATCGACAGTATTTTTTCGTTGGAAATGATGACGAATAACAATTCCATCTTCTTTCAATTGTTTATATCGTTTTCCTCTAGCTAAAACGGAAACATCATTCCCTCCTCTAACTAATGCGTGGGCAAGATAGCTTCCTAAAACTCCGGCTCCATAAACTAATACTTTCATCGTCATACTCCTCTTCTATAAAATCTTTATAGTTATCCGGAAAAATTAAAAGGCAATTGTTGATTATTCAACAATTGTTTATAATGTATGATTATAGTGACTGTCTATCTCCACTTCAATCGTTAATTAAAGCGTTTTTGTTCAAAAATGAACAAATTCAAGTTATCTGTTCATCAACAGGAAAATAAACATCTGTTCCTTTTTGGACTTGTGTTCATTATAATTACAGTACCTGATATATTCTTACTTAAACGATCCTGAAAGGAGAATTTTATGGATAAAAGAATTAAAAAATCTAAAAAAGCGATCGAGGAAGCTCTTATTAGTTTAATGGCAGAGAATGATTTTGAAGATATCACCATTAATTCCATTGCGGAAAGAGCAGATGTTAATAGAGGTACAATCTATTTACATTACAAAGATAAATTCAATTTATTGGAACAATGTATTGAAAGGAAAATACAGGAACTGCTTACTTTTTGCCTGCCTGAAGGGTCTGGACGTTATCCTTCCAAAACACTTTTACTGAGGACATTTAAATATTTGGAGGAACATTCTTTTACTTACCAAACAATAAATAAAGGGGTTCCCACCTTCCGAAATAAATTATTAAATGTCATGAAAGAAGGACTGAGGGAACAATTGAAATTAAACGGAATAAATCAAAATATGAACAAGGAGATCCTCATTCAGTTTTGGCCATCCGCAATAATTGGTGTAATAGAATGGTGGATAACGCAATCGATGCCTTATCCCGCAGAAGAAATAACCGAACAATTATGGATATTACTAGAACGAAATCAAATTATACCCCAATAAAGAGTATCTATTAATGGCTATCCTTATTTCATATTTAAATTCAAGAGTGATGTACCATTATCTGTGACCGCCACAGCAGTTACCACTTTCTCGCGCCAATCGCAACTTCTGCACTTATTATTTTATTTCGAATGCTTTAAAAGTTGACAAGCAATACTTATAGGGGGATATACAGACGATAACAAAAAAGAAGCTCAACGTTAAATATTGAGCTTCTTTAAAAATACTTGAAGGATTCAATAAGCTTTAAGCAGCGGGGCCATCGCCTTCTACCCAAGCTCCATTTATATTGCTTCTCGTCAGCTTTTGTATTTTCATAGCTGCACCTCTCATACAGAAATACCAAGCTATTAAGCTTGGTATTCTTTGTCGATGATTAGAATTGGTTTAATAGTAGATCCATTCGCAGAATCCTCAAACGCTTGCTGGATATCATCCATATCATAGAATTTCACCAATTTATCAAACGGGAATTGGCCATTTTCATAGAATTTGACTAGTTTAGGAATGATCAATTGCGGGACAGCATCGCCTTCTACGACACCTTTCAATGTCACGGCTTTTGTCATGATTTCATTGGTAACGTTGATCGTCAGGTCACGTTTACCAACTGCAACAGTTGCACATTCCCCTTTGACACGCAAGCAGCGGATCGCGGACAGCGTCACTTCCGGAACACCAGTCGTTTCCAAGGAGTAATGCGCACCTTTGCCAGTGATTTCTTTGATTTTCTCAGCAGCATCTTCATTTTTGCTGTTGATTGTATGTGTTGCACCAAGCTCTTTTGCCAATTCCAAACGGCTGTCATGGATATCGACAGCGATGATCGGATAGCAGCCAGCGATCTTCGCTGCCATCATACCAGCCAAACCTACAGCTCCGGTACCGAATACAACAAAGCTTGTACCAGCTTCTGGAGCCAGGGAATTCAAGACAGTACCACTGCCTGTCATCAGACCGCAGCCAAGTGGTCCAAGCAAGCGAAGGTCTGCATTTTTATCTACTTTCACGACATTCTTCTCATCCACTGTGCTGTATGTCGCGAAGGAAGACTGACCGAAGAATTGTGATACTTCTTGGTTATCTTCTGTATGAATAGGTGATACACCATATTTGTTTTTACCTGCGAAGTTAAGCTCCATCAAGTTTTCACAGCCGCCTGCATTACCGTCCAAGCAGTTATCGCAATGACCGCAATAACTGAATCCAAGCACGACATGATCCCCTGGTTCAACCGTCGTGACATTGCTGCCTACTTTTTCGACAATCCCTGAACCTTCATGTCCCTCACTAACGTATTATCATAACTCCGTTGCTACCATTCTTATGAATAATTCTAGTAAACGGGTACTTCTAATTATCCTTATTTTTAACCAAGTCAGTGATTACCCAAGAGTAATCGTTGTCGTATACTATCCCTAACTTATAACTATACTCTACAGTATAATTTTCCAAATATTAATGTCCTATTTATATTTGAGATACTGAGTATACTGTCATGCATTTTCATAGTGATTACAAGCATATCCAACCTCAATTTATATTAAATATACATTATCGTAATAAAATACAAGGACTTCATCTACTTATCGAATTTCGGGAAGGTAACTATTAGACACAATTGCAATGTAGATTTGACATCTTTTTATAGTTCATGGAATCATTTTAAAAGACTAAATACATAGTTAAATTTGTCTACTGTTAAGAATCCAACTATAGCTTAAATTTTTGTGTGATTACCTTTTGATATTTGGTTGGAGGGATATACAGAGCGCTAGAGGAGATAATATTACTAAGTTTCATTCATCCACTTCAAAAAAGGATGTGCCTGAAATGGATTTCTTCCATAGCCAACAAACACTAACAACATTTGAGTGGATTCTCCGAGCAGTCGTTTCATTCATCTTTTTATTGATCGTCGCTAAAGTACTTGGCCAGCGCTCTATCTCCCAGCTAAGACTTCTTGACTTCGTTATTGCCTTGGTCATCGGAAATATTATTGCTCACCCGCTCTCAGATGAGGAACTTGGCCTGAAAGGGTCCATCGTTACGACTATGGTACTGGTGCTCTTATACCTGTGTGGGATTTTTCTTATCCTGAAATGGCCGTGGTTCCGGAATTTGATCAATCATAAGCCTATCACGCTTGTTCAGGATGGAGAGATCCTTTATGAGGGGTTGCGCCATGCCAGGATATCGATCGATGTATTATTGGAAGAGCTGCGCAAAGGGAAGGTTGCGGATGTGAAAAAGGTGGCTTTGGCGCTGTGGGAAGCGGAAGGAAAGATATCGTTCTTTCTTGATCCTAAATATGAAGCGGTCACGCCTGAGATGATGCAGATAAACATGCCGCCTTTTGATTTGCCGCAGACAATCATAAAAGATGGGAAAATCTTGGATAGAGAACTGAAAGAAACAAATAAGGATGAAGCATGGGTCGTGTCTCAATTACGGGATAATTATCAGACTGAGGTTAGAAATGTCCTGCTTGCGACAATCGATATGAATGAGAAGCTTAGTGTGTTCTTGTATAGATGACTTCATAATCACGACAATAAAACAGCCAATTGCTGATTTCCACCGGCAATTGGCTGTTTTGTTTTTGTCTCTATTCAGCTGACAATTCGCTTTCTGTCACCCATTTGTGGTTTTTGACTTCTTGTCCGTCTGTTGTCGATGTGTAATCCACCATATAGACTGTTGTATCCAATGCGGAATCGATCACTGCTGTGGCGCCGTCCATCCCTTCCATATGATCGGCTTTGACGGTAACTTCATCTCCTGCCTCATATGGTGCTTCGCCTGCACCTTCAATTTCTTCTTGGATGATCCATTTATGATTTTTCACTTCTTCACCAGTATCTGTTCTGGTGTAAGTTATAGCGTAAGCTTTCGTGTCATATGCTCCGGCAATGGTTGCTTCTGCTCCATCCATGCCTTTCATGTGATCGGCGGACATGATGGCCTTGCTTCCGACTTCATAGGTTGGATTTTCTGCTTCCTGCAATCCTTCAGGTACATCACCCGAACTGGAATGATGCATGCCTTCCATACTTTCCTCAGAGTGAGAGGAGTGGTCCATGTTATCCGTCTCGTTATCTTCCCCGCTGCCGCAAGCGGCTAACGTGCATACCGTTAAAAATGAAACGCCTGCCATCAGTATTTTTTTACTTCCCAGCATCTCGTTTTATCCTCCTTAAAACGAACGCAGCATATTAGTGGTTTAACTCTTCTGCGCGGACTTCATTTCGCTCAATAAAGCATCAATCTCCGTGCGGTTTTGCTCGTATCCAGTGTAGACTTTCGGTTTCTGCATTTTGCCAAGGAGTGAATTTTTCCGGAATACCCATCCCGGGACCACCCTGGATCCAGTCAGTTTTTTCAACTCTGCTTCTTTTTCCGGTTCTTCACTCAAGTTGTATTCTGTATACGGTATTCCGGCTTTGTTCAGGGCTTCCTTACTGTCTTTGCAGTCTGAGCACCAAGGATGTGTATATAGCGTCAAGTTATACATATCGCTCCTCCTTTAAGAAGCTAGAGAAGGCAAGCACACCCGTATCATCAAAATGGAACTTTGCCCATAGCTTATAGGTTCCTGTTTTATTACTAAAGATCATAGCCATCTATTGTACAACAAACAATTCGACTGTTCCGCTTATTAATTCAAGCTAGTAAACAAACTGTAGCCCAAAATCACGACACCAAGATACACGACAGCCGATATCGCCCAAATCATAACGCTTCGTTTTGGATTCATATGCTGTTCCTTCTTTCTGCAGTTATGCTTTTAATTTCGTCCTTTGCAGTCTTAGGGCATTGAGGACAACCGATACCGAACTGAACGCCATCGCTGCTCCCGCCAGCCAAGGAGCCAATAAACCAACCGCTGCGACTGGAACGCCCAGGCTGTTGTACGCAAGTGCCCAGAAAAGATTCTGCTTGATATTGGTGATTGTCTTCTTACTCATATAGATCGCATCTGCAATGCTTGTCAGTTCTCCGCGGATCAGGGTGATATCGGCAGCTTCCATGGCCACATCGGTACCTGTACCGATTGCCATCCCGATATCGGCAACGGCAAGCGCAGGGGCATCGTTTATGCCATCGCCCACCATCGCCACTTTTTTACCCGCAAGCTGAAGCTTTTTCACTTCTTCGGCCTTGCCTTCTGGCAGCACCTCGGCGATGATCTGTTTAATGCCGACTTGATCCGCAATCGCCTTAGCTGTCTGGGTGTTATCCCCTGTGATCATCACCACATCCAAGCCCATCTCATGCAAGCGGCTGATGGCTTCTTTTGAAGTTTCCTTGATTGTGTCCGCAACGGCAACAATACCTGCATAACGTCCATCGATGGCAACAAGCATCGCTGTTTTGCCTTGCTTCTCCAGCTGCTCCATTTCGCTTACTACATCTTGAACGGGAATGTCATATTTCTGCATGAGTCTGCGCGTTCCGATGAACAACCGCTTACTGTCCACAGTTGACTGTATACCATATCCAGGAATGGCCTCAAAAGTTTGCGAGGAACCAAGCTCGATTCCTTTCTCCTGTATGCCTTGGACGATTGCTTCGGCAAGCGGATGTTCTGAATTTATCTCAGCAGCACCCACAAGCTTCAGGAATTCTGTCTCATCTGTACCTTCAGCCAACACAACATCAGTCATGGCTGGTTTACCGTTTGTGACTGTACCTGTTTTATCAAGAATGATCGTATCCAAACGATGCGTTGTTTCCAAATGCTCCCCGCCTTTGAACAGGATGCCGAATTCAGCTGCACGGCCAGAACCGGCCATGATGGAAGTCGGTGTTGCCAGTCCGAGTGCACATGGGCAGGCAATGACCAGTACGGCAATGAATTTTTCAAGTGCCTCCGCGAAATCGCCGGGACTTACGGCAAAGTACCAGATAAGGAAGGTTACAAGTGCAATGCCGACGACAATCGGTACGAAAATACCTGAAATCACATCAGCCAGCCGCTGAATTGGTGCCTTGGAACCTTGTGCTTCTTCCACCACTTTGATGATTTGCGCCAACGCGGTGTCTTTCCCGACCTTTGTTGCTTTTACTTTCAAGAAACCATTTTTATTGATCGTCGAGCCGATCACATTGTCCCCGATCGATTTATCCACCGGAATACTTTCACCTGTTAACATGGATTCATCAAGTGCTGACTGCCCTTCGACAATCTCTCCATCAACGGGTATCTTTTCACCTGGTTTCACATACACGATATCCGCTTCCAGCACTTCTTCGATCGGGATGATCATTTCCTGTCCATCACGGAGAACTGTTGCATTTTTTGCCTGCAAGCCCATCAGCTTCTTGATAGCCTCAGACGAGCGGCCTTTCGCTTTTGCTTCGAATAGTTTACCTAAGATGATCAGCGTAATCAGAACGGCACTTGTTTCGTAATAAAGCTCGACCATATGCGCATCGGAACCGATGGACGCGATGCTCAAATACAGCGAATAGAAATAAGCAGCCGATGTACCCAGAGCGACCAGTACATCCATGTTGGCACTTTTATTCCTTAACGCCTTATACGCTCCCACATAGAATTGTCTGCCTACGATGAATTGAACAGGCGTCGCAAGGGCGAACTGCACCCATGGATTCATGAACATATCAGGCACCCAGATGAATGAAGTGAATTCAAAGTGGCTCACCATTGCCCATAATAATGGGAGTGACAATATCAAGGAAAACAAAAACTTTCCTTGTTGCTTCACAATCTCTTTTTGACGATGATCGACTGTCTCCCCTTGTGTAACCTGCTTTTGTTCCAGGGTATATCCAAGTTTGTTGATCGCTTCCTTCATATCAGGAACCGATACTTGATCTGGATAATAGTCCACCATGACGGATTCCAGTGCAAAGTTGACCGTTGCTTGCTCGACGCCATCCAGCTTATTCAGTCGTTTTTCAATTCTATTGGCGCAAGCTGCACACGTCATTCCTGAGATATCGAAGTCGGCCTTATCCGTCACAATGTCATATCCCAAGGACTGCACTTTTTCTTTGAATTTCGCAATGTCAGTCACGTCTGCGTCATATTTGATGTTTGTTTTCTCAAGGGCGAGATTGACGTTGGCTTCTTCTACACCTTCGACTTTGTTCAGCCCTTTTTCAATCCTTGTTGCACAAGCCGCACACGTCATCCCTGTGATCTGCAGGGTTGCTTCCTTTTGACTCAATGTTCTCACTCCTATCCCTCATACCACCTAGGGGTATAGTTCATTGAAAAAATCAGACCGTGCACTGAGGACAGACACGATCCGATGTGTTTTTTATTCTAAGGTTACGCTACGTCATAACCCTGTTCTTCAATGACATCCTTAATTTCATCAAGGGCTACTGTATTAGGATCAAATGTAACAGCCACTTTTGCTTCATCAAGATTTACTTTTACAGTATCCACACCATTAAGCTTCCCTACATTTCCTTCTATAGCATTCACGCAATGTGCGCAAGACATTCCTTGTACATTGAGAGTTACTTGTTCCATTATAAATTCCTCCTTGTTTTGTTTCTTCACCACAATATTACCATACCCCTGTAGGGTAATCAAAGTGTTTCGTTTCATTTTTATTATTGCACATATACGACTTAGCTAATCCAGAGAAGCAAATCTAATATGCCGAGATCGTATCTCATGAGGTTTTTCTTGGGCTATTCCTTTAATCAAGCTTAAATTGCCGCTTATTGGTATAATTCCGTTTTCCCTTGCATTAAATCGTCCTTATCCTACTATACCCTCGTTAGGTATGATAATATATAAAATGGAAGCCAGCATATAATGGCCGGCTGCTATCAGGACGTTTTAGAAAACCTTTTAAATACTTCCATCAATTCCTGGATGGCTTCTTCTCCATCTCCATCCTTTATCGCATCCGATACACAATGGTGTGTATGTTGTTCCAATAAATGAAAGCCTACTTTATTCATCGCTGCGTTTATAGCAGAGATTTGCGTAAGAATATCCACACAATATCGGTCATTTTCAATCATGCTTTGGATACCGCGCACCTGACCCTCTATCCGTTTCAAGCGTTTAATCAGCTGATCCTTATCATTTGTCGATCTATGGGTAACTTTAATTTCTTCTGCATCATTCACGTAAAACACCTTCTTTCCTAAAGGGAAGTATCTATAACTGAATGTCTTATTATACGGTACGTGGGTACCATATGATTGTAGCATACGGCTGAGGATTATGAAATGAATAAACAATAAGGGGCGATTGATTGATTAAAATCTCCTTCAATATGAATCATAATAGGAAATATAAGCTCCTAAAATCGCATTATACTCCCATTTCGTGTATACACATTCGCAACCCGCAAAACGACAAAAAATGGTAAAATTGATTAAGTAACTATATTTGAAGGAGCGTTGCACTATACCATGGGACAGAATATCTCCAAGCCAGTTGACGATATTAAAGCTCAATTGGTCAATTGGTCTATCAGTATTCGTCTGGATAAAAGAGAAGCAGCTGCTAATATCCGTGAATACCTAAAAGACTTCATCAACGACTTCAGTACCGATACTCTCATTAGATTTATCTTGCTGGAAAGCCGCTTCTACTTAATGCAAAAAGACCTCGTGAATAGCGCTGTTGCGATTGACAATGCCAAAACATATCTTGACCACTTCCATGATACCCACCGACATTATTTACACTTAGCAGAAGGAATACTATTCTATGAAGAAAAACATTACCAAGATGCTCTTCATTGCTTTGAGAAAGCCGAAAAGTATCTAAACCAATTACAAGACCCTGTAGAGATAGGTGAATTTCACCTTCGTAAAGCCATGACTTATTATTTCCTTGATATTACTACTTTGTCAGCTTTACATGCAGAAAGAGCTATAGAAGCCCTAAAACCACATAAGACATTCGAGTTTCTTCTTGCCCGGGCAGAAATGCTGCAAGGTATGAATTACATGGATCTTCAAGATTTCGAATTGTCGGAAGAACATCTCCATAAAGCATTAATATCTTACAACAATATAGATAATCAGAATTTCATAACCACTACCAACCTCAACCTTGGACTTCTATATGTGCAACGGGAACTGCCGGAAACAGCTATTCGTTATCTGGAAGAAGCACGTAAAAACAAACAAGAACGGATCCATTTGAAGATTTTATACCTGTTAGCCGATTCTTATTGGAAAATCAATCATCCTTCCAAAGCTATGGAGGCTTATACGGAAGGTTTCCAGAAAAGTATTGATAAAGACGATTTAACAATGAAGTGGGAATTTGCCATGTTGCACAAAAAATTCGAGGATAGGGTGAACTATGAAAGCGTTTGGCAAGAAGGTATAGAATATTTTAAGAAAGTTAACGATTTATTTAACGTAAGGCTCTATTCAAAAGAGCTAGCCCAGCATTATACTGAAACTAAGCAATACGAGCTTGCAACAAGATACTATCTTTTAGCTTCTATTTAAAAAGGAGGAGATATTATGAAGAAAGTTGTTTTCTCGTTGATACTAATAGGGACCATTATCGTAAGTAGTGTGGCTGGATATGCAGAAGTTAACAAGACAGCAGAAAAGAAAGGTGATCTTGGAACTGTAATATTTCCACTAAATATAAATAAATAGGCTGGGATAAAAGCGCTCGAAGGAAGCAACCTCTATACAGATCCTTTTAAATGGAATCATTCTACACATCCCACTTTGTCGAATTCAAATCCATTCGATGCCCCAGGTGAAGGTGTGAACCAGTAGAATGACCTGAAACCCCAGATAAAACTGTATGTATTACCGTTACATGTGTTTTCTGCAGATAGCCAGATGAAGCGAGAAAATAGATACTTAAATATAAGATTAAATACTGGATAAAAAAATAACTGGAGCCAGCTTTAGCTGACTCCAGTTTCTTTCGTACATGCAAATGCATCTTCAATTACTTCAAGTTCTTGACCCCAGTCTCCAACATCTCCATCTGCAGCACTGTCTGCTCATCCGTAATGGTTTTCTCTTTACCATTCACGATAGCTTCATACACGTCATCATATACTCTCCCGTAATCCCCATCCACGGATTTCACTTTTTCTTCGTGGACAGTACCGTCTTCATCGATATAGGTGAGTACACCATAATGAGCTAGAGTATCGATACCAAAGTTTTTGTTATCCGGCATGTAAAATAGCTTTAGATGTTCTTCCTGGCGATCTTTCGTTTCTTTCACAAAGGTCCCTTTTTTGCCATGGACGACGAAGCTTGGTCTTTCTTTCAGTCTGAAGTAGCTGGATTTCACCGATACTTTCAATCTGCCGTAATATAAGTCGAGATCAAAATAATCATTCATTCTTCCTTGTCCCAATAATTGCCTCACATCGTAATGGATATGATCGGGCTTGCCGAAATAGCTGATGACTTGATCGAGGGTATGACAGCCGTGGCCGTATAAATAGGACTCCGCAGGATCAAAGGAAGTAGCGGACTCGGGTACTTCGGGACGATAATAGTCATAATGCATTTCCACTTCCAGCAAATCCCCTAGTTTCCCTTCTTCGATGACCTTTTGCACAGTCAAGAAATCACTGTCAAATCGTCTGTTTTGATACGCCTGTACAAGCAGTCCTTTTTCTTTGGCCAAAGCAAATATTTCTTTTGCTTGTTCGGAGGTTTCCATAAATGGCTTTTCCACCAAACTGTGTTTGTTATGTTCCAGTACGAGTTTTGCGTATTCGTAATGGCTGTCATGTTTTGTGCAAATGACGATGAGCTGAATGTCATTGTCGTTCAATAATTCATCTAAATCAGAAGTATAATTCACTCCTGCAATCTTATCCCAATTATCACGATCAGGATTTCTTCGATAAATTGTTTTCACTTTGATATTCTCTCTTTGCAATACAAATGGCAGATGATATCTATTCGTGCTTTTCCCATTTCCGATATAACCGATAGTAAGCATAGCAGCCCCCTAAGATAATCTTTTTGATTCGAAGTACCTTAAGAAAAAGTACCTCCTCGTTGATAAGTTCATCATACCAGGAGGTACTTCTCAAGTGTTTATAGAATTACTTATTACATCAAACCGATGGAGTGGAAGACAATACCGATCACGAACAATCCTAGGATCATCACAATCGGAGAAACTTTTTTACGGAGCAGCCACATGCAGAGCAGTGTGATCAAGAGTCCAGCCAAACCAGGAATCAAGCTGTCCAAGTTATCTTGTAAAGTCGTTACGCTCGTGTCACTTAATGATCGGCCGGCGGCTTGTTGTTCCAGCGCCGTTTTTATTCCTTCAGAACCAGCAGGCAATTCATCCCAGTCGATATAAGCACCTTCGTCGAGCTGCACTTCCGATACAGTTGGCGCGAATGCGACGGATACCCATCTATTTA
Organism: Terribacillus jepli; assembly: GCF_047228925.1. Lineage (NCBI taxonomy): Bacteria > Bacillati > Bacillota > Bacilli > Caryophanales > Bacillaceae > Terribacillus > Terribacillus jepli. Next base: position 337,537 of record NZ_JBFEGH010000001.1, on the reverse strand, counting down.
CCAGTGATCCTAATATGAACATCCCGAGTATCGAGGCGCCCTTGGTGATATCCTGCAGCAGTCCGCCAGATAAGTCTTCGGTGATCTTGGAACCTGCTTTGTAACCAAGTTCCTGCGTATACCATGTGAATCCCATACGAATGAGGTTCCATAATACGAAGTACAGAATCGGACCGAGTATGTTACCGGTCAAAGCAAGAGAAGCAGCCAATGCACCAAGAATCGGTTTCACCGTGAACCAGAAAGTTGGATCACCGATACCTGCCAACGGTCCCATCATCCCGACTTTTACCCCTTGAATGGCCTTGTCATCAACAGGCGCCCCATTGGCACGTTCTTCTTCCAGTGCCAGCGTTACTCCGATGATCGGGGAAGCAACATATGGGTGTGTATTAAAGAATTCCAAGTGACGCTGCAATGCAGCAGCACGATCTTCTTTTGTTTTATATAATCTTTTGATTGCGGGAATCATGGAAAATGCCCAGCCACCGTTTTGCATACGCTCATAGTTCCAAGAGCCTTGAATGAAGGTGGAACGCCACCAAATAGAAACGCGATCTCTTTTGGATAACTTCAATTGTTCTGCCATTTTTTCTCCTCCTCCTTTTTAATAGTCATCGATGATTTTGCCTAACGGATCGCCAGTATTTCCGTTTCCGCCATTACCAGAACCGCCTTGTTTTGTAAGTGCCAGATAAATAAGTGCAAGCGCTACGCCGATACCGCCAAGACCTAGAAGTGTGATGGACGGGATTGTAGCTAATACAAAACCAATTGCGAAGAATGGCCATACTTCTCTTGTCGCCATCATGTTGATAACCATTGCATAACCTACGGCTACTACCATTCCCCCGCCGACTGCCAAACCGTCTGTCAGCCAAGATGGCATTGCTTGCAGCAAGTCTCTAACCGGAGCTGCGCCAATCGCCACGATCAATGCAGCTGGGATGGCAATACGCAGACCTTGCATGATGATGGCGATGATATGCCACATGTCCACTCTTCTGAAGTTCCCTTCCTTCGCTGCCGCATCCATTAAATGCACGATCCCTGTTGCAAGCGTACGGACGATGATTGTCAAAAGCAGACCTGCAACTGCAAGCGGCACTGCAATTGCGATTGCAGAAGTAACGCCTTCTTCACCTTGACCACCTAAAACTAAAATGATTGCAGATGCCACGGACGCCAATGCCGCATCCGGTGCTACAGCCGCCCCGATATTTGCCCATCCCAAAGCGATCAACTGCAAGGTTCCGCCCAAGATAAGACAAGGTACCAGTTCTCCTGTAACCAAGCCGATCAACGTACAGGCAATGATTGGCTGATGGAAATGGAATTCATCCAGGATTCCTTCGACACCGGCTAAAAATGCCACGATAACAACTAATATGATTTGAATCATCGTCAAATCCATGATTATTAATCCTCCTTTTTATCTGATAGTCAGGATTATTTCTGTTTATTTAACTCTGCTTGCGCTCTTCTCAAAATGTCTTCCATATTGCCTTTTGAATCGCCCGGCACTTTGCGGACATCGAAATTGAGACCATGTTCTTTCAGCTTAGCGAACGTATCGATATCATCCTGGCTGAAGGCAAGTACCTTATTCGGCTGCACTTTACCAGGTGAATGTGCCATCGAACCAACGTTGATCGTCTTTAGTGGTACGCCGCCTTCCACCGCTCTGAGTGCATCTTGCGGGTTTTCGAAGAGAAGCAGCGCGCGCTGACCTCCAAAATGCTGATCATCTTTTGCAAGTTCGATCATTTTATGGACAGGAACAACGTGGGCCTTTACGCCTGAAGGAGCAGCCTGCTGGATCAGTTTCTTACGAAGGTCATCCTTTGCTACTTCATCCGATACAACGATGATACGCGTAGGTCTTGTATTCTTTGTCCAAGCTGTCGCGACTTGACCGTGAAGCAAACGCGTATCGATACGTGCCAATACGTATTCAAATGTACCCGGGGTACCAGTATTGGATGGCCCGTTAGCAGCTGGAGCAGGAGCTGCTGGTTCCAATTCTTCCGGTTGTACTTTTACCGCTTCTTTCGCACTGCCCAAAATATGTGCAGCAATTTCATGTGCTGTGTCCATGGAAAAACGAGATGCAAAAGTTTCGATCAGCATGGCCAAGTTCAAACCAGCAACGATCGCCCATTTTTCCTTGTGGTTTTCAACCAAGCTGTTGGCTTGGTTGAAAGGCGTTCCGCCCCAAAGATCGACTAAGAATAATACTTCATCTTGATTGTCGAAAGAGGCGATTGCTTTTTCCATTTTTAACTTTACGTCAGCAGGTCCTTCGCTCGGCATCAATGTAACAGCTCTTACATTCTCTTGTTCACCAAAGATCATCGTCCCGGATTGCAAGATACCAGTGGCAAATTCACCGTGAGTGGCAATAACAATTCCTACCATCTTTTTACCTCCTATTAGTATTGTAGTGAAAGCTTGACTGAACATGTCCAGTTCAACTAAAGCGGTTACATTTCCGATAAAAAACAATAAAGGCATGAGCGAAAAGTAGACTAAATGAAAGCATAGGTATAGATGAACCTTATACTTCGTTTTAATCAATACTTTTTCACTCATGCCTGATCGAATCAGTAACACGTAAAAAAATAATTGCAATGGCTATTCAATTTTATTTTGCAAGCGCTTTAGTTATGAATCAAAAAAATGAGCGCTTAAATCGCTTTAGTGAACTTTCAAAAGTATTGTAGCACAGCAATTTTTCCCTTTCAAGAAAAAAATGCAATTCTGTAACCTGTCCCTAATGACAAATTCCAGCCTGTCTTGTTTCTGTATTACTTGCTTGTTTTACTCTTTAAACCGCGTTTGACTACATCAAAGACTCCTAATGATTTTACCAAGTGATTCGGATCGACGTATTCACGAATTGCCCGGAAAACTCTTTTTGGATCTTTAGAAGAAAATGAATATGTCCCATTCCGCTTCGTTTGGATCGCATAACGCGGAATCCATTTCCCTTTGAACATGACGGAAGCAATCACAAGATCTACTTCTTCCCAAGGAATCTGAATGAACTTGCGTGCATCACGATCATTGAAGAATTCAAACCCTTTATTCCCAATCATGATCTTGCCATACGCTGCCATCCCTACATGTGAGGTCGCATCAATTACCAAATCGACTTTTGTATTGATTGACTGTACCATTTGATCTCCCCCATTTCTCGCTTTTCTTAAAAATATTATACACGTATAACCACTTTATGCAAAAAAGTACTTGATACAAAGTCAAGTACTTATTGGGAAAATCCTGTCTGCAATAGGAATCATCTAACCTATAGGGATGTTATCATTTATTTTTGCACATTGTTTCATGATACGCATAGCGGTATAGTAAAATAAACCAATAAGTGAGGGACTTTATGAAAATATCATGGATAGCTTGGTGGACCGTTAATGTTATTTTGTTCATCGCTTTCATAGCAAGTTCGATTTTTGTTTGGATGAGAAGTGTAGATGCAGCTGGAGTGGAACAAACATACACAGCGAAAATGATTAGCTTTTTCGTACTGCTTCTAGCCTTTCTTATCCCATTAGCAATTCAAATCACTTGGATGATAATTCATCTTGTCATTGCAAATAACCAAAAGAGACAATTAGCAAACCGACAGTGATTATATAATTTATGGAGACTTATAAAAATCCATATTTCTTAGTGGGTAATATATCCTCTGATTATGATTTTATTTAAAACGCAAATCATAACATTTTTTTTGAGTAAACTTTACCAGGGCTTCCGATTGGATTACTGAAATCACCCCGGCTTTGTTTGCGCTTCTAGCACATCAATTAAAGCTGATCCTTCATTCATGACTGTTTCCAAGGCTGCTGTAAGCTGCATAACCTTTTACCGTTTCTCCTGCTTTCACTTCATAATTGCGTGTAAAGCTGACCATCTTCTGGTGTAAGATCTCCATTATCTCGGACATATTCCGTACCACTGCTATAACTCATATCAAGAGAAGGAGAATAATATCAGTTTGAGCTAAGCTACTGTCAGGCGAAACGGTTAACGCGATTCATCTCAGATATGCTTTTGTTTAACTTCGGCGATTGGATCTATTCGTTATACCCTCATATTTCCTACAGTAAGTAATGATAAGCAGTCTCTCCAGGTTGACTATTCCTTTCAGCTTTATCACTACATATATAACCCTCTTATAGTTCCTAAGGCTTCTGTCGCGTTTTTCCAAAAAACGACTATTTAGAGCTGGTAAAAAAGAAGTATTTTTGCCATTCCCCCTTCCACCAAAATTTTCCTTTATTATAATTACAAGTAATGAACAGCTAACGGATATATCAGGTGGTGAAGACAATTAAAAATTTAGATGTACAGGACATCCATCAGCAGATTAAAAGCACAAAGAAATTTATCAAACAAACAAAGGAAAGCGTCGAACAAGTCAAACAAGCCCTCAATGGCGTTACGGCACTTCACGATGGATTTGAAGGCAATACCGCCGATTCCATCCGCTCCTTTTTTGAAGAAACACACAAGCCTTTCCTCGAGTTCATGAACAGCTTTTTGATACAATATGAAGAGACACTATCGTCTGTTAATGAAGAAGTTCTTTCCTTCGAATCGGACGAGCATGGATTTATTCGGGAAGAATTTTTAGTAGATGAACTAAAGAACAGGCTGGTGAAAGCTTCCACAAGTTTAACCTCAACATCAATCGACATTAACCAACAGCTTTTATATGTCAAAGACATTGTGAATATACCTTCTATAGATAGTGAGCCTTTCATCAATTCCATCAACAAGGGAAAAGAGAAACTATCAGAAACACTGTCGAATATGTATGACATGGACGCCAATGCTGCTAAGAAGCTTGATAAACCCCAACAGGATATTGAGCAGATGAAGACTTATTTAGCTAAGATAAAGGATGTAATTGATAAGAATAATATTACTGTCGATAGTTACAGCTCGGAACAGCTGACGAAGAAGAATTTCTATAAAGACTTCAAATTACAAGCTGACGGCAGACAAGCGTTAACAAGCGACAAACCAATTCCCCTCACGGAACAAGAGTACAAAGCTCTGCAAGATCAAATCAAAGCCAGCAAAACAGTTCAAGATGATCAATTTGAATGGGATGGCGAGTACTTTACTTTAGAAGATGGCCGAATCATCAGAGCCTACACTGATCCAAACTCTGACTCAGCTGTATCAAAAATGGCCTTTGAATTTGTTTCCAGTATTCCGGAGAATCGGGAGGATTTGAAGGAGCTTAAACAGGAAGATTCCAAGAAAGTAGTGAAAGACGGTACTATTGGCGGCTTTAATTATGTATTTGGAGACTTAATAACGCTTGCAGATCCTAATGCATCTTTAGGTGAGTATTCCATAGCTCTTTTATTTACCACTGGGAAACCTTTTAAAGCTGGCAAAGACGTTTATGAATTTGGCGCAACTTCTTGGAAAAGTTGGATAGATGACCTGTCCGATAGTACGGCTGCTGGAAAGGGACTTCCTGATGCGAAGCCTGGGAAGGTTGATGAGGTTAAGGATTCTAAGGGGATAGGCAATGCTAAAGATACCAAATTAACTGTTGATGATATACCAACTGCAAAGAGTGGGAATTTTAATAAATTCTTCAATTCCCTTACAAGTAGTGAACTAGACGAACTTTGGAAAGATAAAAAGGTTAGAAAGAAAATTGAGCGTCAGCTTAGGGAACCTGGAGGTCTACATGAGTGGCACCTAGTTTCAAGGGCTCCACAATTTAAGTATTGGGATATAAGCGCTGAAGAGATTAAAGATTTACGAACAGCTATATCTGATGTCAAATTTATCAATCCAAACGGTGTTCACGGAGGATTAGGCTCAACTAAAGCACATAATGAATTGTTAGCAATAATAGATACTTCTAGTGACTATTATACATTTGTAAGACGACTTAATAATTGGGCTAATTATAGATTAGAGGGTGGGGTTTCGTCATTACCGGAAGGTCTAAGATTAGAATAGGAGGATACTATAATGGAAAAACAAGGATGGGTTTCAATTTGGCTAGGGAATATTAATGATGAGGACTCTATAGGTGAGTATGTTGATCTAACGTATGATGAGGATGGTGAGTCTGTCCCTTCTCAATTCTTTATCGATTTTAATATTGATATGGATGAAACAGATGAGGATACTATAGAAAAAGCTGTCTATAAAAATAGTAGTAGTGATGTTTCTGCATTGTTAGATGGATGTTCGTATGAAGAAATTATCATCCCAAAAATCAAAAATAGTACAAACCTAAGGAAATCATATAATGCAGTAATTCTAATATATAATTTTGAATATAACCATGAGATTAGTTCAACTGTTGCTTTTGACTTTATTGCTACTACAAGTTATGAGTAAGCACCTAGAGGATATAGGACGGCAAAAATATATGCGGAGTTTACTCATTCTAGTGGTGTATCAAACGTTACTAAAAATAAGCAATAGGAGTTCTCTATATGGTTAAAATTATAAGTTCTTATGAGAGGATTTCCTTAGAAGAGATCAAAAACTTTGAAACTGAATATAATGTTAATTTACCAGAAAGATACAAAGGTTTCCTACTTAATTGGAATGGCGGATATCCAAAACCTAGTATGTTTGAAATATCAGTTGAAAAGGGTGTTAGTGTTATAGACCATTTCTTTGGAATTGGTGATGAAGAAAGTGATCTATCTGATTATATCGACGTATATGAATATAGATTGCCAACAGGATTTGTACCCATTGCATATGATCCTGGTGGAAACGTAATATGTCTGGGCACTAAGGATCCTTATTACGATAATATATATTTTTGGGATCATGAGAACGAGCAAGGAGATAATGAGAATATGAGTAAAATGTATTTCTTAGCGAATAACATAGATGAGTTTCTTGGAAATCTTTATGAAGATGAAGATAACTAAATTTGTTACTGTATTCGGTAACCTTGAGTACGAATACGGTTGGTCTAAAGTAACTTCTATTAATTTTTTCGGAAAAGAAATTGAGATTGACTTGATGATAGATGGTGAAGAAGATGGTCAGTTTGAACAAGGTCAATATATAGCGTTTCAGTCATTTCTTGAAAAATGGAATGAAATACAACCAAAATTATTAACATCTATATTAGACTATTACAAACAAAAAAGACATGAACTGGGATATGATGTTGAAGTAAATGAATACTACCCATTAGTCGAAACCACAGACCAAATTTTAGCGATGATAAATCTAGATGGTATAGTTGTTCCTTATACCGATATATTTGAAGGTAGAGATGTCAGGATTACATTCAATTGCAATTGGGATACAGAGAATGGTTTAGGCATACGTTTGTTGAATGAAAAAGTCATTGAGGTTGGTTATCAGGATATCGCTGTTTGATACTTTACTATTAACATTTATACAAACAGATGTAAGTGATTATTAGCGCTGAAGTGATTAAATGTTTAACCTCTTGGAAATCTTTATGAAGATAAAGATAATTAAAATTCATTTAAAAGCACTCTAAATGGGAATTATTTAAGGAGTGGGAAGAACATGATCATTGAAAAGATACATGAAGAATTAACTATCAATCAATTAAAGAGCTTCGAACTAGGCCATAACATTAACCTCCCAAAAACTTACAAATAATTTCTGTTAAATAATAATGGAGGTTTTTTAATGAATTTCTTAAGAGTCTATATTAAATAGAAATAAATTTAAAAAAGCTCAGCGATAATCTCGCTGAGCTTTTTTTAAAAATAAGATAGGAAACTCTCTCGTCTCCACCTGCACAGAAATCTACTGCGTTTACAGTTTGGTCGTTAATATGTGACATACCAAACTCCAATGTAGCTGCCAGCTGTTCACCTTTACTTAATTTGGGAGTTAATCTACTTAACTATAAACGGTAAGAGAAGTATTTATTACATTAAAAAGTCCGGAACAAATAGAAAGCTTAGACTTCAGTATAAACCCAAATAGAAGATGTGGAGAGCAAATTTTTTTGAAAACGAAAAAACAGTAGTAGGATCAAAAACAGAATTGAGAAATGCGCATGTTGATATATTAGCTAAAAAGGTGGAGAAAAAGATGTTAGAAATTAAATCTATAGTTATAGATTTGAAATAAAATACAGAATAGATGATAGGAAATTCGTTGAGGTATTAGAAAATGTTTATGGAGGTAAATAGATGAATACAGAAAGAATGGAAGAACTCTACCAAAGTATCGGACAACAATTAAACACTATCATTCCTGAGGATTGGGATAAAGTACTGTTGTATTCAGAAGTTACTGAATGGAGTAATAGAACTTACTTTTATTACTATGCACTCAATAAAAATAATCCTGTTTACAGTTTGGATATTGAACATATAGACAACGTTGATGAAGATGAAGTTGATGAGCAATTACAACAGTTATATCATTATTTTAGAGAACTATGGAGTGAATTTAAAAGTCAAAATCAAGAACCCTGGACCAATCTAACACTTGAATTATCTTCAAATGGAAAGCTAAACATTGATTACAGTTATAACAGTTTGCAAAATGTAGATAACTATGAGCAACAAGTATTTTGGGAATATGAAAAATTGGGTATTAAACCGAACGAGAATAGAAAAAGAGATCTAAAAATAATTGAAGAGTATTTAAAGAATAATAGAGAATCCTAGTCTAAATATATAAGAGTCCTTAACAAAAGGACTCTTATATATTTTACTCCGAGCATTTGCAAAGTTTCATCTTAAAAGCACTCTATTTTGTATAGCTAGACTGACGAGATTAGATAATTTTCTGCGCAGTATGATACTTGTCACATACGCTCCGTATAGATAAATGCCTTCATGTCAATTAAAGCATTCATTTAAAAGAGCTCCAAAATGGGAACTAAAAGAAAAGATACATGAAGACTTAACTATCAAGCAATTAGAGAGCTTTGAACAAGACCATAACATTAATCTCCCAACAGCTTACAGATCATTTTTGTTTGTTAAATTATAATGACCGTTACCCTGACCCAGGCAAATATATAATCTCAGATGAAACAGGAGAAAGTTTAGTTAATATTTTTTACGGTATAGGTGACATGTACGATAATCTTGAAAAGAAAATTGATATATTTGATGAAATAATAGATATCGGTTTCCTTCCTATACCTGATGATACTAGTGGTAATCAAATATGTATTGGTCTGGACAATAACTATTCTGGTGAGATATACCATCGGGCTCACGATGAAGAACATGATGGTATGGAAAATATGTACTTTTTATCTAGGGATTTTAATGAATTCCTTAAAAGTCTATACTAATAGAAATAAATCACAAAAATGATCAGCGAATATCTCGCTGATCATTTTTATTTAATCAGAAAGGAAACTCCCTCGCCTTCTACCCAAGCTCCATTAATATAGCTTTTCGTCAGCTCTTGTTTATTCATAGTTGTACCTCCTGTGTATCTCATTATAGAGCTTATGGTATTTATGGGTGGATATTGGAGTGGATTAGGGCTGGGTATGATGCAACGCCTTCTGAGATGGCGAGGAGGATTATTAATTTGTTGCATTATCATTCTTCTTTGATGAAAGAGGTCAATAAGTAAAAATTAGCCGGAAGGATCTTAAGGACATGTTAGCATTACGCTTAAGATTATTTCGGCTTATTTTCTTTAAATAGATCTCCTCATTCTCATTCCCTATGACTTCTGTCTCCTTCCTCTATAACTTTACTTAAGAATACTAGTAATATAGGCGTGTTTTCACCCCTACCCCTTCCACCTTTTTTTTCCTTTATTATAATTACCTTAGGATATTAGCTAACGGAAAAATTAGGTGGTGACAACAATTAAAAATCTAGATGTACAGGACATCCAGCAGCAAGTTGACAGTACGAAAGAATTCATCAGTAAAACAAAAGAAAGCGTCGAACAAGTCAAGCAAGCCCTTAATGGTGTCACAACCATGCATGATGGATTCGCAGGCAACACCGCGGACTCCATCCGCTTCTTCTACGAAGAAGTACACAAGCCCTTCCTCGAATTCATGGAAAGCTTTTTGGTACAATATGAAGAAGCACTAAGCTCAGTCAGTGATCAAGTCCTCTCCTTCGAACCGAATGAAAATGGCTTTATCCGCCAGGAGTTTCTGGAAGACGTACTGACTAAGAAAATGCAGAAAGCACAGGACAGTCTATCTGCTACAACTGACATGATTAATCAGCAGCTTGATAGTGTCCGTGATTTAGCCTCCGTATCACATGTAAAAGATAACATATTCCTAGACTCCATAAACGATGCAAAAAAGAGAATCACTAAAACAGTTGATGGTTTGTACGAAATGGACTCAAATGCTACCAGTAAGCTGGATCAGTCCGAAGACGAAATACAGCAGATGAAGACGTATGTGACTAAGATAAGGGATGCGATTGATAAGAATAATATTACTGTAGATGAGTTTAATATAACTCAATTTAACAGTGCGTTTTTCACTTATCATAATGACTTTAAGCTAATGGCAAAAGGTAAGAAGGCTCTTTCGACTGGTGAAAAGGCTGAAATTACACAAGACGAATTCAACTCTTTGTTTCCATTTGTCAAAAATACAGAACCTGTTATGGATTACTATAACGAGTGGAATGGAAGTTATCATACACTAAAAGACGGCAGGATTATTCGAGAATACCCTACTAAAAATGGTCCTCATTTTGAATTCGTTGATAAAATCCCCAACCCTAGAGCAAATCAGACGTCTGATGAAACAAATATCGTAATGGATATACTAGGTCCAGCATGGAAAGACACAGTGAATTATTTCACAGAAGATTTCATAACCCTATTTGATTCAGAATCTTCTTGGTGGGAAAAAGGTGCAGCAGCAGCATTTATAATTCCTTGGGGAAAAGGCATAAAATCGGAATTTAAATTTGGAGTTAAAAAAGGCCTTGATGATATACGGACAATATTGGATTCAAAAGCTACCAAATCGAAAAGGTTTAAAGCAGGACTTTCTCTTTTAACTCCTCCAAATCCCGGCCAACAGGCCTTTCAGTTTGGAGAGAAATATATTAAGCCGGTCTTGTTGAAGAATGGTGGATTTCTTGCTAAGAAAACAGACAAAAAACATATAAATAAACCTAATAACAATAACCCGAAAAAAGATAAAAAATCAGATAATAATAAAAAGGTAGAAACCGATATAAAATATAAATCTAATGATTCAGGTTATTATGGAACTATTGGTAAAAGCGGCAATAACAAGGTGAGAAACATAAAAGGAGGTATAGATGCTGCCGAAGACTTCTTTGCGGAAAAAACAAAAGATTTCATAAAAGAAAAGGATCTTGGAAATGGTAAAAAGCTAAGAATACTTAAAGATGGAACTGCCGTAACTTTCAGACCAGTTTCTCATTCTGACAAGACTCCAGCTGTAGACATAAACGGCGGTAAAGCGTTTAAACAACAAAAAATACATTTTGTGGATTAAAGGAGACTTATTATGAATTTTGAAATCAGATGTACAATAGATGAGGAACAAATAAATTTATTAAATAAATTAAAGGGAAACAAACTATTAAACATCTATGTAGAAGATGCAGGAGATTTTGCTCTAAATATTGCATTAGAAACCGAAACTCAAAAATTATTGATTAGCAATAAAACTATCACGGCTAGCGATGATGATGAATACCCACGCTTTGTTATACAAAAGATAGAAACTATAGACGATGAATACATCATTAAAAAGATAAATAAGGTAATAAACAGTATCAGCATCATCCGAGATAATTCAACTTGGCATAACAGTGACCATCATTGGGATACAACTTGCGACGCAGCAATTAAGTTAACTCTAGAAGATGAGTTTCTATATCTTATAGCTCACGACTCCATTGCTGGATTTATTAAGTTAGAAGACATGAATGATGAGAATAAAGAAGAGTTAGTACTCAAGGATTACTGGGCTATGAAAACTGATAACATTGATTCTCAGAATTGGATTTTTGTTTAACTCTATTAACAGTATCGCTTTTGACGGTAAATTTTTATAATGACTGTTATTAGTTATCTTCTAAATTTTTGATACGCGGTGATAAGATAAGTACTTAATTAGATGAAGTACCACTAATAAGCCCACCAGGAGATATAATATGCATTTTGATGAATTCAAACAAAGAGTAGCAATGGGTGAAGAGTTTCGATTTTATTATAAGAATGAAAGTTATTGGATTAGCAGAAATAACGAAGGCTTTTATTTAACAAGAGATCAAGACAGTTACTCCCAGAATTTCAAAACTTCAGAGGATTTATTTAAAGAAGGAAGAATAGAAAATAAAACTATTAGTGAATTATGGGAAGAGCTAGAGATTTGATCCACTAATGGCCATAAATATAGTAAAAGACTTATCCAGAAAGGCACTAAATAAAAATTGCTCAGCCAGAGCCGCTGAGCATTCTTAATGGAATAGTTTAAGTTAATTAAGCTTGGTATTCTTTGTCGATGATTATAATTGGTTTGATAGTAGATCCATTCGCTGAATCCTCAAATGCTTGCCGAATATCATCCATTTCATAGAATTTAACCAATTTATCGAATGGGAATTGACCATTTTGGTAGAACTTCACTAGTTTCGGGATGATCAATTGCGGTACAGCATCGCCTTCTACAACACCTTTCAGTGTTACAGCTTTTGTCATAATTTCATTCGTTACGTTGATTGTCAGGTCACGTTTACCAACCGCAACTGTCGCACATTCACCTTTTACACGCAGGCAGCGGATAGCTGATAGTGTAACTTCTGGAACACCTGTTGTTTCCAAGGAGTAATGTGCACCTTTGCCTGTGATTTCTTTGATTTTCTCTGCAGGATCTTCGTTTTTGCTATTGATTGTATGAGTTGCGCCAAGCTCTTTTGCTAATTTCAAACGGCTGTCATGGATATCAACAGCGATGATTGGGTAGCAGCCAGCGATTTTCGCAGCCATCATACCTGATAGACCTACAGCTCCTGTACCGAATACAACAAAGCTTGTACCAGCTTCTGGAGCAAGGGAGTTCAAGACAGTACCACTGCCTGTCATAAGACCGCAGCCAAGTGGTCCCAATAGACGAAGGTCTGCCTCTTTATCGATTTTCACAACGTTCTTCTCATCTACCGTGCTGTACGTAGCGAAAGAAGATTGGCCGAAGAACTGTGACACTTCCTGTTCCTCTTTATGAATTGGTGATACACCATATTTGTTTTTACCTGCGAAGTTAAGCTCCATCATGTTTTCACAGCCGCCTGCATTACCTTCCAGGCAGTTATCACAATGACCGCAGTAACTGAATCCTAGTACGACATGATCCCCTGGTTCAACAGTAGTAACATTGCTGCCTACTCTTTCTACAATCCCTGAACCTTCATGTCCTAGTACAGCCGGATATGGTACTGGCAGCGAGCCATCCAGAACAGTTGCATCTGTATGACAAACACCCGAAGCAACAATTCGTACCAACACCTCATCAGCTTTTGGCTCATCCAACTGAAGGGTCTGCTTGTTGAAATCGCTTTCTTCCGTAGTTAACATTGCTTGGATTTCCATCCTAATTTCCCCCAGTTATACATTTTTCAATTATATTAAAGAGATTTATAATATAATTAACCTAAGTATAAAGAATCAGAAAGCCGCCTTTCAATCACTGAAAAATTGAAAATGTATGGGTTTTCAACCATGAGGATAGTACTGTATAGTTTTTCAACAAAAATTTTAAAGTGTCTTAAATTCATCTATCATAGAGAAAGTATCCAGCGAGGGAAAACCATGCCAAAAACAGACCGAAGAATCGAGCGCACGAAATCCACGTTAATTGCAACGTTTCAGAAACTAGTCTTAGAAAGAGGCTATTCCAAAGTCAAAGTAAAAGATATCGTAGACGAAGCCAATTACAAACGAACCACCTTTTATGTACATTACGACTGCAAAGAACAATTAGCCAAAGAAATGATCGAACTGGAAATGGCGCGTTTCTGTTATGAGTTCTGCAAACCAGTTCGTGATAATCCCATCCTCGACTTAACAAAGATGAACCCAAATGAAACAGATGTTTTTCATTATATGAAGGATAACAGCCATTACTATGACTTACTTGTTATTCAAGATCCGATACCAGGAATCCGCGAAGCTTTGTTAGAGGTGCTGAAGGATATCTTCCAGAATAGATTCTCCTTTATAGGAGATCAGGCATCTGAGATTAATGCGGACTATTTCACTCATTATAGAGCTTATGGTATTTATGGTTGGATATTGGAATGGATTAGGGCTGGGTATGATGCTACGCCGTCTGAGATGGCGCGGAGGATTATTAATTTGTTGCATTATCATTCTTCTTTGATGAAAGAGGTTAATAAGTGAAAATAAGCCGGAAAGACCTTAAGGACATGATAGTATTACGCTTAAGATTATTTCGGCTTATTTTCTTTAAAAAGATCTCTTCATTCTTATTCCCTAAGACTTCTGTCCCCTTATTCTATGACCACACTTAAGAATACTGGTAATATAGATGCGTTTTAACCCCTACCTCTTTCACCAAAATTTCCCTTTATTATAATTACATTAGATATATTAGCTAGCGGAAAAATTAGGTGGTGAAAACAATTAAAAATTTAGATGTACACGACATCCAGCAGCAAGTTGACAGTACAAAAGATTTTATCAGTAAAACGAAAGAAAACGTCGAACAAGTCAAGCAAGACCTAAACAGTATCACAACCTTACATGATGGATTTTCAGGCAACACTGCCGATTCCATTCGCTCCTTCTATGAAGAAGCACACAAGCCCTTCCTCGAATTCATGGAAAGCTTTTTGGTACAATATGAACAAGCACTAAGCAGCGTAAGTGATCAAGTCCTCTCCTTCGAACCGAATGAGCGCGGCTTTATCCGCCAGGAGTTCTTGGAAGGCGAACTGACCAGTAAAATGCAGAAAGCACAGGACAGTCTATCTGCCACAACTGACATGATCAATCAGCAGCTCGATAGTGTCTGTGATCTTGCATCCGTATCACATGTAAAAGATGATGTTTTCCTTGATTCCATCACCGATGCAAAAAAGAGAATCACTAAAACAGTCGATGGTATGTACGAAATGGACTCAAATGCTACCAGCAAGCTTGATCAGTCTGGAGACGATTTGCAGCAGATGAAGACCTATGTGTCTAAGCTGAGGGGTGCGATTGATAAGAATAATATTACTGTAGGTGAGTTTAATATAACTCAATTTAACAGTGAGTTTTTCTCTTATCATAACGAGTTCAAGCTGATTGCAAAAGGCAGAAATGCTCTTGCGACTGGTAATAAAGCGGAAATAACGGCTGAAGAATTCAACAAACTATACCCCTATATTAAAAACGAAGAAAATGTGATAGATGAATATTACGAGTGGAATGGTACTTATCACACATTAAAAGATGGTCGGATCATTCGTGAATACATGCATGATACTGGTGTTTCTTATGAATTTGTTAATAAGATCCCAGATCCGCGTTCGAAGCCCCTTTCAGATACAGAAGAGTTTGTGTATGGTGCTGTAGCTGGAATTTGGAATTTCTTTATGGAGGACCTTGCTACTATTTTAGATCCGGAGGCGACCAAAGGAGAAAAAGCATTTGCGTTAGCTATGTTTCTTCCTGTAGGAAAACCCGTAAAGATAATTGATAAGGGCAGCGGATTTGTTTCTGATGGAATTAAGTCTCTTGATAAGATTATAACTAATCATAAAGGAACTAATGTACCGTTAGAATCTAAACCAAAGAGCGTAGAAAAAGGTAATGTTCGAGATGAGATAAGGAGTAAAACAACATCAGATAAAAAAATAAATACTCATGGCAAATACTCTACTAGTATTGATGATAAAGTCACAGTAATTGAAAAAGCTGAATTGCCAGACTGGATTGCGGAATCATTCACAGACGGCAATTATCGAACAGTAATCACTGAAGAAAATATAACTTTTTATAGAACTTACGGTGCAGGCGCGAAAGAAACAGGTGCTTTTGTTACCACAAGTCCTGCCGGAAATAGAATTAATGCAAAGATAAGCACAGCTCTAGTACCAGATTGGAAGAACTCACGCCAATTTGAAGCTGTAATTGAGGTTCCCAAAGGAGAGATTCTTAATATAGGAAGAGTTGAAAAACAGTATACTAAATCAGGCGCAATCTTAGAAGGAGACGGAGACCAAATTTTACTACCTCAGGGATGGCCTTCAGAATGGATTAAGGAAACACGCAAAGTTCCAAGCAAATAAGGAGGATATGTATGGACACAGAAGAGCAATTAACAGCACAAATTAAACTTGTTATTAACACGCTTGAAAATGAGTATAGTAAAGAATTAAATAGCGGCATATTAAAGTTAATTTATAAAAGGTATTTACAAGCGTTAGAAATATTAGAGAAAGATAAAAATATTGAAGAACTTAATATTGAAGGTGGAGTACGCGCTTATCTAGATGCGTATAGCGACTACCAAAATCCTCTTCTAGATAAGATGCATAAAGCAGAAAAAATACTAAATAATCTTAAAACAACGTAAAAAAGCTAATTACTTAAATTGATTAATCACAAATCAATTTATTATATTTATGGATGCAAGTACATAAGAGACTGTTAAACAGAAAACTTCACTATAGTCCCTACTCTTTGGTGAAGTTTTCTGTTTCCTCTTTTCCTGTATGGTCATACAGAAACTTCTAACCATTCTTCAAATATTCGTTTTGATTAGGAGTGCCTGCGATCAGATATATCTGTCCCAGGTAAACCATTTACTGCTTTTTCATAAGCCCAATCCAATGCCTGCGTTATTTCACTCTCGGTCAAGTTATTCCCCATAACCTCAATTCCTCACCTATATAGTATAATATTATAAATTTTATAATATATAACTAAAACTATTTTATCATAATGATTATAGAAAGAAGCTAGTTATACATTAATTCAAGATAGGTATTATGGATTTACCAATTTCATTCTTCTGGACAAGTGTGAGCATAGTAAAGGACAAAATATTAAACCTGGAATGATCTCTTATCTTTGCTACATAAATTGTTTAAAGTTTTCGATCCCTAATTTTACATCAAGGGATAAGACTTTTCTGATTTCATTTGCTCTAAACAGACTAGCACTATAAATATATCATCACTAAACTATCACTAAAACACCCCAGCCCACTTATTAGGCTGAGGTGCTTATTATATGGCTTATTCTACAATATACCGATAAATCTTCTTATCCACTGGCTCTTCCAAAACCATATTCATTGTTACAACAGGAATAACTTTATCTTCTCCACTTCTCATCTCTTCCTGCTGAACAGTTTGTTTATCTGGATGAACCTGACCTAAATAATAAAAACCTAATCCTTCATCATCATCTTTTTTCACAAACAAATGAATATCGATGTTATTATCATCCGCGTTTATGATTTCTGCTACTTCTTTAGAAGCGATAGTACGTTTGCTTCTGGTGTACCATTTAAATGTTTGTTCATTTAAAAAAGTATCTTCGTAGGCAACACTGGAATCGACGTCTTCGTCTTTGTGATACGTTACAAAGATCGGACATGTTTGATGTTTTGTTTTATAACCATAGATTGTGGAGCTTTCATCGCTATCCCAATTCAACAGACGACATGCATCTTTACGAGTGTATTTTTCGTAGCGTGTGAGTATATTGTTGTCATATTGTTTACTCTTCTCTATAGAAGTTAATAGGACATCCTTAAGAAGTATAGCAAAAGTATTATTCATGTTAATACTTTCTTTTACTTCCTTCCTTATCTTCAGAATATGGCTCTCTACTTCAACAAGTGGCCATTCACCATATTTTTTACGGTTCGTTTGACTAAAGAAAGATAGATCCAGTATACGCAGCACGGAGGTAATGGTAGCATCATCACATGATAATCCTTTTTCAGCAAGTGAACTTCGATACTCCTCAAAGGAAACTGCTGAGCGCTCACTTAACATCTCTAATAAGACTACTTCATGGAGCCTTTTTCCATTTAGTAACTCCTGAGAGACCATTGTTAAAACTTTATTTTCATAATCAGTGATTTGAGGTACTTCTTCTTTTACAGCAATCAAGAATTGATGATAATTATCCTTAGCTTTAACGAGTACTTCGGGATCTATGGAGTGGTTCAAAATAAAATCTCTTAAGTAAGGAACCCTACCCAAGCGATTTTTCAAAGCAGTATAAGCATCTTTTAATGTCTTCACTAATAGATTTATAAATCTGTTTCTTAGCAATCTCTTCAAAGTTAACAGTCGAGATTCCCTTAATATAATCAGTGTTCTTCATCCGGCGACGGATCGCATCCTTGTTTTGAGAGCTCTCGCCAGAGAGCGCTACCGGGATTAGGTAGTTATTTTTGTAATTTCCGATAAAATCGATGATCGTCACATATTCCTTTGAATCGTGCTTCCGCAGACCTCGTCCTAGCTGCTGTATAAAGATGATACTGGATTGTGTTTGACGCAACATCACAACTTGGTTAATACTCGGTATATCTATACCTTCATTAAAGATATCAACCGTCAAGATGTAATCAAGTTCTCCATTCTCAAGTTGCTCAACTCTTCTTAAACGCTCTTCTTGAGAGTCATCACCGGTTAATGCACAGGTTCGATAACCTCTTTCATTTAATGCACTTGCAAGCTGATGTGTCTCCTCTTTCCTACTGCAGAAGATTAGACCTTTTACCGATTTTCCGGAATATCCATAATAATTGACCTTCTCAATAATATGGTTAATCCGCTCTTCCGTCACCAAATGGGATAGCAAGGCTGTTTCACTTATCAATTCGCCATTATACTCAATATCAGTAACTCCGTAGTAATGGAATGGAGACAGCATATCCTCCTCTAAAGCTTCTTGTAAGCGAATCTCATAGGCAATATTATAGTCGAATAGCTCATAAATATTAAAGTCATCCATCCGCTCTGGAGTAGCTGTCATCCCTAACAGAAATGCAGGCTCAAAATAATCAATTACTCTTTGATAAGATTTGGCTCCTGCCTTGTGGACCTCATCGATAAGTACGTAATCAAATGCCTCTTTATCAAATAATGCAAGATTGTTAGCTTTAGACAATGTTTGTATCGTAGCAAATACATACTTTCTATCAATCTCTCTAGACGCCCCCGATAGAATACCGAATTGCTCATCGTGGCCACCTAAGATCTTCTTATAATCCGCCATGGCTTTATGAAGAATCTGTTCCCTATGAACAATAAAAAGCATGCGTTCCGGCTGCACATTACGTACATCAAAAGCAGACAGAAAAGTTTTTCCTGTCCCGGTAGCAGATATTACTAAGCCCTTTCGATGACCAGCATCTCTCACTGCCTTAATCTGTGCTAATGCTGCTTCTTGCATTTTATTCTGTTCAATACTTAAAGCATCTTGAATAGAATTTATTTGATAATTAGCAGGTAACTCAATAACCTTTTCAATAGCGCGCTTCTCTTTATTTTCCTCATATATTGTAGAGTACTGGTTTATCCACTCTTCCGTTAAAGGAGATGCCTGATTCCATACATCATCAAATTGATTAGAAAAGTGCCGAATAATTTCGCCATTTTCATGAGAATTCAGCTTCACATTCCACTCATAATTCACTTGAAGTGCTTGCGCAGTCAAGTTTGAACTGCCAATGACTAAAGTGTGATGCGTATTATGTTGAAAAATATAGCCTTTAGCATGGAAGCCAGGTAAATCGGTAAGTCTCACTTCAACATTTGATATTTTCAACAATTCTCTAAAAGCTTTCGGAGAATTAAACTGTAAGAAAGTAGACGTTAAGATACGCCCATTTATTCCTTTACGCGCCAAATCATAGAGATGTGTCTTCAATGTAGCTAATCCACTTTCTGTAAAGCAACAGAGAAAATAAAGCCCTGACAAACTTCCAATTCCTCTAATAAGGATTGTAGGACGGTTGTATTCTCTTGATGATTATTAACTAATAACTGCGGGTTAAAATTCTTTAGTTTAATTGTAATGTTTTTTATTAGTGTGTGTAAATGGATAATTAGTAAATTATGCTTATTTGTGATCTAACTGGATTTTTTCAATTGCGGGGATATCAGCAGGTGCCCAATCTAATGAAGATAACTCTTCTGGAGCTAGCCACTTGATTGCTACATGCTCTGTTAGAGTAGGTTCACCTTCAAGTAATTCGCAATAAAATGTTTTTAAGTTAACTATACCAAAGTCGTATTCATATGAAGTGTCTTCTATTGGTTCTCCTATTGAGATAGAGCAGTGCATTTCTTCGGTGATTTCTCTTTTCAGTGCTTCTTGAGGCGTCTCATTTTTTTCGATCTTGCCGCCAGGAAATTCCCATTTTAGTGGTAATGATTATTCTGTTCCTCTTTGCGCGCATAGTATTTTGTTTTTTCGTTTGATTACTGCTCCAACTACGCTTATGTTTTTTTCATTTCTCTCTCCTTCGAACTTTCAACTAACTCCTAAAGCCTTAAACACAGCATCTATTGGATCAGAATAAAACACTGGCTGCACTTTTACCAATAGATCTGGTGGAACTGTCTGCAAGTCCATAACTGACGCTGCAGGTATTAATACCTTTTTAGCCCCTGCATCTACGCATACTTGTAAAGTGTTTGCAAACTCTTCTACTTTAGAGATGGTACCACCAACTGTCATATTACCTATTACAACCAAACTCTCTTGTGTCGGCTTTCCTAAAGCTCCTGAGCATAGGCCAATTAATTCAGCAATAGCAAGTTCATCCGTCAAACCAATCCCCTGCAGATCACTTATATGCATAAGATAGTCTTTTGTTTTGGTGCTAATGGTATTACTAATGCCTTTACTATTAGCTGTAAAAAATCGAAATGCTGTATCTAGGCTTTCTTTTGCTTCACGGTTGGAACTAACACCTGATTTATCAAATTTACCTGTTCCACTGACAACTTGATTTTCTAGCTTATAGATACCAATCATTCCAGAATGGCTTTGTCCAGCAACGTAAACATGGCCCGGTTTGCCCATTCCCTCTGGAATTAGTTTTCCTCCACCTTGCTCTGGAACAGAAATGTAATGCTCTTCAAGTGTTTCTTTATCAACATAAGAGAACATAACATCATAAAACTCCATACCGCCAATTTTCTTTAACTGCTCCTTAACACGACGACGACCCTCGAGAGCATACTCTAATACCTCAATAACGTCCTCTTTCGTGAATTCTCCATGAGGATATAAGAGTTTTAACATACCAGAGACCGTTCTTCTGACCGCATTCGTATCACGCTGGTTTAAGTTGTTTCCTAGTTTAAAGTGGTGATTAATCGCATCACTGAAAGTGCGTTTCCGCATTTCTCTGAAAAACTCTGCAATGTAATCCACTATAAAGCCATATTTTTCAGTAATCAAATCAGGACGCATCTTCGGAATTTCCCATCCAGGCAGGTAATAGTGCATCCGATCAAAGAATGCAGTGTCATTTGCCATCTCTTCAGGAAATGGGGCAAATAAATGGGATGTTTTTATCAGCGTGTCTACACTCTGATTAACATTCCCCACAAAAACCATGGAGGCAGAAGCATTCTTTTCTTCTTTCCCCCTTGCAAAGGATCCAGATGCCATGTAATCCTTCATTATTTGAATGCCGTCTTTATCTTTAAAACGGATACCTGCAACCTCATCAAATGTTACACAATCCCACATTCCAACAAGACCTATTTTTCGAGTAGACATGTTGTAGAAAAGGTTGGCTACCGTTGTTTGTCCACCAGATACAAGAATGGAATTCGGAGATAATTCCTTATATACATGTGATTTACCTGTACCACGAGGTCCGAGTTCACACATGTTATAATTATTCTCTACAAGGGGAACTAGCCGCAGCAATAAATGCCACTTCACACGTTCTTCTAATTGAGTTGGCTCCATTCCCGTCGAGCGAATTAACACATCAATCCATTCGTCTTTTGTAAAGCTCTTTCTGCCCTCAAATACCTCTTGAATATCCATGTTTGGCATTTGAATTGGTTGTAAGCTACTAACATTAAAAGGATTTGAATTGCGTACCTCTTCGTCATAAAAATAATCAATTTTTACCATACACCAAATACCACCGACAAGGAGCTTATCAAACTCTTTCACATAAATAGATGAAATGGGAACACCTTTTAATCCAAGGTTGGAGAACTCAGCTTCGTACGTATCTATCTTCGGATTTAACGCTACTGTTATCTTATCTATAACCGAATATTGACCATATTCACGGATTCTTGATTTAATCTTTTCTGCCTCGTCGGGACGAACAAAGTTTTCTGAAAGAATTTTCTTCACTCGTTCTAACCCTTCACGAATGCTTTCTTCGTCATCGGTTGCTGCATACATGCCAAGGAGATATTCCAGCACGTAGACCGGAACGTTTGCTCCCTCTTTAATAAGATTCGTTAAATCCTTACGTACAACCCTTCCAGCAAAAACGTCATTTAGTTTTTTATCTAAATCAACGATTAATCCTTCATTCATGTTTTCCGACATTCACTGTCCTCCTCCCTTTTAAAAATCAAAGTCACTGATAATACCTAAGTTGATGTTAAATGGTATTTTCTCCACTACAACACTTGTCTCTGTATCTCTAATAGTCAGGTAATACGTTTTATTTCGATCATAAGTGATATTTTTCAATACAAACCTTATTTTGAAAGTACGATCAGCAGGATTATCAAACGGGCGATCTCCTATAATTGTTTCCTCGTTAGATATTACAGCTCCTAATTCATCAGCCATATAAATAACAACAGTTCTTGGAGTTGTCTTGTCTTCCACCTTTTCAGTTTGGAAAAATTCAAGATTAAAAATGCTATTGGTTATCTTACGAGTAGTATTCGTAAGTTTAATATCGACTTTTTTAATGGCCTTAGCACCTTTTTGCCCAGTACGTTTGTTTTTAAACGATAATAGTGGGACGACTATCTCTTGCAGACTTGCACCACCATGAACAAAATTAATACCTGAACCTTGCATTTTGTATCTGAGCGTTGCCTTTGGCAAATAAGCTGTTAATTGCTGCTCATTTCTTATTACAGATGACAGATTAATAGCCAATTGTCCTGGCACTTCACGCTGCTCTTGTGAAAGTATATAGCGACGTTTAACTTCAATACTATCTATTGAATCTTGTCCAATCTTATCGCTTTCTTCTAATTCATCCCTTTGGTATAAGAAACCGTGATCAGCCGTAATATACACATTCGTTCCGCTTAAATCATCCCGAATAATTTTAACTAAGTCATACAATTGATTTAATGAATTTTCTACTGCATTAAATGTATAGACTTCTGTTGATGCCTTATCTCCCATTGCATCAATCGTATCGTGATAGATGTATATGAGTTTTTTACCCTTAAAGGTTTCTCTTCTTCCTGCTTTATTCATTGCTAGTACATCTTGAAAATGAACTGCAATACTATCAGAGACTTTGGAGGCAATAATCTTTTTCCTATTTTCCAAGCCAGATGAATCTTTTCCATCTACAAATACCCTACCATTTGTATCTATATCAATTTCTTTATGTGGTAGGAGTGATGGCATCCCCAATTTTGTAATGGAAGGTACTACACCTAGTAATGTTTCCACATCACAAACACCCATCGTTTCAGTATTGAGACGTTCTGCCAACTCAACACCTATTTCATACCTCATCGCATCTGAGACGATAACAAATACTCTTTCCCCATTCCTAACTTTAGAGTCAATAAATGAAGAATAAAAGTCTTGTTGATTTTTGATACCGGGTAATGACCAGTCCTGCGTCATTTCGGACTCAACCGCTTGGGACCAATGGGAACTTAACTCACCCACATACCAGTTTGTGTATAGATTTTCTACCAGCATTTTTAACTTTTTCAATAGATCATGATTACTTTCTTCATCATAAGCCACATAAAACTTACGGTAATAAGTATCCATTAAATGATAGTCATTTACATATGCTTGATACAAATCAATAGCCCGGCCTTGTGGGATACCTTGACGATGTTCTTTATAAAACTCATGAATTTTAACAGTATAGTAAAGTGCCTCATATATGGAAGCAAAATTATCATAGTAATGCTTAGCTCTTCTCAATTTAATGAGTTTCGTGTATTCTTCATAATCCTCAAGCTGTGTAACCAATCCATTAGCTATGTAAACGATGATTGCTCGATCGAGATATGGGAAAGTATCCGCTTGTTTGAAAA
The DNA here is from genome assembly GCF_047228925.1 of Terribacillus jepli. Classification (NCBI taxonomy): domain Bacteria; kingdom Bacillati; phylum Bacillota; class Bacilli; order Caryophanales; family Bacillaceae; genus Terribacillus; species Terribacillus jepli. The sequence goes on along the minus strand of NZ_JBFEGH010000001.1, from coordinate 313,274 downwards.
CTTCAATTGGCAAATTATTGATTATATTCGAAAGTTGGATTTCCTGCTCAGCCATTTCCGCATATTCATCAAATACCACATAGTCAGCCTTATGGTGCATCCAATGGTCAATAAACACAACTGCATTCGCCTTATTTCGATTGGAAATAAAATCACTAAGCTCATTTAGATTTTCTTCTTCAACCGATTGACTGAATGCCGTTACTACTAGATGGATGAATAATGTTTTTAGACTCTTCTTCTCCCGTTCATAACCATAGTGATTAGAAACATAATTCCAGAACACATCAATATCAAAAAACTTCTCTAGAAGGGATAAGTATTTATTCTCATGGTCTTCAAGCGTATCCATTAACACAACCTTTAGAATCTCTTCAAAATCAGGTGTTTTAACGTTACATAATACACTCATTATTGAAAGTTCAATGACTCCCTCTGAATAGGTTTCAATATTCAATGCTGAGAACTTTCTAAATCGCTCCTTGTTATTAAAGAAGCGTTCATACTTTTTAATTACCGCCTTAAGTGATGGATCAATATTTAGATCACTAAGAATTAGTGAAATTCGATCTGCATAGAACGTTTTCGAATAAAAAACCGTATCCGCTAACCAGTTGTCTTCCACACCTAATTCCATGTTTGTATAAATTAAGTAGGGAGACGTAGGATCCTCTTCCTCAAGTAAATATTTCGTTTGAAACTGATTACGATCTGTTAGCGTATGAACCTTTACTTTATCAACGGAAAGACGTTCAATGTCCTCTGCGAACTCATTATCCTTGTCCACCCAGAACACAATCTTCCGTTCTTCCCCATTTTTTAATGGCTCATTGAATATATCTGATAACGCAGCCTCAATTTGAGTTATATTCATTTCCTTCACCTACTTTCTATTTACATTATAGTGCAAAGATACATCAGCAAAACACTGATGTATCTCCGATAGGGGTTAATTAAATTTTGGCAACAAGTCCTTTAAATTTTTCATAATTCACTTTAACCCCATCATCTAAATCTATTTCAATTTGCATATCTGCCATATGGTGTAATAACTCATCATATGCTTTCAACTCTTCAATTTTCTTATCAAGAGATTTTAGTTCTTTTGTTGCATTACTTATTTCTTTTGCTGTTGAGTTCACCTCAATAATATTTAGCAAATCTTTCTTTTCTGCATCTAAACGTATCTGATAGTCATGTAAATAATCTGTTCGAATCCGAGATAAAGTTGTTTTATCATAACGGTGCATATAAATAAGACAGTTAAATGCCTTTTCTTTACCAGAAGTAAATAACCAATAAATTGGTCGCTTGCTATATGTCTTTAAATGGTCTTTATAAAAATCATTTATGAAATAACGACGCAATGTTTCTTTAGGTGTTTCACCTTTTTTTCTACCAAGTGCATCCGTTATAAATTCAAGATTTTCAGAAAGAGTTTCCTCTCCAAAAGTAACTCGGATAAAATCAATAAATCTTGAAACAATGTCATCTTCAAAATAAGAACCTGGAAGAACAGAAAGAATATTATCCTTATCTGCTTTGAATGTCTTATATCTTGAATGGTCAAATTCGCCGCCAGCATAAACAAGACCATCTTCATCTAGTGAATAGCGACCGAATGAACACCCAATTGCATATGAAATGAGACTTTTTATATCCCGTTCTAAGTCAGACTTATTAATAGTTATATCATCATCTTCTACCATTGGAGAAATCTCATCATTCAAGCTGTATATATCAATGAATAATTCGTTTAGCTTTTCTTCTTTAGACTTTAATTGGGAAAATCGTTCATTTTGAATATATTTCCAGTCTTTAAAACTATCTTGAACACTAAACTTATTCATCGAAATTAAATAATGCTTCTTAAATTCCCATGATGTCTCGAAGGAATTCCAATCATTTTTTGATATTTGTATACATTCTTGACTTAGTTGATTGATTTGCTTTTTTAAACTTTCCTCCACATCTATAATAATTGGAAGTTTTGCTATATTTTCGACCTGAAAATTTAAAGTAGGGTTTTGTAATTTCAAAAATTCAAAGGCTAATTTGCTACAAAGAAATGCAGTTAAATAAAATGTATCTTCTTTCTTCGGAAATACTGAAGAACCTGCAACATCAAATAAGAACCCAGTAGGAGAATAACGTACACCAAACCTTGATGAACTTATAAATGACCAGGTTATTGCTTCTTTAAAATATAGTCTTGGTTCTCTTAATCTATAATTACTTTTTTTACTGAAACTTTTAATGCCCTCTCCTTCATTTTCCATATCTATTAGGAAGTCATTATTGCCATACCACTTTCTAAATTCCCCTCCTTTATTATAGGGGAACCACCTATACCCATACTTGTTAATGTCAGAGAAACTGCTCATTCCAAGTCCAACCTTTTGAATTGATACTTCGAACCAATTCCTAAGAAACACATTATTGTTTCCAGTTTGTATACCAGTTTTAGGATCTGCAATATCGCTTAGCTTACTTTCATTATTGAAAATGTTTCTAACTCTTTGTGTAGACCAATATACAATGGGAGATCCAGGAATTTTGCCGAAATATTCTTGTTTAAATTGATACCTAAAAGGAATACTAGGATTTTGAACAGCTTCAATCGCTTTATCCTTCTTTTCTGTAGCTGTTCTTTGGTCTAATAACCTTATATATACTCCTTGTTTACTTTCAATCTTCAAATTTCTTAGTACAAAAGCGGTGGATTGAACTACTTCTCCACCAATCTCCTCAAAAGCTCTTGAACCGAGATGCAACATATTTTCAATAGATTTATTGGCGATAATACTTTCTCTTAATTTTTCAAAACTTGATAAAAACATCCAAGCGTGTTGATTTATCGACGCATAAAAGCTAAACTCTTTTAGGTATTGATCCAACTCCATAAAGGTAGCGAATAAATCACTTTTTGAATTTGGATAATGCGTATTCAAATATTTAGATAATATGGGGTTCATGTATCTTGAGCCCATATAAGGTGGGTTAGTTACTAAAACCTCATATCTCTGCCCCATAATTTGATTTTGTTTAATTAACTTCGGAAATAAGGATAATATTTTTTCTCTTTTTTCTATTTCAAAGAGATCTATTGCAGGAGAAGCATTTATTTTTTCAAGTCTTTCCTGTATTAATGCTATATCCTTTTCTGTTACTTTAATTATGGATCCCAATGTTTTACCATCTCGAAATTGATCAATAAATGCTTTTGATTTCTGATAGTTTTCACCACTTTGTTCACCTGCAAAATAAGCAATATCCTCCTCATTAATTGAATTAGTTTCTTGTACCGATGCCAAGTTAAGTTTCAGCTCATCTCGTTCTATGCTTCTCAAAAATCTCCGATTGTACTTCAATGCTTTCATAACCACGGAGAAACAAGCTAATTGATATGCACGATCATCTATGTCTAGCCCATACAAGTTGTTTTCAATAATAAGTCTCGGAATTTCTCTTTCCATATATCCGCACTTACTGTAAATCTCATAAAAGACATCAAATGCGTAAACAAGAATGTGTCCACTCCCCATTGCTGGGTCAAAGCATTTAATTTCTTCCACATTGAGTTCTTTATTCACATACGGAGCGATTTTATCCTGAAAATCTTCTTGTTCATATTCCAAATAAAATTCCCAATCATTAAGTAATTCCCGATGTTCAGGATGTGCTTCTACCCAATAGCGTCCAAGTGAATTTTGCACCATATAGCGAACTATCCAGTCGGGGGTGAATAACTGAGTAGCAAATGGTATTTCTTCAGCCTTATACTTCTTTTTCTCACTAAAAACTCTGTCCTTTTCCTCAGCAATGTAATATTGATAAAGCCAACCAATGACCTCTATTTCCTCCCAATTATCTTCTGGAATAAGCTCAATATTAGTCATGAAGCGTACAAAGGAATCTGTTGCGAGAAGACCTTCTGGAAACAAGATTACTGTATAATCATCAATTGTTTCAAACATAAATGGCATGTAACGATTCAGATCATTACAATGCTTGATAATAAGATATTTGAATAGTTCCTCCGAGTTATTATTCATTTTTAACTCATAGATATATTCCTTTTCCAAATCTAATTCTAACGAAAGTGCTTCTTTCATCATGTCCGGCTCTGTACTTTCTGCATTAGTAGAAGAAAGCACCCTTATTTTGGTTGGTAAGTAGTCATTTACCTCCATAAAGCGTAAGGCAGTAAAACGGTTAAACCAAGTATAGGCAACTTCCTCCATTACACGCTTAAATCCGGTTTGGTTAATTCGATCAATTAACCTATCTCTTTGAGTCTTTTCATCCTTTGAAAGCTGTCTGCCATCTATAAAGATGGCATCTGAGCTTTCAATGTCCGCTTTTTTTATGTTGTCTTCTGTAATTCCTATCTTCATTGCCCTTGCTTCGACTTTCTTCAACAGCTCTCTGCGTGCATTTGTAGCAAAAGTCTTTAGTGCTGATTTATTCATCCATTTCACCCCGATTACTCAACAAACTCAATTTGTTTGTTTTCTTTTATTATCTGTTTTAACTTACTGGATAAAGCATTGATGTACTTATCGACATCATCTTCTGTAGTTAATGTTTTAACATTAATCAGCTTTGTTACCTTTACTGGTTGCTTTTGAATGGTCGGTTCTACAGGTGATATAGGAGGATCAACCACTTCACCATCAGGACGTTTTCTTTGTTCTTCTTCCTTTTTACGTTTCCATTCGGCAATTTCCCGCTCGATATGCCCCTCCATTTTTTCCTTGAAGCTGGTGCTTTGAGAAACTGTTGCGTCGACTTTATAAATATCTGTAAATGTACCTACATTAGCATTAAGTTCTTGATAGTAACGATTTACTCTTTCTTTCGTTTCATTGGATACACCATATTGTGATGTCAATAATGATAAGTAATCACTATCATCTTTTAGTTTTTTATGAGCATTTTCTCTCTTCTCATTAAGGACATTATTAATTTGTTCATCCATCGCATGAATAAGTTCTGGAATGTCCTTTATCTTTTTATAAGGTATAGAATCCTGAAGAATGGACTGGAGCTTATTAATAACTCCTTCTACCTCTGCACCCAGCAAATAGGATTTACTTTCATCATATTTTCGTATGGCTGCCAATCCATCATCAAAGATTTTCTTCTGATCAGTACCGAAGAAACTTTTGACATAGACAATATCCTCTTCCCAATCAAGTAAGTCGTCTTCTAATTCCTTTAACTTATTGAAATAAGATACATTATCTAAGCCATTATGGAACTGCTCAAAGTATTCTAATCCTTTATCGAGCAAACTCATACCAGGATACTTTCTGCCTTCATAACGGGCTTTATATCCCTTAATTTCGTCTATTTGTTTTTCAACAAGTAGACGAATTTCCTTCAATAGTCCATCTTCATCATCAGCCAAATCTGTTTTATTGAAAACATCTTTACAAATACTTTTAGCTGTTTTAATTAGTTTTTCATCAACCTTTACCCTCTTCAACACAATGGCTTTGTCGGCCTCCTGTGTCTTGGTAAAAATCGTTACAAGCGTATTAACATTGTCTTCAGGCTCCAAGTATTCTGCATTATAACGAATCCGGATACGTTGTTCTTTTAATAAATGTGCAATCATCCCTGCTATATCAAGCATTTTCCAGCCATACGGTTTGTCTCCGAAACGATCGAATAGAATCTTAATACGCACTTGCTTTTTCAGGTCGTCTTGTAAGCTGATAAAATCAGACACTTCCCGCTTAGCCAAGTCATTAGGATTTACTTTCAAAGTTTCTTCAAATGACAATTGTTCATCGTTCGTAGCAAGAATTGATATTAATCCTCGTTCATTGTCTAAATGTTCCTTTACATAACTTAGTTTTGTGTAAACATTATCGACTAGCATCGTGAAGGCAGCATTCACTTTCTCACGTACAGTTGAGCCTTTTATTTCTACTTTGTCGCCATTGATAAAGAAAGCACTGTCTTTAATCGCTTCCTCCAAAAGTTCACGAACTCTTCTTCGACGTTCACGAACTTCCGCTTGTTTATTATTCAAGATATTTTGGATGTTTTCAGGAAGTTGCGTAATATTCGTTTTCTTACGGAATTCTTCAATACGCAGCGCTTCTCCAATTTCCTCGATATATGCCTCATTACCACCAATTTTAATGATCATTTCCCCGTTACCCAAAGTCATCATCATTAATTCTTGCTCGGACTTCTTGTAATGGTCTGATAATGGAGAAAGAATTTGCATACCTATAATGGATGTCTGATTTCCATAGTTTTTTTCATCCATTTTCTGATTGTAGGTAAATGAGTATTCACTGTTGTAACGGAAACGCTTTTCATCATATAGGTCTTGGAAAATATAGTTTGCTAACTCCCGCTTAACGATATCTTCATCAATATTTAGGGATTTGATTTCCCTATTGATGTCTTGTTCGTCATCTGTTAGAAAGATAAACTTATCGCCATTTTTCTGTACCAACGTTTGAGAAATTAGCTTACGTAGAGAGACTTTAATCTTTTCTTTAAGCTGTAACTTATCTTCATCAATTTGCGTAACCATTAGCGTAGCGATATTATCAAGATTTGCTGGTAGTTCTTTTACATATTTAATCATGAATAGAACCTTTAACAGATCAATGTTAAAATCATCATCTTTTAGGGCTGGATTCTCATAGGCACCTTCGATAACTCTTGAAATGGATGGATTCAAAAATTCCTTTATCGTGTCATAGAAGGCATAAAAAGGTATAAGTGTACCTTCTTCAGCATTCTTATATTGAAGACCAGCTTCTTTAAATGCTGATAACATGGAGCGTTCCCCTTCAGATAAATGCTTACCAGAAGAGCCATGTTTTCTTACTTGCTCAAAAACGTTTTGTAACAATTTAAATTGATAAGGCATAAAAGGATATACATCTGCAAATTCCTGATCATTGTCAAATCCTCGTAAATCTGCTGTGCTTTCCCGGAAACTAATTAGGTTCTTTAAAATAGCACTTTTTTCAGGATATAGAACCTTCAATTTGTCATTAGCAAAATCCTTTTTCAATAGAATACGTTTCTTAATAACTTCATCTACCGAGATAGACGAAAGTGAAAGTCTTGTATCAAATCGACCTTGGATACGGGAGAAGTCATCACCTTTTACTTTGATTATGCTATCAATACTCTCTTGGGAAGTAACCATGATCCAAACCTTACCCTTACAATGGGTTCCTAGATCTTCAGCTACTGTCTGCAAATTCAACATTAAACTACGGTTATCACCGATGTATTGGCCTATCTCATCCACCAGGAAAATAAGGTGGAAGTTTTTACCCTTACTATTGATGTACTCATTTACGTCTTTCGCAAACTTTTCAATACTGATTTCGAAATTATTTACACCGTTCTCAAACCAATTTCGAGCAGATTCTTCCGTCATATCGGTTACTTTCGTTAAGGCTCCAATGACAAAATCCGCATCAAAGTAAAAACTATTACGGCGTTCTTCCCACGCTTCACCAGCTAATGACTTAAATTCCGCTTTAAACGCCTCATAGACTCCCTGTTTATCCAGGTACTTTTCCATTTCAGCTACACCAGGTATGTCTCCGTAGTAGCCACGATGCTCGTAAAATACCTTCATAAAGACTCTCAAAATAGCATCTTCCTTGGATTTATTGTCAAGTGAACCCTTGGAATCAATATTGAACACAATAGTTTCTGTTTCTACACCAGCAGTACGTTGCATATTCGCGTAAACAAGTGGATCCTGCACTTTATCTTGAAAGAAGTCAATTGCTTGTTTTCCATTGATCTCTTTATTTTCAAGCAAATAGGCTAGTATCTTCAAAAAGTGTGACTTACCAGAACCAAAGAATCCTGAAATCCAAACACCCATCTTATCTGTTACACCATTAATCCCTTTTTGATAATTCTCATAGAACTTTGAAAGGTGTTTTTGCAATTCACGAGTCACAACATACTCATCCAATTCTTGATAAATATTATTTTCGTCCTGTTGTGCTACTTTTATTACCCCACGGATATCGCGTTCTATATCTTTTTGAAACATATCTTTAATTATCATATTTATCCCCCGTATACATTAATCGACTAATCTAAAAGCCCTGTAATAATTGTCATCTTTAAACTTTCCAAAGAGTTGTAAAGTCTGCCCATCATATCTCCCTGGAAAGAACATGATAACAGGTATATTTTCCAATATCTCTTGCAAGTTATTTAGGACATTATGTGAACGAACAAAGGGATATACTTTCCCTATACCTGTAAGGAAAACTACATTATGGTCTTCAATTTTTTCCTTTATTCTTCTTATAAAGACTTCTGGCTTAACAAAATTGGAGAGAGCCTTAAATAACGCATCTTTCCCTTGGCGTTCTTCCATTTCAAATATACGTTCAAAAATCCGCTTCTCTTTAGAAAGTTCTATTAGCAACTTATATAAATCAAACTCAATGATTCTCCGATTTGTTCCTTCATAAGCGAATTGTTTTTTGATATGTATAATGTAATCCCTTATATACAATTCTTCGTTAGGTTCGTAGTCAAAAACATAAAAGCTAATTTCATTCCCAAGCCCACGACCTTCGATAAATTTGTCTTCTTTAATTTTATCAATTATTTTATCCGCTCTAGACTTTAAATTGCTCACTGCGTCACCCCTACTCACCCATTGCACGTATAAAACGAGCATCACCAATATTAGTGAGATGATTCTTTATCCTTTCATCAATAATTAACCTGTTTAGCTCTTTACCTTTCCTAGTTCTCAAGATGGTGCTTTCAAACAAAACATTCATGAAAGCTCTTTTCAATTTTTCAATGTTACTGGAGCTCCAGCTAGCTACTTTTTCACTTTGCTCCGCTTTATAAGTGAAAAATAAATTTATGTCTTTCTTCTCAATTAAATAATCATTATTACGCAATTTTTCTCCTGTTACTTCATCCATGAATTCGAAAAACAGTAAATCAGTCTTCATAATGGCATAAAGGTTAATTATTTTGGCTATGTCTATAGAACCTTCTAACATCAAACTAACAAGAGTATCATCAATAGTTTCTGCTCTTCTCATAACTGAAGGGAGCGCTCTGTTAATCCTCCCCTGATTATTAAATTGGAACTGATTTTGCTCTTTAACTTTTTGCCTAATTTCTTGATTTGTTAAACCAAGTTGCTTCAATCTTAGGACCTGTTTTAATTCGAAAAGTAAAAATGAAGCTCCATTTAAACTAGAAGAATATTGTAATTCTATTGCCATGCTATCAAACCTTTCAGGTGTTACTATACACCCGCTATATTTCCAATATTTTTTCCACAACAGCTAATCGTCTTTTACCACATTGCTGCTGAACTACTTTTGTAAATTGACTGTCCTTTAATATTTTTTCTTCATTATTTTCGTATAAGCTTTTTATTTCATCTACAAGTAGATTCTCTTCAATCCCCCCCTGCCAATAAGTATCGACAAGCATATTTAAGTCAGAAGCTAAATCTCTCTGAGTCCGGTAAAACATTTTAAGTTTCACGGGTTTCACCTCTCATATATTTCTTACTTTATTTATATTTTAATCTTATTCGACATAGATCACAATGGAAAGGGGCACTTTACTAACTTTTTCAACACATTTATTATTGTCAATATCAGCCCCGCTTACACCACTCTTAGCCATTATCTTGATCTCTATTGTGATATCAACTTTCTTCATAAGTGCACAATGAAGACAGCTGCAGTAGATTAAAAACTGTCACCTAGCTAAATTACTTAATGTAAAAAAAAACTTGCTAGCGTTGAACAGTAGTCACATAACTTTTTGCAAGAGATAAGCACTATCTACCTACCAAATTTCAAGAAACATAACGGGTATATAAAAATTTTGAAAGCAGATATACCAAATTCCCATCCTCACCAGATTTGAATTGGCAGCAAGTACAATTCTCAAAAATGCATCAACGTATTCATTGTAAGCTGGCTCGGGCAAGTCAACAATTCACAGGTTTATAATAGCTGTTTTCTCCATATATCATTTTTTTAAGTATATTCCCTTTAAAACATACCATGGTTCGATATACCCTATTAAAAATCAAAAACTGCCCTACCCTCTTAGGCACGACAGTTTTACTGTTAATCCTTCTTTTCTTCCTCACCAGTCAGTTCCTCCGAAAACTATATAACCAAAATCTGCACTGACGGCCCAAAATGTCCCTTCTCTTCCCCTATCCTGTTAAAAGCTTTTGCTTCAACTAATTATTAAAAGTATCACAGTCAAGAAAAACACGGCACGATCACGAACAGTTAATAAAATAGAACTCGAATTTGATTTTACGGAGATCAATATATCTAAAACCTTTACGCTCATTCACAAACTGTATCATGAAACGGATTAAGCAGATGATATTTTACAGCCAATACCCGTTTCCGACAACAAAATACCGCCTTACCTACAACTTTTTTTGCCTCTATTTATGGTACGGTTCCCCCTTAATAATCCGAAAAGCCCGATAAACCTGCTCCACTAACACCAGCTTCATCAACTGGTGCGGAAATGTCATCTTTGAAAACGACAACGCATAATCACTCCGTTGCATAACTTCCTCACTCAATCCCAATGATCCACCAATCACAAACACAATCTTACTCTTCCCATAAGTAGCTAAGCTGTCAATTTTCGACGCGAGTTGTTCGGATGTGATCATTTGGCCTTTTATTTCCAGGGAAATGACGTAGTCGTCGGGGGCGATTTTCGACAGGATGCGGTCGCCTTCTTTTTGTTTGACGATTTGCATGTCTGCTTCGCTCAGGTTTTCAGGGGCTTTTTCGTCGGTTACTTCGGTTAGGTCGACTTTGGCATAGGCGCCGAGGCGTTTCGTGTATTCCTCTATGCCTTGCTTGAGGTATTTTTCCTTTAGTTTGCCGACGCTGATGATGGTGATTTTCATGTGTTTGCCTTCTTTCCGTCCAATTTGTCTCTATCTGTCATTATATAGCTGATTGGCGGAGTTTACACAGTGTTTTATGAAGAATGATGGAGTAGATTTCGTGTATATTGAGGGATGGTCTTCCCATTTCAGTATTATTTCTTCCGATATTCATTCACTTCTCTGCCATATACGACCATGCCTATGACAAATAAGATAGTGGAAAGCCAGGTCACAATGCCGCTCCATTCTCCATCCAAGAGCGTTACATTAATAAGATTGCTAATGTGCATGACGGCAATGATAACAATCAGAATCGTTAGCGTTCTCATCCGTAAACACCTCCTGTATATCAGGCTTAAAATCACTGGAAGTTTTAATCAGCATCTTCTTAGTTACGTATACCCTACGCTTAAGTTCCATCAAAAACAGCCCCTCCTGCTTGCACAGAAGAAGCGGTTCTTATAAGCTTTGTTTCTCTCTCTTCTATAACTCTTCTCTTCTTAAAGCATCAATATAATAATCACAGAGGTAACTATAGAGCTAGCCCCAACGATAAAGGTGCTTTGCGTAATACGATCAGCTAAATTAGCTTTAAAAGCCTTCATATTAGGATCATCTTTTATTTGGCTGTCTGCACGTTCTGCAGAGCGCGATTTCCGGACCATACGTTCTCCAATTATTTTGAAGCCTTGGATTAATGGAGTTAGGAATCCTGTATGTAGTATGAGTGCTATTGCTGCAATTATGATTAGGATGAGACCGATTAAGAATGCGATATTAGATACATCTGCTAGCGAAAATGGAGCAGCGAATGTTGCGATGTACCAGCCGAGGATTGTTAAGAAGAATAAAGAGACTTTCCACTTCATATTACAAGCTCCTTTCTTATGTATCGGAAAGCGAGATCTGCCAGAGATCCCGCTTTCCATCTATTCAGTATGTTACTCCGATACTTTTTCTGCCCATTTTAGGTAAGGATAGCGGTTTACCGGATAGACAATGTTTTCGAAGTTCTGTGAAGTCAGGTAGTTATTTGTATAATGGTAGATTGGGTTGAATGGCAGATCTTCCATTAATACAGCTTCTGCTTGGTGCAATAATTCGTAACGTTTGTCTGGGTCTTGTTCTACTTTGGCATCGGCCATAAGCTGGTCGTACTCTTCATTCACCCAGTTTGTGCGGTTGTTTGGGCTGTCACCTAGGTAGTAATCCAGGATAACAACTGGATCTACCAGTACGCCAATCCAGCCCATACGAGCCATTTGGAAGTTTCCTTGCTGTGTTGTATCCAGGTATGTTTTCCACTCTTGGTTCTCAAGCTTCACATCAACGCCAAGATTGTCTTTGTACATAGCCTGCACAGCTTCAGCGATTTTCTTGTTGTTTTCAGCTGTATTATAAGAAATGGATACTTCCGGCAGCTCTGTCCAGCCTTCTTCTTCCATACCTTCTTCTAGAAGTCGTTTCGCCTCTGCTGCGTCTTCTTCAAAGTATTCGCCGCCTGCTTCGCGGAAATCACCATCTGGTGTTTCAACACCTGGTGGTACGAATGCATATGCTGGTGTTTCACCTGATTTGGTAACGTTTTGTGTCAGTGTTTCGCGATCCACTGCAAGCGTGAATGCTCTTCTGATTTTCTCATTCGTAAATGGTTCTTTTTCTACGTTAAACATGTACATATACGTACCGAAGTATGGTACTTCGCTATATTCTTCTGATTCCTTCTCTTGCTCAATCACATCAGATGGTAATGTTTGAATCAAATCCAGTTCATTTGTTTTGAACATCTGATAATAAGTTGTTGCATCGTTGACGATTTTGTATGTTACTTTGTCTAGTTTTACAACACTGTTATCCCAATAGTTTTCATTCTTCTCGATGACAACTTCACTGTCATGCGCCCATTTTGTCAGCTTGAATGGTCCGTTACTTACATACGTATCTGCTTCTGCAGACCATGCGTTATTTTCTTCTACAAGCTCCTGTTTAACTGGATAGAATGTCCACATTGTTAATAGTTCGTCGAAGTAACCAAGTGGTGCGCCTAGCTCTACTACAAGTGTCTTATCGTCTTGTGCTGTGATGCCAACGTCTTCTACCGCGCCATCACCTTTGTTGTACGCTTCTGCACCTTTGATATAGTACATATAGAAAGCAAAGGAGCTGCCTGTGTCCGGATTAAGCACTCGTTTCCAGCCGTACTCGAAGTCTTGTGCTGTTACATTGCTGCCATCTGACCATTTTGCATCGTCACGGATAGTGAATGTGTACGTTTTTCCGTCTTCGGAGACGTCTACATTTTCAGCTGCCCCTAGAACTGGTTTTCCGTTTTCATCTTTCGTATAAAGACCTTCAAATACGTGATCCAATACCCAGCCTGATGTCGTATCTGTTGCAAGTGCTGGATCCAAATCTGGCGGCTCACTCATTGCATTCACTGTGATTTCCTGTGCGATGTCAGCTCCGCTTCCTCCTGAACTGCCACTGCTGCATCCTGCAGCGACTATCACTAGTATCAGCATGCCTACTAGCCATTTCTTCATAAGATCTTCCCCCTTCAAATTTTAATTATTGGTTGTAAAGATGACACGCTGTCCAGTGTTTCTCTTTCACTTCTCGCCACTCTGGCACTTCCTTGGCACACACATCCATCGCAAATGGACATCGTGTCCGGAAACGACATCCGCTTGGCGGGTCGACTGGACTTGGCGGATCGCCCTCCAACACAATTCTTTCACGTCTTTCAGCTTCGGGATTTGCAATAGGAATAGCAGATAATAGCGCTTTTGTATAAGGATGAAACGGCTCGCGAAACAGCTCGTCGCTGTCGGATAGTTCCATCATTTTCCCTAAGTACATGACACCAATGCGGTCACTGATGTGCTTGACCATGCCTAAATCATGGGCAATGAATAAGTATGTCAGATCCTCTTGTTCTTTTAGATCTTCCAGCAGATTGATTACTTGTGCTTGAATGGATACATCAAGTGCTGATATCGGTTCATCCGCTACGATGAATTTCGGTTCAACCGCAAGTGCCCGGGCAATCCCAATCCGCTGCCGCTGCCCGCCACTGAATTCATGCGGGTAGCGTTTGGCATGCTCTGGCTGCAATCCAACTCTTTCTAATAGCTCATACACACGATCCTGCCGGTTTTTGCCTGTCGCTAGTTTATGGGCATCAATCCCTTCTGCAATAATATCGCCAACACGCATCCGTGGATTCAACGAGGCGTGCGGGTCCTGGAAGATGACTTGAATTTCCCGGTTTATCTGTCTCTTTTGCTTCTTATTTAATTGACTCAAATCCAGATCATTGTAGACGATCTTGCCTGAGGTCGGGTCTTCCAAGCCGACTATCGTTTTGCCAAGCGTCGATTTACCGCTGCCGCTTTCTCCTACCAGCCCGAATGTTTCACCGCGTTTTATTTCAATAGAGATATCATCAACAGATTTAACCGTTTGTTCCTTGCCGATCGGATAGTATTTCTTCATTTGCTCGATCTGGATGATCGTTTCCGTCATGTCAACTGCCTCCCTGCTGCAACCAATTCTTTGAGGGCTGGTGATCTGGAATCGTTCAGCCAGCATTTCGCTTCATGTCCACTTTCGATAGAAAAAGCAGGAGGCATTTCTTCGACGCAAACGTCCATCGCATATTTACACCGTGGCGCAAATGGGCAGCCCTTCGGAGGGGAAAATAAATCCGGCGGTGCGCCTTCGATTGGCACTAACCGTTTTTTATCTGCAGCGTCTATATCTGGAATCGACTCCAGCAGACCCCATGTGTATGGGTGCTTTGGATTATGGAATAATTCATTAACCGGAGCTGTTTCGACAATCATGCCGCCGTACATGACAGCAACCCGTTCCGCTGTCTCTGCAACAACTCCAAGATCGTGGGTAATCAATATAATAGAAGTATCCATTTCGTCTTTTAGATTCTTCATTAAATCCAGTACCTGTGCTTGAATGGTTACATCCAATGCTGTCGTAGGTTCATCCGCAAGAAGTACCTTCGGATGACATGCCAGGGCGATGGCAATCATGATCCGCTGGCGCATCCCGCCGCTGAATTCATGCGGATACTGCTCATAGCGTTCGGCAGGGTTTGAAATGCCGACACGCCGGATCATGTCGATCGCGCGTTCCTTTGCTTCCTGTCCTTTGATGTTTTGATGGGTGGTAATACTTTCTGCAATTTGTTTGCCGACCTTCATCGTAGGGTTCAAGGAAGTCATCGGATCCTGAAAGACCATACTGATCTGTGAGCCTTTCACCTTTTGCATATCCCGTTTGGATAGCTTCAATAGATCCTGCCCTTCTAAAAGCACTTCTCCGTTTTTTATTTTGCCTGGCGGAGTTGGGATCAGACCCATGATGGATTGCACGGTCACACTTTTCCCGCTGCCGCTTTCACCGACTATGGCTAGGATTTCTCCCTTATCAACATGAAAGGAAACATCCCGGACTGCTTGTACTTCTCCTCCATATGTCTTAAAACTCACTTCCAAATTGTTTACTTCCAATAAGCGTTCCAACATCCCACCTCCTATTTAGTTGCTTTCGGATCAAGTGCATCCTGCAGGCCGTCCCCGAATGCGTTAAACGCAAACATGGTGAGGGCAATCATGAAACCTGGGAAGAAGAGTCGCCACCACTGCCCGCTGAGAATAACGCCTAAGGAATCGTTCGCCATCGTCCCCCAGCTTGCAAATGGGGCTTGAACTCCTAATCCTAAGAAGCTTAAGAATGACTCCGCAAAGATCGCGGAAGGTATCGTAAAGGTTAGGTTAACGATGATGATACCTGCTGTGTTTGGAATCAAATGCCGCCAAATGATTTTGGGGTGGGAGGTCCCCATCTTCTGGGCAGCTAACACATATTCCTGTGACTTCAGCTGGAGTATCTGACCGCGTATAATCCTCGCCATCCCTACCCAGCCGGTAACCGACAACGCAATGATGATCGATGTAATACCTGGCTCCATGATCACCATCAGCAGGATGACAATCAGCAGGTAAGGAATACCGTACAGAATTTCAACGATTCGCATTAAGATACTATCAATCCGGTCACCGAACTTGCTTCGGCCGGCCATGTAACCAGAGATTCCTCCGATTGTTACCCCGAGGATGATATCAATCGCTGCGGCAATGAGCCCGATGGTAAGGGAAACCCTGGCGCCATACCAGGTTCTCGACCATACATCCCGTCCTAAGTCATCGGTTCCGAACCAATGCTCACTGTTTGGTGCAACGTTGGTGTTGATCAGATCCTGTTTGGCCGGATCGAATGGAACCATATGCGGGCCGGCTATTGCCAGAAATCCAATCATGAGCAGTAAGGTGAACCCAAGCACTGCCATCTTGTTTTTCAGAACGGAAAGGA
Source organism: Terribacillus jepli (assembly GCF_047228925.1). Classification (NCBI taxonomy): domain Bacteria; kingdom Bacillati; phylum Bacillota; class Bacilli; order Caryophanales; family Bacillaceae; genus Terribacillus; species Terribacillus jepli. The sequence continues at coordinate 296,959 of NZ_JBFEGH010000001.1, read as the reverse complement.
TTGTTTCCTTCCACACGCTCATGCTCGGGCGCTGGATAGGGTCATGTCCTTTTTTTTCTGGTGATAGGGGGCGAAAAAGGGAATCATCCACGCGTTTAGCTTCCATCTTACTCCCCTCCACTCGTTAGTTTTATTCTTGGGTCGATATAGCGGTAAGATAAATCGATGATGAATAATGTCACGACCAGCAATACACTGAAGAAAATGGTTGTTCCCATGATGACTGGATAGTCCCGATTGAAAATACTATCTACGAAGTAACGGCCGATGCCCGGAATTGCGAATATTTTCTCAATAACGAATGTTCCGGTAATTAAGGACACAAATAAAGGACCTATGAAAGAAATAACCGGCAGGATAGCATTTCGGATACCGTGCCTGATGACTAGCTTTGTCTTGGACAGCCCTTTGGCGTCTGCTGTCTTGATATAATTCTGATTCGTTACTTCGAGCATGCTGGAACGCATAAATCGTGCGATAACAGCAAGCGGCGTAGCAGCTAATGCTAAGGTTGGTAAAATCGAATGCTGCCATGTTCCCCATGATGCAACAGGCAGCATGCCCCACTCTACGGCAAAGTACTTGATAAGCAGCGGAGCCAGGATAAAGCTCGGAACAGATATACCGATTATCGCGACAAACATCGATACATAATCGAGTACTTTGTTATGATTCAAAGCTGCGACGATTCCTAACAGCAGTCCTAGAACTAAGGCTATACCCAAAGCCTGCAAACCTAGTAAGGCGGATGCTGGTGCCCCATCGGCAATGATGGAATTTACGGATCTTGTTTCGGATTGAATGGAGAACCCTAAATCAAATGTCACTAAATCCCTCATATACAGCACATATTGCACTGCTATTGGTTCGTCCATGTTGTATTTAGCCCTGATATTTTGTAATACTTCTTCTGGAAGCACATCTGCATCTGAAGCGAATGGATCACCTGGTATAAACTTCATAATCAAAAATGTCAAACTCGCAATGACCCATATCGTCAGCAGCATGATAAGGACTCGTTTTACAATATACACGGTTTCACCTCCACTATTTTTCTAACTGTTACACTTATGCATTCACACTGCCAAGCACACCATTTGTCGCTGTCATCGCAATAATCACACAGCCCCACATATGCTTGTACGCTGTGACAATATCATCACAAGTAAAGCGGATGCTTCGCGGACCAGTCAGTTCCACTGTAGGAAGTGTTGTCGTCATCATGGCCTGCTGTGGTCCTTTAAACACGATGTTAAAAGTGACAGGTCCTTCCACTGTCTGCGGCTTAAAACTCTTGATATCTTTCACTGCTAGTTCTGCTTTTTCCCGGATCTCTTTGCGGGCAACCTCTGGATGAAGCAGCTCGGCCGCAAACCGGTCCATAGCACGTTTTGTCACAGCACCTTTTACATCGGGCAATGTTTCTTGTACCTCTTTTACATACGCATCGTCACCACTGATGAAAATCGCCGGAACGTTAAAGCCGCCTGCAACTAGTGTGTTCATTTCCGTTTCGCCAACAACTCTATCATTGATCTTCATTTCATTCACGCAGATACCTGCCAGTGTATGACTGATGACCGTACGTTCGGATCCAGCTTCACGCCCGTGATGTCCAACGAACATGATTCCATCGAAGGTGCCATCCAAACCTTCCAGCTGGCACATGACGCGGTTATTACCAGACACCAGTCTTGCACGCGGATCCAGCTCTTCTACTAGTATGTTGGACATATTGCCATGCCCATCGGCGACGACAACCTCATTTGCTCCGCCGTTAAAGGCTCCTTCAATGGCCGCATTCACATCTGCTGTCATCAGCTTTCTGAAGCGCTGGTATTCGGAATTTGTTTTCAACTGCTGATTGGTTGCTACACCGGAGATACCTTCCATATCTGCCGAAATAAATATTTTCATTATGACCCACCCTTGAATGATAATTATAAATTTTCTAACTAATTAACTTAAAAAAATAGCTGCTACTCAAAAAGGAAACTTTGATTGTTCATCGACACTCTTTATAAAGGCTTTTACTAAATCCTTTGTTGCGATCAAGTCACTTACATCTATAAGTTCGATGCTTGAATGAGTGTAGCGGGAAGGAATTGATAACACACCTGTCGGAATTCCTTTGTTCGCATAAGTGACCGCACCGCCGTCTGTGCCAATCCCTGTAAACACTTCCAGCTGATAAGGAATCTTATGTTGCTTTGCTAGCTGAACGAGCAGCTTCTTCATGGTGTTTGGGACAATCAAACTTGCATCCATCACTTTAATTCCTGTCCCGTTCCCTAATCTGAGGGTCTGATCCATTGTTTGCTCTAACGTATCACTTACTGCAGTTGTATCAATTGCTATAGCGACGTCTGCATCAATATATTCTGACGCCGTTTTTGCCCCTCGTAATCCTACTTCTTCCTGAACTGTGAATAAACAAATGAGCTCACCTGTAAAATCTTGCTCTATTTCTTCTAAGACTTGCAGAATTACAGCGCATCCAGCACGATCATCCAATGACTTGGAACGTATTTTCGGTTTTTCAGAAGTCCCGAGAATCTGCAGTTCAGACCCCCAAGTAACAGGGGTTCCAACCTCTATCCCCATTTCCAGTACTTCTTGATAAGAACTTGCTCCAACATCTATGTATAGCTGACTATGCTTTCTCACCTTTTGTGCGTCATCAAATTTAGCAAAGTGTGCAGAAAGCGTTCCAATTACTCCATTGATATGCCCTTCCTCGCCTAATATCTTTACCGGCTGGGCAATGAGATTTCGATCATCATTGCCGCCCAGCTTTTCAAAGCGAAGGAATCCATTTGATTCTATCTTCTTCACAATAAAACCGACTTCATCCATATGCGCAGTTAACAGAATCGCTGGTCCTGGCGTTGTGCCTTTCCTTTTGGCGATAACATTACCAATAGGATCTATCACCACTTCATCTACTTTATCCTTTAGATAATCTCTTAGAAAATAACTAACTTCCTGTTCATAGCCACTTGGGCCGTGCAGACTTGTTAGCTTCTTTACTAATTCAATCAAGTGAGCAGCTCCTTTCTAGAGATATTCGAACGTATTCTTGTAGTTTTCTAATTGAATAATCGTATTGATTTCTGTAATACCTTCGATACCGTCGAGCTTGAGCATACAGTCCTTTATATCTTCCTGGCTTCGGACATTAATTTGAATCAGCAGCTGATAGTTTCCGCTAGTCATCGTAATATAGCGAACTTCTTTTATCATGCTGAGTGCTTCCCTTACTTTTGTAATCGTGCCTTGCTTTGTTTTTATTTGAATGATCGCTCCAGCTTTTAAACCAAGTGCGATTGGATTCACAACGCCAACTACTTCAATGATGTTGTGCTGCACTAAGTTTTTGTAACGAAGTCTGATTGTTTTCTCCGTCACTTTTAATTCACTTGCTATTTCTGAAAAAGCTAAGCGGCCATCCTTGGACAACATTCGGATAATACCGCGGTCTAACTCATCGATTTGATACTCCACTACTCTTCCCACTTTCGGACTTTTCACATTTATATTTTCCTTTTTTGATACATAATCTTACATTGAGGAACATTTACAATATTTATAAATTGATTTAATATCGTAATAAGGAATCAGGTATAGAGGGTATTATAGTAGATTAATTTTCAGAAATCAATGATAATTTAGATTTTATTGGAGGTTATTATATGAAGGCCATAACAAATGTATCTGGAGTAGACGGAACAGGAAAGACATTAAGCGATGCAACTATTCTAATAAAAGACGGGAAATTCACTTCTATCGGAACATCCAGCATCCCCGAAGACTATGAAATCATTGATGCTAGTGGTACATACTTTACCCCAGGATTAATTGATGTCCATACCCATTTGGGTGTGCATGAAGAAGGAATAGGAAAAGAAGGGCACGACTTCAATGAAACAAGCGCCGCAGCCACACCACAGGTACGCGCAATTGACGGGATAAACCCGCAAGATAGAGGATTTGAGGATGCAAGACGTTCAGGCGTTACCACAGTCCAAGTAATGCCTGGAAGTGCCAATGTCATTGGCGGTGAAATGTGTGTGTTAAAAACAACAGGTACAATCGTGGATGAAATGGTCATCCGTAATCCTTCAGGTCTGAAAGCTGCCACAGGTGAAAATCCAAAACGGTTCCATGGTGATAAAGGCAGAATGCCGACAACCAGAATGGGAATCGCAGCCATTCTTCGCGAGAAATTGATTGAGGCACAAACATATAAGGAAGATCGCAAAGCTGGAAAAGCAGCCAGAAACATAGGCTTAGAGCATATCGTCAAAGTATTGAACAAAGAAATACCGCTTCGCGTACATGCTCACCGCGCTGATGATATTGTCACTGTCTTACGGTTAAAAAATGAATTTGATATTGATTTGACTATCGAGCATTGTACAGAAGGACATCAAATAGCGCCATTCATTGCCAAACAAGCTATCCGTGTATCGGTAGGACCGACAATGACACCCCGCTCCAAAATAGAGCTTGCCGATAAAGGCTGGAACACACTGCTGGCACTAGCAGAAGAATCTGTACCATTCTCCATCACGACTGATCATCCCGTCATTGCAATTGAGCATTTAATGACAAGTGCAATCTTAGCTGTTAAATACGGTCTGCCAGAAGAAGAGGCGCTTAAAGCCATTACACTAAATGCAGCGAAGCATCTAGGCGTAGACGCTCGAGTTGGTTCAGTTGAAGCTGGTAAGGATGCTGACTTTGTCCTATGGACCGGCAACCCCTTTGATTTGAGAAACAAAGCAGTACAAACTTATATAAACGGCGAATTAGTATAAGAGTACGTGGACAGGTTTCTCCGTCGACCTGCTCCTATTTTGGAGCAGGAACAAATAAATGGATATCCCGGGACAGGAGGCAGCAAATTATGACCAAAAACAGCCTCTCCGCACAAGATTTGTTAGAATTTTCTTTCTTATCGGACCCACGGCTTTCACCTGATGGCAAGTGGGTTGTTTTTGTTAAAAGAGTTATTGATGAGAAGGAAAAATATCAATCAAATGTATTCCTAATGCATGTGGATTCAAAGGAAATCACACAATTCACTCAAGGTAATTTCTCCGATGTGCAGCCGAGATGGTCATCTAATGGACGAGATATATTCTTTGTTTCTAATCGATCTGGAGAGCAGCAGATATGGAAAATTGCTTTTAACGGTGGTGAAGCAAGTCAGGTTACCTCTTTTAAAAGAGGTGCTTCTCAGCCTGTTTTGTCACCAGACGGGAAGAAGCTTATCGTTACCGTACCGCTATCCGCAGCAGACAGCTTGGAAGAAAAGGAAACAAAAACGGAAAAGACAGAGGAAAAACTAAAACCATATATCACAACGAACCTGCAATACAAGTCCGATGCAAAGGGTTTTTCAGACGAAACCTTTGATCATCTCGTATTAATAGACTTGGAAACTGGCACACAATCCTTACTAACAGACGGGCAATACGATCATCATTCTCCTGCATTTTCACCAAATGGAATGCATGTCGCATATAGCGCCAACCGTTCAGGGGATCCGGAGCGGACATTTTTCTCAGATATTTATCAATTGGATTTAACTACGGAGCGTACAGAAAAACTCACGAGCAGCGACAAAGTATTCTACACGCCAAATTACTCTCCAGATGGTACAAAGCTATCCCTGCTCGGTGATGATATGGAATACACAGGAGCCACCCTTACGAGAGTATGGACACTGGATCTTGCAACAAAGGAACTCTCCTGTTTGACGAAAGAATGGGATGTGGAATGCCATGATGTTGCAATCAATGATATGGGCACAGGTGCTGCAAGTGCTGGCGCCGTTTGGAGCAAGACAAATGATGCCCTATTCTTCTTGGCAAGCGAACTAGGATCCACTAGCTTATATCAAGTGACATTAGATAAAAACATCACCAAAGTTGTTGGTGGGAAACGCCAGGTTTATGCGTTTAGTACTGGTAAAAATCAGGATCGGTTTGTGTATGCAGTAAGTCAGACCGGTATTCCTGGCGACCTATTTGCATCGACCTTAACAGGCGGTGAAGAGCAGCGTTTAACAGCTGTGAACGAGCAGTTGCTTCAAACGAAAACATTATCTATTCCCGAGGACTTCCGCTTCAAAGCGATTGATGGAACCGAGCTGCAAGGCTGGATTATGAAGCCAATCGGCTTCAAAGAAGGCGAAACGTATCCACTTGTTTTAGAAATTCATGGCGGTCCACACGCGATGTACAGTCATGCTTTTATGCACGAGTTTCAGGTGCTTGCTGGAAAAGGTTATGGTGTCCTATTCATGAATCCAAGAGGAAGTCATGGCTATGGGCAGCAGTTTGTCGATGCCGTACGCGGTGACTATGGGGGCATTGACTATGACGATGTGATGGTCGCAGTAGATTATGCTTTGGATAACTTTGATTGGATTGACGCATCGCGCTTAGGTGTTACTGGCGGAAGTTATGGCGGTTTCATGACGAACTGGATTGTCAGCCATACGAACAAGTTTAAAGCAGCTGTCACGCAGCGTTCGATTAGTAACTGGCTCAGTTTCTATGGTGTGAGTGATATCGGCTACTTCTTTACCGAATGGGAGCACAAAACCACTGTTTTGGAAGATCCCGAGGAGCTGTGGAGAATCTCCCCACTCCGTTATGTAAAAGATGTACAAACGCCACTGCTCATTTTGCATAGCGAAAACGATTATCGCTGTCCAATTGAACAAGCCGAACAATTGTATATCGCATTAAAGCAGCAAAAGAAACCTACACGTTTTGTACGTTTCCCTAAATCAAACCACGAGCTGTCACGAAGCGGAGATCCTGGTTTACGTATTATTCGTCTTGATGAAATAACAAACTGGTTCGATGCGTATTTAAAATAAAGGGAGTTGTAGAATTGAGCATATTACTTACAGGATTTGAAGCTTTTTTAGGGATGAACTCCAACCCTACAGAAGTGATTGTCCGCAGCTTGGACGGAGAAACGATAGATGGGAAAAAGATAATCGGCAAGGTGCTCCCAGTGGATTTCACAAAAACGTCCAGTATCATCTTAGAACATATCGAAAACTACCAGCCCTCTGCTGTCATTTCTTTAGGACTAGCTGCTGGTAGAAATAGAATCACCCCGGAAAGAATCGCGATAAACTGTATGGACGGAGAAGCGGATAATAGCGGAAATCAGTATGACGGACAAAAGATACTAGAGGATGCACCTGATGCCTACTTCTCGACATTGCCAATTAAAAATATGACAGCAAAACTGCAGGAACATAACCTGCCAGCCAAGATTTCCAACACTGCCGGCACTTATCTGTGCAACCAAACGATGTTCACCGTCAGACACCACATCGAAACAAATAAGTTGGATATGGTGTCAGGATTTGTGCATATACCAGCACATCACGAATTAGCATTAAGCAATTCTAAGCTGCCTTCTTGGTCAGTGAAGGATTTGGAAGAAGCTGTGCGGGTTATTATTGGGGAAATTTAAAATTCGTTTTGGAACGCTAAGAAGTATTAACAGATAAGGCCACTCTTGTAATACAGGGGGGCCTTATCTTATTTCAACTGCCTTTAACCTATGCTCTATTCAGCTGTCCCTTTTCTATAATGTTATTTTTTAAAATTATCTGTCCATTAAGCAGTAATTATGCTACTATTCTCCTATTAATATTGTTTAATCTGAATAGGAGTTGCATCATGTCACAAGAACACTGGAAATCGAAACTAGGTTTTATCTTGGCAGCTGCTGGTTCTGCCATTGGCTTGGGAGCCATTTGGAAATTCCCTTATATCGCAGGTACTGGCGGAGGCGGCGCTTTCTTTCTAATCTTTTTACTTTTTACTGTTATACTAGGCGCGCCGCTTTTGTTAGGGGAATTTATCATTGGCCGCAGAACAAAGCTTGATGCTGTTTCGGCTTATCAAAAGATTGCACCTGGATCATTCTGGACTGTCATCGGCAGACTGGGTGTCGTCACTTGCTTTATTTTATTATCATTTTACAGCGTTGTTGGCGGCTGGATTATTATTTATCTGTTTGAAGCAATCCGCGGCAGCCTCAATGGGCTAACACAGGATGGATATGGCACGTTGTTTAAGGACATCATCGCCAACCCTGGCCCGACACTTTTCGCTCAGTTTCTTTTTGTGCTGATTGCCATCCTTGTGGTTGCCAAAGGGGTGCAAAAAGGGATTGAAGTAACAAGTAAAATCATGATGCCGGCGCTATTTCTCTTATTCGTTGTCTTAGTCATTCGCTCTGTCAGCTTGGACGGCTCAATGGAAGGCATTAAGTTCATGCTGGTTCCTGATTTTTCTAATCTGACATCGGAGTCAGTATTATTCGCACTTGGACAAGCATTTTTCACTTTATCTGTCGGTGTATCCGTCATGGTTACTTATGCTTCTTACCTGCCAAAGACGCAGCATTTGCCGCAAGCGGCTTTTTCCATCATTATCATTAATATTTTTGTAGCGCTTTTAGCAGGCTTAGCTATTTTCCCTGGAGTCTTCTCCTTTGGGATGGAACCTGATGCTGGTCCGGTACTGATATTTGCTGTCTTGCCAGCAGTATTCAGCAATATGCAATTTGGTACCATATTCTTCATCATCTTCCTGGTATTATTCTTATTTGCAGCTTTAACCTCCGCCTTCTCTATGCTGGAGATCTTTGTGGCTGCCACGACAAAAAAAGACAACACCAAGCGCACAAAACGAACATGGCTGCTCGGCATGTTGATTTTCTTGGTCGGAATTCCGTCCTGCCTGTCATACGGCGTGCTTTCTGACTTCCTTATATTCGACAAGACGATATTTGACTTATTCGATTACACAGTTAGCAATATTTTAATGCCATTGGGAGCATTGCTTATTTCACTCTTTGTTCCACTAAAAATGAACAAAAGCGTGCTTTATAAAGAATTGAAACTTGGATCGAATGTTGGCAGGGTATTCTTTAACGTCTGGTATTATTTATTAAAATATGTCACGCCAATCGCTATCATTATTGTCTTTTTAGATATGCTTGGGCTTTGGGATTTGATTTTTGGTCTATTTTCATAAGTGGATGGTCAAGAGGACGAAGTTACGTCCTCTTTTATTTTGATTTACAAATCCAATCTAAGACGAAGAGGGCTGGGATCTCACTTCCTATGAAACAGAATTCAATAAAGCCCATCAAGACAAAAACTATATTATCCATTAGAAATGGCCCCTTCTGCTCTCACAGAAAAGGCCCACTTTCATAAGCTCTGTTTATTTTTCCTTTTAGAAGTATACATATATCATTCTTGGAGTTTAGTATTTCACGTTCAACCAACTATTTTTGTCCCATGAACTTCTCTGACATTCAATTCAGATATGATGAAGTCAAGGTTTTTATTAGAAACTCCTCCACCAGGGAGGATAATGATTCTGCCATTTGCATACTCGATATATTCCTTCAACCTGACTAGGTTATCTTCAATCTCTGTATCTAACGGACCTCCATGGGTAAGGATTCGATGCACGCCGTGTTCCACCAGCCAATCAATCGCCTTAAGCTGATTTTCAGGGCTTATTTGATCAAATGCCATGTGAAAGGTTGTCTCCATCCCTTTTGCTAAATCCAGTAAGGTAATCATAGCATCTTCATCAATCCAGCCAGTGTCATCTAAACAACCAAGCACAACGCCATCTGTTCCTAATTCCTTTAAATGAACAAGATCCCGCTTCATCATATCCACTTCTTCTTTACTGAAAACAAAACTTCCGCCTCTTGGCCTTACCATGCTCATAACCTTCATGTTTTTACCGTGGCAATAGTTAATCGTTACTTCCGCTACACCGTGACTTACTGTTGTACCTCCTACTGCCAGATTGTCACACAGTTCAATTCGGTCAGCACCTTTGGCAATTAAGTCGGGGACATTCGTAAAATTCTCTACACAGACTTCTTTAAGCATATTTATATCCACCTTACTTATGATATGAGTTTCAGTCGCCCTATTACTGACTATTGGTAATTAACAAAAGCAGGTGCAGGATCTAGTTCCAGAACCTCTTCCGGTGTCATGACAGGTTCGTCCTTCTTATAAAACACCTTGAATCCTCCATATTGGATAGGCTGATTATGTACAAGCTGATGATAACCTGATCGTTTTAAAGCTGCAATTCCATGGCCATCATTGTTCAGCACCACTTCCACGTTTTCTGTGGGATGGATAGCTTCTTTATTATTGATAATGATGTCTGCAAATTGGTGAACGATGACAAGCTTGTCAGGAAGTCCATTCTCAGATGATAGATTTGATACATAATCAATAGCTTCTTGTACATTCTCGCCATCGACATGCCCCAAATCTTCGCCGGGAACTTGCCCTTCTTTCACATGAAATTCCGTATCAATGGCCAAATGGACATAAGGCAATTTCAAGTATTTCTCCAATGATTTTACTTGGTTCATGATAGAGTCTTGACCCAATTGAACATCCAGAATCAGCAGCGCATTATTCTTTTCGGCTAACTTCGCATATCTTTCAATGTCCGCATCAGCTGTCGCATGCATATAAAGACCATCATCTCCAGGATTTCGCTGGGCAACAGTTGCAATTAATTCGATAGCTGGAATAGCCGGTCTATCAGGGTCCAGTTCCGAATAAGCCGTGGTTTGGTCTTTCAATTTCCCCATTAATTCCTCCGGGCTGTACTCTCCCAGAATCCCCATGCTAGTAGAATCAGGATGACCATAATAAGAAACGATTCTATTTTTCTGAAGCGGTCCGTCTGTTTTATCTTCCGTTCCTTTTTCCAGGGTTTGACCTAAAGGAACACTTCTTTCCGTGTCATCCCCATGCGCCTCTGTTTTTGGCATTTCCGCCAGCTGTTCACTCGAATAATGACTTTCTAGCGGTTGAGCCGCCTCAGAAGGTTCCATAGCTTGATAGTTTGCCTCAGACGCAGATTTCGGAGAACTTGTCACTTTCTCATCCGCATCATGCTGCTCATCCGAGCTCATTTCCGACTTTTCATTTGGCTTTGGCTCCTGGTCTTGGGAAGTTGCTTCATGCGAACAGCCCGATAGCAAAAGAGCCGGAATGACTGCAAGGCAAGCACCTGCCAGAATTCGTTTTTTCACTTTATCCCACCTGTTGTTTAAGAGTATTTCATATGTTGAAAGTGATTCTGCATCAAACAAATGAATATTATAAATCTATCATAAATTAAAAGCTGCATATTAAACTTACCACCTGAAAGTTAAAATAAACCTTCGCCGAAAGTTCTCCCTTTAAAATCGGATCATGCGTGTTTTAAGCACGTTTTGAAAATAGGGGTAACTAGCAACTTGCCAAGCTCAAAATCATTTGTGTTTTATCCTGCTCTGATTATGGGCAGTATAATCCTAATCTCTCTTGTAAACCTTCTAAGACTTCTTTTGGAACTTCCTTGACCTTGATATCTCCACCAAGGAAAAGTAGCCAATTTATTATTTCGGTCAATTCTTCTGAATTATCAACATGGATGAAAGTCTTTAGAATGGCTGTAGTTTGGTAAGGATTCACATAGGAAAGAGAAACTTTTAAAGGATGGTATTTTTTGAATTGGGCAATCGCATTTGGTCCAAGTTCAAGGACAAGGTTAATTTCTTCCTCCTGCTTACTTAGTTTTTCTAAAATCTTTTTCTTACTTAATCTTTTTTTCGCAGGGTATGTTTTGACATTGGTGAGATTGTCGACAGGGAAAGTCAGCCTCTTTTCATCCTTTAAGTCAAAGCCCTCAATCAGCCAAAATCCTTTTTCATGATAAAGGTGCAAGAGATAAATGGGATAAGACTGTATTTCCTTCCCTTCTTTGATGAAAATCAATAAATAGCTATCCAAAAGAAGGGTTTCGATGAGTTTTTCTAACATAGGATGGGGTAAATCTGAAAGTTCAAGTAGGTCGGGATTATTGGGGTTGGTCCCTTCAAAAAGTAAGATTTTATTTAAAAGAACAAGGTCATCTTGCTGGTTTTCTGAAATGAGGCCTAGTAATTTTTCAGCTAAAGACTGACGACTCTTTAGATAAGGGAGTTGTTGATTTCTTGTGGCCATAAAGGCTATAAATAGAGCCTTAATCTCATTATCAGTAAAGCGAACAGTTGGCAGGACAGAGTTATTCATAACAAAATACCCACCATCCCTACCAACTTCAGCGACAAGCGGCATCCCCATGGCTTCAATTTCTCTAATATCCCTAATAGCTGTCGAACGGGAGATGTTAAATTCCCGCATGATTTCAGAAATTGTAAAGTGGGTCCGATTATTGATATACCGCATGATGATATTAATCCGTTCAACTTTTTTCATTTGAGCCTCCTAAACAGTATCATTTTTTGACATGATTTAAGGGTATTATAAACTCATCAAGCGAAAAGGCAAATCATTTTATAATTTAAAAAGGGAGAAGGTTTTGATTATGAAAAATTATATTCTAGAAGAAAAAGACAGCTTCACTGTGTTAGGTATTGGAACGGAGCTTAAGAGCGATTACACAGACTATGCTGGCATAAACAAGGAAAAGCTAGACTTTTGGGAGGCGGTAAAAGAAGATGGAAGGCTTGATACATTAAAGGCTATAGCCACAAATGACTACATTTTTGCCGTGAACGAAGCGGTGAATGACAAGATGATGTATTATGCTGGTGTCATGACAGAGGCTTCGATATCAGAGGAATCCAGGGTTATCCAATTTCCCAAAGGAGAATACCTGGTTGTGAAAGGGGATGGACAAACGGCTGATGAGTTGAGTAACAAGCTTACTGGCATTGCCTTTGGTCAAGTCCTGCCAGAAGCAAAGAATTTTGCCTATGTTGGCGGGCCAAATGCAACGGTTGAGATGGGGCAGCGTAACGGCGTAGTTTTTGGTGAAATGTGGATTCCTGTTGTAAGGAAATAAAGAGATAAAAGGAGCGATGGAAATGTCCTATATCGTTGATTTTAAAAATGTATCTTCAGTTGGTTTAGAATCTTCACCTGTAGTAGAAGCCCTTGCTGGTTTGCGTGCTAATGAAGCTCGTTACTTTATGAATAAATACAAACATGAATTTACGGTTGTACCAGCTAGCGAAAGTCAGGAGACCCTTGATTATGTGAATCGAATTCTGAAAGAAGAACGTAAGATCGAGTTTGCAGCCAAACCTTTGGAAACGTCGCGTTTTCAAGTGGAAAATATCAAATGGGCCTACGTCTTTTATGAGGATGGCCTTGAGGTCAACGTCATGTATACGGTTGATAACCCTAAGAAGCGAGCCGTTGGTTTTAAGCTTTCTGAAGGGATGGAGGTACCAAAGGAGTTAGAAGGAAAGTTTAAGTTTGCTAGACAGAAGTCTAAACTAGCTGGTACAATCAGGGGCTCGTTTTTTGTAATTAAAGGAGAATATTAAAGTAAGCAAAAAATTCAAAAAACACCAACAACCATTCATGTACCAAATGTCCATCTAGACAATTCAAATAACAAAACAACTTCTCTCCACAAATTAGAGATGCTGATATTTTTTTCATAAAACCTCACTTGTCACTCAAAAATAAAAAGGATTAGCCCTTCCCGAAAACACAGGGAGGGCTATTTTTACAGCATCATTATAATTACAAACCTGAGTTAATTATCCAGTTCTAATTTTTCCTTTTCATAAGACTGAAATGCGTTTTCCATACCCATAATAACATCTTTAATTTTCATATACCCTTTAGTGTATGGAATGGAGTCTCTAATTTCTTCCCACATAAAGTGATAAGACTTCATATCATCTGTTTCGCATATTACAAAATCTGTGTAGTCCTTTCCCGGCAGGGCTTCTGCATCAAAGAAACGCACCTTCACGTGTTCTTCATATGTTTGCATGATTTCCTGCAGCGAGGAAGCATATCTTCTGCGCTCCTCACGTGGTAAAGCAAGCCAGGATGGATAGAACTCTAGTAAAACAATCATCATATATCGCATAATGCATGCCTCCGATTTCCCTGTAATGTCATTAGTTTACTTACGAGCTATAGAATGTGCATTAACATAGGTTAATTTCCAACCGTATGCAGCAGTCTGCTCAGTGAAACAGGCGATATACCGATATACGATGCAATATGATATTGCGCAATACGCTTTTCCAACCCGGGATATTTCAATAGGAAGGCTTGGTATCGTTCTAAAGCCGGAAGATACAGCAGCTCCCTTTCACGCTCCTCTTTTCTTGTGTATAGTCTCTCAACACTTATTCTGACAAACCGTTCCCACATATGACTTTTATTCATAAGTTCTTGAAGTAACAAATAAGGTATTTCGATAACTATTGAGTCTTCCATGGCTTCAATACTGAATGTGGACGGTTGACCATCAATCATGCTTGCGTAGGATGTGGCGAAATCATTTTCCAAGGTGAAGGCTACATTGTATTCCCTGCCGTCCGGCAATAGGCAAAAAAGGCGGAACAGTCCACTTGTACAAAAATAAGCATGCTGGACAAGCTGACCTGTCTCGATGATACATGTCCCTGTTTTTATTTGTTTTATCGACGTTCCATCCTTGAATGCTAGCCACTCTTTTTCTTCTATTGAAAACCGTGATAGTATACCCTGTAAAATACAATATGGATCTGTTGTTTTATCCATTGATTGGCACTCTCCATTTGCAATGTAAAATTATCTACTATCAGCATAATCCAATTATATGCAGTAAACAAATAGCCCCCACTGCTCTCACAGAAGGGGCTCTCTTCATTTCAACTGCTGATAAGACGCCAATCGATGGATATGCACCGCCAAATACGCCAGCTCCTCTTTCGGCAGCATCGTGCCGTGTACCTGCGAGATGTAGTTCTCAATCTTGAAGGCAATGTCCATGGCTTGCGGGTACAGATTGGCGATTTGTTCGAACAATAGATTTTCCGGGTCGTCGAGCATGCTGTCTGCGTAGAAGCGCTCGACGAAGAATTTCACATGGGTAATGAAGCGGCCGTAATGGATGTTGTCGGTATCCATTTTGATTTGCAGGGCGTAGCGGACAAGGTTGACGATGCCGCCGATCATTTTGGCGTACTTCATCCCATCGTTGGATTCCTGCTTTTCGCCTTGGGCGTTGATTAGGTGAAAAGCGATATTGGCTGCTTCCTCCTTCGGCAGCTCGATTTGGAACTGCTTGTTGATCAGCTCCAACGCATACGTGCCGATTTCGAATTCCTCTTGGTAGAAATTCTTGATCTCCCAGAACACGCGATTCGTAATATTGATATTCTTTTTATAGCGTTCCACTGCGAAATGCAAATGGTCCATCAATGTGAAATAGATGCCGGTGTTCAGCTTGGTGCCGAGCTGCTGCTCGGCGTGCTGGACGATCTGCTGAGTCAGGTCGATAAATGCTTGCGGAATGGAATCCAGCAGGCGCAGAAACTCCTTGGCTTTGGCATTTTCGATCGGCATGAATGTCTGGTCGGCTTGATCTTCTTTGATGGTACTGCCAGCTTTCTGGCCATAGCCGATTCCTTTGCCGAACAGAATGAATTCTTGTTTCTCCTTGTCCTCTACCAGTACGACGCTGGAATTGAGTACTTTTTTAATCTTGATCATCAGCCTCACCTATCCTCTGCGGATTATCTATCAGTCGAGGTCTTCCCCGTTGCTTTCTATCACTTTTTTATACCAATAGAAGGAGTCCTTGCGTTTACGTTCCAGTGTGCCATTGCCTTCGTCGTCCTGATCGACGTAAATGAAGCCATAGCGTTTCGACATCTGGGATGTGCCGGCACTGATGATATCGATTGGACCCCAGCTCGTGTAACCGAATAGCTCAACACCCTCTTCGACCGCTTCCTTCATTTGACGGAAATGCTCGCGGAAGTAGTCAACGCGGTAATCATCATGGATACTGCCATCGCTTTCGACTTCGTCTTTGGCTCCCATGCCATTTTCGACGATGATAAGCGGTATTCTGTAGCGATCATACAGCTCCAGCAAACTGATCTTCAACCCGATCGGGTCGATCTGCCAGCCCCAGTCAGTAGCTGGTAGATAAGGGTTTTTGACTCCCTTAACTGTGTTACCCGCTGTTTTTTCCAAGCCATCTTCCATAGACTCTGTCAGGGACATGTAGTAGCTGAAGGATAGATAGTCGACTGTGTTTTCCTTCAGGATCTCCAAGTCACCATCTTCCATTTGAATATGGATGCCTTTGCGCTCGAGCTTTTTCAGTGTCAGGCGCGGGTACTCCCCGAATACCTGAACATCCGCATAAAAGTAGTTTTGCAGATTCTTCTTCAACGTGATCTCCACATCTTCCGGCTTACAAGTATTCGGATATGTTGTAAGCTTTGTCAGCATACAGCCGACCTGGCTGCCAGGGATGATTTCATGACAGTCTTTTGTGACAAGGGCTGAAGCGACAAACTGATGATGCAGCGCTTGATATACCTGTTCTTCTTCCTTGCCTTTTGGACACTTGTCCGGAATGATGCCGGCTGTTGTGAATGGGTGACGATTGATGCTGTCAATTTCGTTGAATGTAAGCCAATACTTCACATAGTCCTTATAGCGATGGAAACACACATTAGAAAAGCGGACAAAATCATCAATTACTTTGCGCTCGACCCAGCCGTTGTATTTTACGCTGAGTGCCAATGGCATTTCATAGTGGGACAGCGTCACAATCGGCTCAATGTTGTGCTTTTTCATTTCCTTGAACAGATCATCATAGAACTGGAGACCTTTTTCGTTTGGCTCTTGTTCTTCTCCTGTTGGGAATATGCGGCTCCAGGCGATGGAGACACGCAATGCTTTAAAGCCCATTTCAGCGAATAATGCCAGATCTTCCTTGTAATGATGGTAGAAATCGATGCCGCGGCGTTTTGGATAATATTTATCGGTCGGATCGTCCATCGCTTTTTGGACGACCTCGGAGGAAATTGCTACATGGCCTTCGTAATCATCAAGACTCAGATCGGAACGGTAGCTCGCTACATCGGCAACACTCATACCCCTGCCGTCTACATTCCAAGCACCCTCTGCCTGATTGGCGGCAATGGCGCCGCCCCATAAGAAATCCTTTGAAAATGTCATCTGATTCAGCCTCCTAGTTGGGTAATGACCATCAGCTTGTCCTGATGGGTAACGTTTTCTTGTTTGTTGATTTGAACATCATATTTGTCGGTATTCGTAATGATTGCGAGTGTGACTGGATCAAAGCCGGCTGCTTTGATTTTCTCGAGATCGAATGTGAGCAGCACATCGCCTGCTTTCACTTGATCGCCAACCTGGACCCGTGGCGTAAAATGCTCCCCGCCAAGCTGTACCGTGTTGAGTCCGACGTGGAACAATATTTCCGCTCCTGTTGCTGTCTTCATGCCGAGCGCATGGTTTGTTTCAAAGATCATCGAGATTTCTCCGTCCACCGGTGCATATAGCTCCCCTTTGGATGGGATCACTGCGATGCCCTCCCCCATTGCTTTGGACGAGAATACTTCATCATCCACTTGTGACAGCGGTATCATTTTACCTGCTACTGGGCTGGTGAATGTTTCACCTTTCCCGATTTTCTCCGCGAACTTTTCTTCTTCTGGCTGCACTTGTTCTTTGTCTTTGCCCAGTATGAACGCAGCGACAAATGCAACGACGAACGATAGGACAAATCCTATTGCAGCATACAGTATGTTACGAGGCAGATCCTCGGATAGGAACATACTCATGCTTGCCAAACCTGGTCCGACGACAACGAATGCTTGCAAACCAACAATACCAACGAAAGTACCGCCTACGAATGCTCCAATCATAACACTCGTAAGCACCTTTTTGTTTTGTAATGTGACACCATAGAGTGCTGGCTCTGTGATTCCAAAGAACGCCGAGATGCCGGCGGAAACAGCTGTTGTACGGAGTCGTTTATCCTTCGTGCGCAATGCGATGGCAAAGCAGGCGCCGCTTTCGGCAATGTTATGTGCCAAGGAAGCTGGCATGTACAATGCTTCACGTCCAGTCCCGCTCAAAGTTGTCAGTGCGTAAGGCAGCAAAGCTTTATGCATACCCATGGCAACCATGAACGGTAGCACACAAGCAAGCAATGCGACCGCTAACCAGCCGACATACTTGAAGACCCAAAGAATTACTGCTGCGAAGCCTTGACCGAATGTGTAACCAGCAGGACCGAGCAATAGCAATGCAATCGGCACTGTAATTAGAAGCGACATCATCGGTACAAAGAAAATTCGAATCGGTTTCGGTGAAAAACGCGTGAACAGCCTCTCCATCTGTGCATAGAAAAGGACAGTCAGGATCGCCGGGAATACTTGATAGGCATACGCGATATTTTGCAGATCGAACGAAAACAGCTGTGCACCTTCTGTCAGCAGAGCAGTCATGTTCGGCAAAATCAAGGCGCCGACTGCTGATAACGCAACCAACGGATTGACCTTCAATTTATTAGCAGTGGTAACAGCCACGAGCAATGGCAGGAAGTACAATGGCGCATCTCCGACCATGTTCAATATCTGATACGTCTGACTGTCGGATTCCAAGATTCCGAACAAAGCCAGCAAGAGTAACAGCGACTTCAGGATGCCGCCGGCGATAGCTGGTACGAGCGGCTGGAATACCCCGACGATGAAATCAAGAAGCGTAGCGCCGATTTTTTTCTTCTCTTTCGGCTGTTCAGCAGCTTCTTCCCCGCCAACATCTCCGACAAGCTTCTGCAGCTCCTTGTAAACTTCAACCACATCATTCCCGATAACAACCTGGCATTGTGCTGTCATTCGGACAGCGATTACACCTGGTGTACTCTCTAGCGCCTTTATATCCACCTTCTTGTTATCGACAAGCGAGAAGCGAAGACGCGTCGAGCAATGACCTAGATGGGCGATATTTTCCTTGCCCCCGATATGCTGCAGAACATCTCTTGCGACCTGTTTGTAATCCATTCCTAACCCTCTCTTCCTCGAATGCGACGGGTAGAAAGAAAACAAAAAAGGACCTAATACGGCAAATGAAATATCTTGCCGAATTAGATCCTGCCTGCATTACCAGTCACATGTCTAATGGTTTATATTTAACTGACTTCAGTATAGGCGATAAAAATGTAAGCGTCAACATTTTTCTTTGATTAATATGGTTAAATTTATTCATATCCTACGGGAGACGACAACAGCTCGGCTTGCGTTTATTCGCCTTACTGAAAATAACATTTGATTTAAAATTATAGAAATAATAATCTGATCATAAAAAACCAGACCCACATTATAGGTCTGGTTAAAATCACGCTCCTCCATACGTGAAGGCTGTAAAGTGTTTGCTAATCATGACCTTGAACGCAGATCATCGAGCGATTTCACAACCGTATGAGGTATCGGCTTCCATTCAATTTTCTTGAAGAGCGCAACGATGGATATTGGCAAATACGTAAATAGGAAAAGCGGGAAAGTGAAGAGATAAAATATTTTTTTCCAGTTTGGGCAGCGGATTTTTTTCCACTCCATGATTGTTGTGATTAGGCCGATTCCGAGCAGGAGGCAATAAACCCACAAAATGCCGGTCAATCCCCCTATCAGATACGTCTGGAGCAGTCCTTTTCCTTCGAATGGAACGAGTAGAAGGATCAATCCATTTCCGATAAGGCTGAGCATGGATACAATCACTATCGGCAGGATCGTCATCATCATATCGAAGCAGGAAAATCGATATCCTTTTCCGCGGATCATACCTAGCAATAGCTCTTTCCCATATTTGATGAACACCTGATAAAATCCTTTTGCCCAGCGTAATCGCTGCTTCCAGGACTGACTGAATGTAGACGGCTGTTCATCATAGAATACAGCACGGCCGCAGTATCCTATCTTTTCACCCTTGATGATCCGAGAGACGGTAAATTCGATGTCTTCGGTAAGAAGATGGTGCACCCAGCCGCCATTTTCTTTAATGACATCCGAATGAACCAAGAATCCCGTTCCTGAAATGACGCAACTCGTGTTGAGATACATTCTTGGCCGGTTAAGAAACTCGGCTTCATACAAAAACCAGAGTGCATATCCAGAGGTGATCCAATTCTGATCATAGTTTTTGGAATTCCGATAACTTGTAATGACCTTATAGCCTTGATCAAAGGTTTTGTTCATTTCTGCCATATAATTCTCATCAAGAAGATTATCAGCATCAAATACAAAATATCCATCATAATGCTTGGATGCATAATCCGTCTCAATGACGTTCAGCAAGTGGTTCAGCGCGTACCCCTTCCCGACCTGCTTCTGGTTAAAGCGCTCTGCCACGATCGCCCCAGCTTCCCTGGCAAATTGGGCTGTGTGATCTGTACAGTTATCAGCTATCACATAGATATCAAACAATTCCTTCGGATAATTCTGGTTTTTAATACTTTTGATCAGCTGCCCAATGACAAGTTCTTCATTCCGAGCCGGAATTAAAAAAGCATATTTACGAAGCGGAACTTCCTTCCCTCCTGGATGTTTTTCCCTTCTTGCTTTGAACGCAATAAGGATGTACACAACTTTATAGACAAAAATCAGGGAAAATAATATTCCTATGTAAAAAACAAATTGACTTAAAATATCTAACACATCTCTGACCATCATACACCCCACATCTCAGAATCTAGCCTGGTAGTATAGTTTTTTATTTTTCTGTTTTTGCACAAACAATTTGTTTCTTAAATAATTTATTAAGAATCTGTAAAAAACATATGAGTCCCAGACTCATTCCTTACCTTTTGACTGCTTCCGATATTGCGAGTGAAGTCCTCCATCCTGCTGAGTAGATACACCAACTTCAGATACCTAATGAACTGCCTTTCTTATTAATCATTTTGAAATACGCTGATATCAAACACGGTGACCATCTTATAAAATTCTTTTCTCTGTACCTACATACAGAATGTAACAAAATTGGCTTGTGTTCTAAAAGGCTATTTCTATTAAGATTTTATTAAATGTTCAATAAAAAGCTCCGCATACATCAATAAGTAGCTAATTATGGCCGCTGTACAAAGTTCTGTGTTCTAAAGCATTGTCCAATGACTATTTGTTTCAAATACAAACATCACCCTGGTAACAAACATGCCAACACCAACTGTGGCTCCTCCAGATATGATCTTAAGTTCTGGGGGGAAGAGAATCTTTAATAAACGTAAAAAAACCGAGAGATCTTTGTCCCTCGGGTTAATTTATTTCTTCTGATTTATATTTCTACGCCCCAAACTCATTTTAAACATTTTACATTTTCCCCCATTTCATTATGGTAATATATATTTAAAAGATTCGGTAAAGAGGTGTTGCTGTTGCTTGATAATCCCGTCATCATACAGTTACTTGCTTATGGTTTTTGTATTGTTATGCTATTATTCCTTTTAAATTTACTGTTATTTCTTTTTAAGGTGATAAAACGATTGACTTATAGGGATCGTTTATCAAAGTCTGGAATGAAAGAAATCGATCAGATGGATGGGATTCAATTTGAGCATTATTTGAAGACCCTCTTTAACGAATTAGGTTACAAGTCAATTGTTACACAAGCTTCGCATGTCTTTGGGGCGGATCTTGTGTTAAAAAAAGATAATGAAAAAATTGTCATACAAGCAAAGCGATATCAACTAAAAAATACTGTTGGTATGGATGCTGTACAGCAAATATTTGCTGCCAAGACATACTATCAGGCTGATGAAAGCTGGATTATCACTACGAGTGCTTACAATCCTTCCGCATTAAAACTTGCGGCAGCTTGTAACGTACAAGTCCTGGATCGCAATGACCTCGTTTCATTTGTTAATAAAATCAATCCAGAAATCAGAGCTTCTGACATTTTACAGCAGTTTCATACACAGGAAACCCCTTGTCCGAGATGTGAGGGCAAACTCATCATAAGAGTTAAGAAAGCTACACAAGAGAAATTCTTGGGTTGTTCCAATTATCCTTCCTGCAGACAAACCGCTCCCTACACTTCCATCACTGAGAGTACAAGCTAATTCCAGTTCATTCAACCAATATATATTGAAGACATTTCTAACATAAATTAAAGGGGCTTAGGCTAATGTACTTTATCTCTGGTGCTATTTTCATTTCCGCTTCGATCGTCATGTTCTTTTTTATCGATTTGTTCTCTAGGATTTTTCCGCAGGAAGTAATGTTGCTTGATGAAGATGTAATGCAAGGCTACTTTAGTACAGGTTCTTTATTGTTTCCACTTATATCGGGGATACTTGGTATTTTTTTAATTCTTCTTCAGTTTATACTCAAAGGAAAAACAAAATAAGGGGTACCTGGTTTTATTAAGCAGGCGTCTGTCAATCTTCTTTAGAAAAAGTCCCCTGTACGATACTGTAAAATCCGTCGTTCTTCTATAAGATAACTTTCCGAATACATATCTTCCAATTCGGACCTGATTGCACGTGATAAGCTTGTGCAAATGAGCCTTGATTCATGGCCACACCGATTTTATCCAGTGAATTCACGTAAAGCAGCGGTTCGCCCAAATGGCTGTCTGCAAAAGAGCGGCCGAAGTTCATATTGTTTTTATATACCTGTCTTGTGCCATTTTCAATCTTCACTTCAAATGATTGCCCATATTCTGCATTTAATTGCTTAAACAGCTCACGATCGATATTCGTCCATGGATTGCCAAAGCGAATATCAAGGATATCGATCGTGCCCGTAATAATTTCTTCGGAGATAACTGCCTCCGTTACCGGCAGTTCGATAATTTCCTTTACAGCAATCACTGGTCCGACTTCTTCGAACGGTATCACGCCTGCAGCCAGCCGCGCACCTGTGAAGGCGTAAATGTCACGGCCATGGAATGTGTACGATTCACCTGATTTTGGCAGACGGTTTCTATCTTCATCGATCAATCTTGCCTCTTTAATGCCAATATGCTTCTTTATTTGAGTCAGTGTTCCATTATCAGGTGTCACGATGTAATGATTTGATTCGGTTTTTACGACGATACTCTTCCGTTCAGTCCCCACGCCGGGATCAACGACAGAAACAAATACCGTATCCGCTGGCCAATACGCTATCACTTGATAAAGACGATAGGCGCCTTCCCAAATATTGTACGGCGGAATATCATGCGTAAGGTCTAAAATCCTCATTGACGGATCCACTGATAATGCCACTCCATACATCGCGTTGACAGCCCCGTCACCCAATCCGAAATCTGTTTGTAAAACCAGAAATTCACTCATGCTTACTCCCCCGTTCTCATCCGTAACAATCTTATTTACCAAGTACTGATTTGATGCAGATTGCCTTTTGTTTACTGTTGAATAAAACAAAAAACCACGTCCTTATCCAATTGGATAAGGACGTGGTTATGAACACGTGGTGCCACCTTACTTTACTGCATGCTTGCGCATGACAGCCTCATCAAGTACAAAAGAATAGGTCCCCTTTTATACTGTGGTATGGATAACGAGCACCAACCCTCGCCGGAACCTACTAGCACTAAAATAGTGTTTTCAGCACAGAACTCCGAGACCATTGTTCAGATTCGCATAATCGCTTCTTTTCAGCTGCCGAAGCTCTCTGTGTAGAATGACTGAATCTTACTTATTCTCTTCATCGCCGATTTAATATTCAAATAATTATCAATTTATTGACTATTATAATTTGATGGGATAAAGTATGCAAGTCTTTCCTTTAAGATGTTAAACTGTTTCCATGCCCGAACCGCAATTTGACTTATTTGTTCCTTTCTTCCTTTAAGCCTTCAGAAGAATTTGCCGGGACACAGTACAAAAATAGAAAACTCAAATAAGCATAAAAAATCCACTTCGCCAATAACCGACAAAAACTGGTAGAATTATTTTACTACTAACTTTTTCAAAGGAGCTTTGCTTGATGGGACGGAACATCTCGAATCACCTTAATATTGCAGCTCTAATGAATGATTGGGCTGTTCGAATTCGATTTGATAACAAAGAATCTGCCGCACGTATCCATAAAGAGCTTAAGAATCATATTAATGGGTTTGATGACGAGACACTTATCACATATTTTCTGCTTGAAAGCCATCATTTTTTGACAATGGGAGACGCTGAGAATAGCATGCTCTCGCTTGAGAATGCCAAGGAATACGATATTCACTTCAATGACACCCATCGATACTTCCTGCACCTGGCAGAAGGTATATTTTTCTACGATAAAAGAGATTATCAAAGTGCACTACTTTACTTTGAGAAAGCCGAGAATTATATAGAGCAGCTGGAAGATCCAGTAGTGATAGGTGAATTTCACCTCCGGAAAGCTATGACCTTCTATTTTCTTGATGTTACCAATCTATCCGTTCTTCACGCAGCAAGAGCTGCAAAAGAGTTCAGCTCTTCTGATAGTCTGGAATTTTTGCTGGCTCGCACAGAGATGCTGCAGGGTGCAAACCATATGGATCAACATAACTACGAACTAGCTGAAGGATTTCTCCTGAAGGCTTTAGCAACTTTTAAAAAAATCGATAATCAAAACTTCATATCTTCTGCGAACCTTAATCTCGGTGTGCTGTATACAGAGCGTGATCTGCCTGCTGCAGCCATTCCCTACCTCAACGCCGCCTTACAAGGAAAACAAGACCGTATCAAATTGAAAATCCTATACTTATTAGCTGATTGTTATTGGAAAATCAATCAACCTTCCAAAGCGATGGAAATCTATAAAGAAGGATTTCGAATCAGCATTGAAGAAGATAATATGACGAAGAAATGGGAATTCGCAATGCTCCATAAAAAGTATGAAGACAGATTGAATTTTGAAAGCGTCTGGCAGAAGGGAATAGATTATTTCCACAATGTAGAGGATTTTTACAATGTCAGGGTTTTCTCAAAAGAGTTAGCCCGCTATTACACGGAAAAGAAGGAATACGAACTTGCAATGAAATATCATCTGCTGACTCTTAAGTAAAAGAGGAGGATTTGTATGAAGAAAGTTATTTTTGCATTGGTACTGATCGGTACGATTGTTATAAGTAGCTTAGTTGGATATGCAAATCATCATGATACCGCAGAGAAGCAAACCGACCTTGGCAGCATCGTTTTTTCAATGCATGGAATAAATAATCCCTACAAACAGCCTGTATCCTTTTATGGAAGCAGGCTTTACATTATCTAACCTTGAAATCAGCAAATGCTTCTATGATTTGATCAAATCATAAAAACTTAAACGTTTATTGAATCGGAATAAACCATTTTTATAATTTACTATAACTCTTGCTATCAATCTTCCCCTGCGGAACGTTACTGCAGCAAGATTATCATTAAAAAACGGAACTTAACCTGTTTCTTCTGCTATTTAACGATGATATGGAGTACTATGAACGTATAAGATAAATTGTATACACCCCAGAGAGGATGTGGACGCAGATTGATCAATTTTGGTGTTGTCGGAACAAATTGGATAACCGAAAGATTCATTGCGGCTGGCAGACAGCATGGCGATTTCAATGTCACAGCTGTTTACTCCCGTTCGAAAGAAAAAGGACAAGCTTTTACCAAGAAGCATCAGCTTCCTTTATCATTTACTGATATCAGTGAGATGGCCAGGCATGATGGAATTGATGCCATCTATATCGCGACGCCCAATGCTTTGCATGCAAAGCAAGCAATCTTGTTTATGGAAAACGGAAAACATGTGCTTTGCGAAAAGCCATTTGCCTCCAACAGTGCAGAAGTATCATCCATGATCAAGAAAGCAGAACAAGAAGGCGTCGTTCTCATGGAAGCCATGAAGTCAACATTTATGCCGAACTTTCTGGCAGTCAAAGAACATCTGCATAAAATCGGCCCTGTACGATCTTACTTTTCTTCAAGCTGCCGGTACTCTGCATTTTACGATGATTTGAAGAAAGGGTCACTGCCAAACCTATTCAATCCAGCATTATCCGGCGGCGCTTTAATGGATCTTGGCGTGTACACGATCGCCCCCTTGGTTGCGCTGTTCGGCAGACCAACATCCATTCAGGCGATCGGAACCGTCCTTGAGTCGGGTGTCGACGGTCAAGGGCATATGCAGCTTGAATATGAAGAAGTCAAAGCAAGTGTCATGTTTTCGTGTATTACAAATTCCTATCTGCCTACTGAGATCATCGGCGAAAAAGGTACGATAGTGGTTCATCATATAAGCAGCCCCAAAGGAGCGGAAATACATTGGCCTGACGGAACAAAAGAAGATATCAGCAAACCGCAGGGATACGACCCGATGTACTACGAAATAGCTGAATTCATCCAGCTCATCCAAACGAACAAACAGCAGTCTTCGATCAATACATGGGACAATTCCATCATTACAATCGAGATACTCGACCAGGCAAGACAACAAATGGGTGTCGACATAAACTAAAATAAGAGGACACTCCTGAGCGCGAAGTGTCCTCTTTATCATTATTGGTTCCCTTTTTTAACCCATTCTGCAACAGAAACTGTTCGTTTTGCCTGATGTTTCACCGCAGCTTCCACATCTTCGATCATCTTGCCGTCTTGGCCGACAGTCACGCTTGTGCCGTAAGGGTTTCCTCCAGCTGCGAATAGAACCGGATCTGTATAGCCTGGTGTTGCGATGATTGCGCCCCAATGCATCATGGATGTGTAAAGGGAAAGCAGTGTTGCTTCCTGTCCGCCGTGCGGGTTTTGTGCGGATGTCATGGCGCTGACTACTTTATTCACTGTTTTGCCATTTGCCCATAGACCGCCTTGGATATCGAGGAATTGTTTCATTTGGGATGGCATGTTACCAAAGCGCGTCGGTACGCTGAAAATAATGCTATCTGCCCATTCCAAATCCTCAGAAGCTGCCACTGGTACGTCTTTTGTTGCTTCTACTTGCGCTTTCCACGCTGGGTTTGCATCAATGACGGATTGTGGCGCAAGCTCTTGTACTTGCAGTACTCTTACTTCTGCACCAGCTTCTTTTGCTGCTTCTGCTGCCCATTTTGCCATTTGATAGTTCGTGCCGCCCATGCTGTAATAAACTATTGCCAATTTAACGTTTTCCATCATTTCATTCTCCTTTGTTTTTCCGAATAATTTATCCAAAAATCCCATGTAAATTTACACTCCTCTTATATAGTTAGCCTCTATTCATTAATTTATAAGAACCACCCCCATTGATTGCTTCAATAGTTCTGCATGTAATTCTTATGTCATTCATCTCTATTTCGAGATATCAGGATCGTCAGGAAATATGCGCAGTTAATCCAGTTCCCTCACTTCAAATGGCAGCACATGGTTCTCAATTTTCTCCCTATGCTGTTCATACTGCAACGGGAGCATCAAGTTCTCACCCATTGTGTCCCCCGACTCATCAATCGCAAATCCCGGTGGGTCCGTTGCAATCTCAAAAAGAATCTGGCCGTGCTCCCGGAAATAGATGGCATTGAAATAGTTGCGGTCCTGGACGGGCGTCACGCCATAACCCAAGCTAGATACATATTCACTCCAATCAAACTGGTCTTGATCATCACTTGCACGCCATGCGATGTGGTGGACAGTTCCGACACCCATTTGACTCCTGCCGCTCGTTGTCTGTTTGATATCAATTATGTTACCGATGTCACCAGCTGCCTGATAACGGATATAGCTGCCTTCTTCGCCGACTTTCTCAAGACCCATTTGCTCTAGTAGCTGCCCTGTTTCACCAGGTCTACTGGAATAAAGGATGGCGCCGCCGAATCCTTTGATCGCAACATCGGGCGTCACACCGCCAAATGTCCATGTGTTTGCTTCGCCTGCTTCTCTTTCCACGATTTCCAGATGCAATCCATGCACATCATCAAACTGCAAATATGTCTCGCCGAAGCGTTCCGTTTTTGTATAAGCTATGTCGAATTTTGTCAGTCTGTTTTCCCAAAATGCCAGTGCGCCTTTTGGTACGACATAAGATGTAACCCCGACTTGGCCGTCGCCGATTCGACCTTGATATGCATTCGGCCACGGGAAGAAGGTGATGATCGTTCCTGGTTTACCTTTTTCATCGCCAAAGTAAAGATGATATGTTCCTGGATCATCGAAGTTCACTGTCTTTTTCACGAGGCGAAGTCCCAGTACACCAGCATAGAAATCGGTATTTTCCTGAGGATGGCCTACAATTGCGGTTATATGATGAATGCCTTGCGTTTGTTTTGTCATTTATAATCCCTCCCCAATTCTTTATTGATAACTTACAAATTCACTGACGGGCCTGCGATATCCTCTTGGTTTTCTGCTTGCTGTTTTCTCTTTGCCGATGGTGATCATCAGTACGGCTTCATATTGTTCAGGAACATGCAATATTTCTTTTATTTTTTCGGCATCAAAGCCGATCATCGGACAAGTATCCCACCCTTTTTCTTTGGCCGCCAGCATGAATAACATGGCAGACAGGGAAGCATTGCGGATTGCTTCGTCCCGGTGAAATACTTCTCCGCGTTTTTCATAGAAGGAGACTGTATCGTTCACCATCAGATCATATTCCTGTTTATTGATGACACCTAACAGATTCAAGCCTTTATATATGTCGGCAGCTTGGTGGAAGGCTTGTTTATCGCCGAGTACAAGAATGACTGCCGAGGAACTTTCGACCTTGTACTGTCCATTTGCGGCGTCTTTTAGTTTCTGTTTCTTAACTTGGTCCAGTACAACTACGTAATTCGTATGCTGCAGATTGAAGGCTGATGGCCCCAGCTTTACTAAGTTGAAAATTTCATCAAGTTCATTTTTCGAAATTGGGTGATCCGGAAGAAAGTTACTTGCAGATCTCCTCTGGTTGATTAAATCGGTGAATTGCGCCATATTTTCTTCATCTCCTCAATTACCTCGAATTCGAGATATATCATCAAAAGAATTGTTTCGAATTCGAGATATTGGGATAAAAAAATATGAAAACGCTAGAAGATATTTACCTCGAATTCGAGATAATTATATATCATTTAAAATTACTGTGTCAACAGGTTATTATCAATATTTTTTGTACGCAAAAAGACCGGCACCATATGCCGGCCTTTCCCCCTTTTATACAGATTCCCTTCTCAATGCTACATTTGGACGATTCCAATTCTGCATCCAATTGCGGACAGCCGTCACCATGATGACGAGCCCTAATATCAGCATGATGATCGACAAAACGCCATTCAATACATTATAGCCTGCTGCATCTGCATTCAAGTACACATTCGTTACCATCCAGTAACCAGCGTAGTTAACCGTTACGTATAAATATGCAAGCGGGATCAAGCAAGTCAGCATATAACGGCGCTTATCCGCAATTTTCAAGATGATGGTTGCCCCGATGATCAAACCGATGGAAGCCATCAGTTGGTTGGATACACCGAACAGTGCCCAGACGGAGCTGATATCTCCGGAAAACAGCAAGTATCCCCACAGGAAGCAAGCAAGCGCACTGGCAAATATATTACCTGGCAGCCAGTCGACGCGTTTGAGCGGCTTGTAGAACACGCTGCCGAAATCCTGAATCAAGTAACGTGCGACACGTGTACCGGAATCAATCGCTGTCAGGATGAACAATGCCTCGAACATGATCACAAATTGGAAGAAGAACGATGCCAAATTGTCGAACCATGAGATCGACGTGAAGATAAACGTCATCCCCACCGCCAATGTAACGGCTCCTCCAGTCCTGCCTTCCAGGTCAAGTCCGATGGATTCACTCAAACTTGCCAGGTTCACCGTACTCATATTGAGCGTCTGGAATACAGCTGGCGTGGAGTTGATTGCAAAATAGTCTCCTGGATGAAGAGCTGTTGCTGCGATCAAGGCCATGATACCGACCACACACTCTACTAGCATCGCGCCAAAGCCAACTGGTTTGATGTCGCTCCAGCGATTGATCATCTTCGGTGTCGTACCGGAACCAACAAATGCGTGGAAACCTGAAATCGCACCGCATGCAATCGTGATCGAAATGAACGGCCATACAGGACCATTCATCACCGGTCCTCCCCCGCCGACGAATTCTGTGAAAGCAGGCATTTGAATTCCAGGATTCACGACGAATACACCAAGGATCAAAGCCAGGAACACCCCGATTTTCAGGAAGCTGCTCAAATAATCACGCGGTGCCAGCAATAGCCATACCGGCAGTGCTGCCGCAAAAAATGCGTAAATCGGTAAAAGAATGGATAATGTCTTTACATCTAATGTCAAAAAGTCCCCTAATGGCGTATCGACGATAAGCGGTCCGACGAATACGCCTGCCATGATCAGCGCAAAACCAACTATGGTAGCAAGCTTCAGATTACCCGTTTTACGATGATACAAGCCAACAGCCATGGCAATCGGAATCGTGATACCAACCGAGAATGTCCCCCACGGATTCTCTTCCAATGCATGCAATACAACCAAGGATAAGCCTGCCATCGTAATCGTGATGATGAATAGCATGGCAAGTCCTGTACAGAAACCCGCTACCGGACCAAGCTCCCGTTTGGCGATTTCCGCTACGGACTCTCCTTTTTGCCGCATGGATGCGAACAAGACGACCATATCATGGACAGCTCCCCCGATAACTGCACCAATCAATAGCCAAAGCAAACCAGGCAAGTAGCCGAACTGCGCCGCCAGAATCGGACCGACAAGCGGACCCGCTGCCGCAATTGCCGCAAAATGGTGTCCAAATGACACCCATTTGTTCGTCGGCACATAATCCTTGCCATCCTCCAGCTCATGCGCCGGTGTCTTTTTTGAATCATCCAGCTTGAGCACTTTTACCGCCATGAATGTTCCATATAAGCGGTAGACAATCATCAAAATACAAATCGAGCCGATCACCATTGTAATCGCATTCATTTCATTCCGCCCCCTCAAAGCAGAAGTTATCTACCCCTCCACTATACGAGATAAAGTCGTCATTGATAGCGTTTACATCATAGAAAGCGGAATTTATGGGGATGAGTTGCAGGATTGGCAGGATGAAATGCAAAAGAAGGCATCAAAAAGGAGGGCGGCTAATTTCGGTTGTATCACTAAAAACACCAGCCAGGTTATTATGCGATAGATTTATCCTGACAGAATAGATTGTTAAATATAGTTGTTGGATTACATATAATTCTCTCAGCTCATTAGAGAATATGAAATATGCACTCTGGGCTGTCAAATTATTATTGTTTATTCAAGAAAGGCCTCAATCTACCGCCATCCTTATGCATATTCGCTTCTCCAAGTTGAAGATATTACTACGTCGTGAATAAATTAAATCGATTAAAGCTATCGATTTATAGTAATGCCAATGGAGTAAAATCCCCTCAAATCCATAAGCATAACCGGAGGAAACGTCCAATAATGCCCTAAACTAAGGAATGGGAAGGCTAGACTAGGCAGCATTTATCCTTTACGACGTGTCCTCAAAACAATGACTCGATAAGAAACATATAGAAAGTAAATAGGTGTAACAAGGTACAGGGAGATGGCCAGCGGTAGATATGGACTTATATCAATCAATAGCACACCGATACCGATAAGAACTGTCACTAACGTACCATAGTTTGGAAGAGAGAGATTCTTAAAACTTGGAACTCTGATACGGCTTACCATCATATAACTGAGTATACTGATGATAAGGATATTAACTGCCGCTGGAATGTGCGAGTAGAGTAAAGTCGTTAAAGCTAGTATGCCTCCCGCAGCAGTGATCGGCACCCCGATGAAATAAGAATTATCCTCTGTTGATTCAGAGTTAAATCGTGCCAGACGATATGCACCGCAAAGCAGAAACAGTCCCGCTAATGCAAAATCGAAATAGTTGCCATCAATTCTATTTGTATATGAAAAGAGAATACTTGGAGCAATACCGAATGTCACTAGATCTGCTAGTGAATCCAGTTGTTCACCAATGTCGCTTTTCACATGGAGCATACGGGCGATACGCCCATCCAATCCATCTAGGATCATACCAAAAAAAATCAGGAATGCTGCGCTTTTGTAATAATCCCCTATTGTCAATCCAATTGACAAAAAGCCGCAATATAAGTTTCCTAGTGTTATTCCATTTGGTATATGTTTTTTGATGTTCATCCTTGTTCACACCTTTTACAAATTGATAATTTTATATTACAGTTCCAATTAGACTATTAAATTTCAGATTGTTAGGGGTTACCTTATCGTGTTAAAACCATGCTTGAAATCACTCGTAGAGTTAACTGGAAACAAATATATATCCAAGGGGATCGCTGCTTTTACCAGCTCCAAGTACAGCCGATTCCTCATACCTATTTTCACTTCCGTTTATAAGTTGAATAAGGAGGATATGCGCTATCCGCCAGCTTCATATGAAAGCCTGCAAGCACTCTTCACTAGACAATTAAAACCCGGTGTTCGTACAATTGACAACCATCCCTCCAGTGCCGTCAGTCCTGTTGATGGCCTGATCAATGATTACGGCTCAATTAGGGATGGGATGACCGTTTCTGTCAAAAACCAGCAGCTATCCATCGCAGAGCTGCTTGGTGGGGAAAGTCATGCTGCTAACTATAATAACGGTAATTATATAGTAGTCTATCTTTCTCCACACCATTACCATCGGATACACAGTCCTGTGAATGGACAAATAAGAGACAGCCGGACATTAGGCGGTAAATCATATCCAGTTAACAACTTTGGATTAAAATATGGGACGCGTCCCCTGACCACCAACTTCCGCAAGATTACAGAAATCGATACGCACAACAAAAATAAATGCGCTGTTATCAAAGTCGGCGCTTTAAACGTAAATAGTATTCATGTGACTTATCAATCAGATAAGCTGGAGAAAGGAGAAGAAATGGGTTTCTTCTCCTTCGGGTCTACTGTTATTCTATTATTCACACAGCTATCTTTCTCAGGGATTTCTCTAAATCAATCAATTAAGGTAGGAGATAGAATCGGACATTTTTCTTAGTCCGTTTTCTTTTTCCGATATCTGAAATAGAAGAATAGTAATGCTGCCACACATATCACAATAACAGCAATCTTGGTGGTATCATGCAATATTGTCTCAATGACAGTCCAATTGTCTCCCAACAAGATTCCGAGCATAATAAAGACGTTAACCCATAATATGGCTCCTAAATAAGCAAAAATGGCGAATTTGCCAAACCGAAAATCCGCTATACCCGCTATGTATGCCGTTATATGACGAATTCCTGGCAAAAAATAACCGAACATCAATAACAAACCACCGTGTTTTTCAAAGTACGACTGCGTCCAATCAATTTTATTTTCTGTGATATGGACTTTTGGACCAAAACGACGAAGAAATGGCAGTCCAAGCTTCTTCCCGAGCAAATAACTGATTGATATACCTATCAGAGCCCCAGCTAAAGCAGCCAATATTGCCCCAATCCAGCTCATTCTTCCGATAAAGATATTATAACCAACATAAGTCAGAAGCACTTCATCAGGGATAGGTAAGCCTACTATTCCGAGCACTAAGATGATAAAGATTCCAATATATCCATAATTCTCTATCAAATTACCTAAATCATTCATTCTTATCACTCGATTCTACCAGAATATCATAACTTGGTTAAACCTTTTTCAGGTTAAAGATTCTGATAGAATTTGTCAAATCCCTGGAACAAAACTTGGCAACATCTCTAACTGGATTTTAATTTATTTCTTACAAGAAACGAAGAATGAAAAGAATCAGTGTGATGACTTCTTTTCAGGATCCAGAAAGGAGAGCAACTACTTTCTGTTGTACAAACAAAAACACCAGCCAGCTAATCACTCCTATCAGCAATGAAAAAGCCAAATGGCCGGTCATCCGTAAAGCTATATACAAACAGACAAGCATTACGATGGTCGCTGGCAGACCTGTCACGACTCCCCAGACAAAACGGGATAATTGTGGTGCAGTTTGTCCTTGAATGAAAAGCCACAATATACTAAGTAAGCTCACAAGCGGAAGCGCTGCAATGATTCCTCCATAGGTCGGGTATCTTTTTGCAACTTCGGTAACGCCCCCAATGATGACGGCACTGACGAGAATCTTTACGATGAAAAACATTTTCTCGCCTGCTCCTCCAATAAGCGGAATCCAGCCACAATTGTCTCCTGATCCTCTTGTGAAAGTGACTGCATCACAATACCCAGCTTCTCTTCATCCAATTCTGTATGCTGTTTTACACTCGTCGTGCCCCGCTCGGTTAGCTGGAGATAGACCTTTCGTTCATCGGCTGTATCCCGCTGTTTTAGGATGTATCCCTTCTGAATGAGACGCTTCACATGCTCCGATGCTGTATTATGGGAAACCCCCAAGGCCGCAGCAATCCTGGATACATGCACTTCTTCCTCCATCCTGATCGTCTGGAGAATCCGTACAGCTTGGTGGGTCAGTTTATCTTGATAGGTAAAACGAAGCTGATGGTATATGTTCATATATAGCTCATTTAATTGTTGAATAGACAAATCATCACTCCCTCCTAGCAATTATATCGCAATGTACGATATAAATAAACTACATGTATATAAGCTAGTAACAATGATCAGCAATTCGCACACCATAATGTAAAATGTAAATCCTCACTTGACTTCCATTTAAACGGAAATGTTACCGTGGAAATATGAGAAATTTGATTAGCAAGCTATTGTTCATCCTCGCCGGATTAAGTATGCTGACATTGGAAATTTTAATGGATTATCCATTGACTGGCTTTATCATGACGATTCTTTTTTACTGCTGCTATAATCACAGGCTATGGTAAATCAACAAACCAAGCCCGGACAGATTGATTGCCCAGGCTTGGTTTTTCATTATTACGCTTAAATCTTAAATCCCTGCATAAAAACCGCAATTTAACAGCATTGCAACCTCAAATTGACAAATTGCATCTTTCAAAATATAGAATGAGACATGTTGTTTTTATACACTGAAAGTATCAAAATAAAAAAGATGATACGATGCCATTCGGTGAAAAGCTCCAGATTCAATATGCAAATGATACCAAAGATCAAATAAAACCTTTGTCATCCACATCCCCCTATTTCCCTCTTTATACTGTATATACGTTTCCTGTCGAATAAAGATTGCTGCGATACACTTTTTGTTCATAAATATGCCTGATGATGACAAGGGGAGTCAATAGAAGGAGAAACCGCAGATAAGAGCGTATATAGAATTAAGGAGGAAAGAACATGAATACCCTACATATCGGATTTAAAGTCAGTGGTGCGTCTTTATGACAAAACCATCCTTTTCCCATTTACTGCAGATATTCCCCTGTCCTGATTTGCATATGACGGCTCATTTTTACGGGAAAATTGGTTTTCAGGCTATACCTTATCTCCAAAGCACAGAACCGCATATATGCCTCTATCGGGATAATATCGAGCTTGTTCTGACGCAATCCGCCCTTCAAAGATTTTTCCCGAATCGCTTGCAGTATGGCTATGGTTATGATGCATATTTCATCACGGAGAAGCTGGCGGCGATGCAGCAGGAACTTGTGGATGCGGGTATAACCATTGTGCGCCCTTTGATGATGACCGATTATGGCAATAAGGAATTTGTATTTGAAGATATTGATGGCCGGTGGATTGCAGTTGGAAATAAAATATCGTAAAAAGACCGTTTCCCATTCAGAAAACGGTCTTTCCTTTGATTTTTAACTATGCACGAGTTTTGATACCGTCGCTTGCTTGCTCCGGTTTTATCGTTTTTATCTTTTTTATGAAGTAATAATGCTTAATCAGACCAAGTACAATCAACAATATTTTCACAAGCCATATATCAATATAAAATACCGAAAACAGGATGAAAGCATCCGCGATTATGTTGATGCGGATTTTTTCTTTGAGAGTCATGCCCTTCTTTTCTTTGATTGCGAGTACATATTTTGTATAGAAAGTGGTGCTTTTAAACCAATCGTCAATCCGTTTGGAGCTTTTCGCGTAACAAAATGTGGCAACCATTAAAAAAGGACCTCCAGGCAATACAGGCAGAACGATTCCCGCTATACCAAAGCCCAAGAAAATAGTCCCAAGCAGGAAGAATAGAGCATTTTTAAGCTTTTTTATGATTATCACCTTACTTTTATTTAACTTTGATTACCTCGCATTATATCAAAAATTCAAGATCGAAAGTAAGCAGTTAGGCGGCGATTCTGGCAGAAACCCGGCAACTGTAAGAAATCTGTCAATAAACTGGGAAAGCTTAGTAAAAAAGAGGCTCCACAATGTGAAAACTCTTTTTTGGCACCTCTTCAACAAGATCTTCAGCCCTTCGCTTGTAAAATTGGAATACAACTCGAATCCCTTAAATCCGGAGTTGGACAAAACGGTTGTTGGCCAAAAAGCCAACAAAGATCGTACGTAACCCTGTAAGTAAACCGATTTTCGGCACGATGAACGGAATCATAGGTACAGATAAATCTTTGACCATGCTCTAGTTTCCTCTTCATGGTTTCCCGCAACACCCTTTACTGGTTATGCCTCTTACAACTTACTATGGAATTTCAATGGTGCATTCATAAAAATATGGTACTCTCTCGGCTTGCCGACAGCCCTGATCCACTCAAAAAAATTACCAACCATTGCAACTTTATCTACAAATTTCGACGAAAATGGTAAAATATAACGAAAGACTATAACAAAGGGGACACGTATGGACAGGAGTTTGCTCGTTTTAGACCAGAATTTGACGGCAGATTTGGAAGATTGGTTTCGTTCAATCAGGCTTGGGAAGCGGCAGGAAGCATCGGATTTGTATCATGCATTATCAGGACGAATCGAGGAACTGAAACAGGAGGATACGCTCTACATCGTGTATTTACTACTCTCCTGCAGGTTTCATGTGCTTGTATCCGATTTGGAAAAAAGCAAAATATACCATAGGGAAGCAGGCAAGTATAAGCATGCCTTTGTACCAGCATTGCATTATTATTATCACCTTGCAGAAGGAATGTGTTTGTGTGAGGAGAAAGAATATATGTGTGCACTGGCCTCTTTTGAAAAAGCAGAGGAATATCTCTCTTCCATGGATGATGAAGTGGAACATGGAGATTTCCACTTCCGCAAAGCAATGACATATCATCATTTGGATATTACATCCCTCGCTGTTTTCCACACTGAATATGCAGTGAAAACCTTTGAGAGATATCCTGATTATCGCTATCTGCTTGCTCGCAGCGAATTGATGCGAGGGCTGAATTTTATCGAGCAAAAGGAATTCACCTTAGCAGAAAATACGCTAAATGATGCTTTATCACATACCGATTTTGAGCATGAAGGTCACCTGGCCGCGTTGATTCAGCATAATATTGGTTATCTGTATTCTGTCCAGCAAACGCCATTAGCAGCTATTCCATATTTAACAGCTGCAAGGAAGTACCGGACATACAATGCTTATTTGCAGACGCTATTCCTACTGGCTGATTCCTATTGGAAGACAGGACAGAAAGATTTGGCAATGGATGCCTATCAGGAAGGATTCCAGCTCAGCATCGATGAGAAGGATGAAATATTCAAGTGGGAATTTGCCATGCTGCACAAAAAGTATGTCGATCGTGCTAATTTCGAAACAGTATGGATAGAGGGTATCGATTTATTCCGGCAGAAGGGCGACCATTACAATGTCCGGACTTACGCCAATGAATTGGCTGCTTATTATACAGAAACAGGACAGAACGATCTGGCCATCTATTATTACAAGCTGTCTTTGCAATCTTAGCAGTTGTAATGGAGACACAGCGAGACAGGCAGTCGCATAACGAGAAGGAGGAAAAAATGTCTCATAAATTAGTTTTACTTAAGCCGATCTCCCAGGAGGATGCCCATGCATTGCTTCCAATCTGGTCAGATCCTGTCGTAACCAAATGGACGCGGTACAGCATCTTGCTATCACTGTCAGAAGTGAAAGCCCGGATCAAGCAGTTGGAACAGACCAAGCACGCAAGCAGGTATACTATCCGGAAACATGATGATCAGACTGTCATTGGCACATGCGGGTTCAAGCGCTTGAACTTCCTGCATGAGACAGGCGAAATCGAATTCGAGTTGGGCAGCGCTTATTGGCGCCAAGGTTTCATGACGGCTGCCTTGCACGAACTATTGCACATCGGCTTTGACAGACTGGAATTGAACCGGCTCGAGGTTAAGGTCAATGCCGATAACATTGCATCCCAGCGATTGGTCAAACGTGCAGGCTTCCGCCAAGAGGGCATCAACCGCCAAGGACGGAAATGGGAAGGGAAATTTCAGGATGTCCTCCTTTTCAGCCTGCTTCAAAGTGAATTCCGCTCTTCCACTATAGCTGAGCCGATTGGCCAGCTTGAGCTGCTGCCATTGGCTCAGCTTACGAAAGATTCCGCTTTATATATGAATGAAATCGTTAGTGAGGTGAACGATCATGTTGTTCGTCTCGCTGTGATAGATGGGGAATATCATTGGCATAAGCATGACGATTGTGATGAATCTTTCTTCATCCTGGAAGGTGAGCTATACATAGACCTGGAAGATCGGACAGTCAGCTTACTGCCTGGTGACCTATTTACCATTCCAGCTGGCGTCATGCATCGGACTCGTTCCAATCAGCGAACCGTGAATATTTGCTTCGAGAAGGCCGCCAATGAAATAACCGGAAGCTAAAAGGAGACATCTGTAGCAGATGCCTCCTTTTCCATTTAATTATTTATAAGCGCACTTAGTTCAGCTTGAAATACTTTGCTGTCATCTTGATTATATGTAGTCAGCTGTACCGTTACGATACCATTGCCGCGACGTTTTGGCACAGTTTCGATCACTTCCACGACCACCCTCAGTTCATCATCGGGGAATACCGGCTTGATGAATTGGACATTGTTCATACCGGTGCCAGCTACGACTTCTTCACCGTAAATTCCTTCCTCGACCCACAGCTTGAATGATGCACTCATCGTTTGCATCCCTGACGCAATCAGATTGCCAAAGCGTCCTTGCTTCGCTTTTTCTTCATCTATGTGCATATATTGCGGATCGTATACTAGTGCGAAGTCGATGATATCTTGTTTGGATAGTTTGATCGATTTTGTTTCATAGCGCTGCCCTACTTCAAATTCACTGAATCTCATTCCAGCACCTCTTTTTCGTCTGTTCTGCTGCATTTGTGCTTGTCATCCGATTACAGTCAATGGCATATACGTCCTTCTTCATCCTGAATTCAAAGATGACATCACAAAAATACTATGGTATAGGACAGCTTACCATACAAATTAGATAAGTTGTATCATTTGATGTTTATACCGCCGCGTATCAGGATAATTAATATAAGTCGAAAAGAGCGGAAATACAAGGGTCATCATTAGCCTAGCTGTTTGTTCAAAGGTGTATGTACTAATCATGGCGGAAAGAAGGATAATCTCTCCTTTACTTGCTGATTGATTTATTTAGATTGAATAATTTCACCAAATAAATGGCCCTTTTCAAATCAATTTGAAAAGCTTTTTTGGGTTGAATTATTATCTTATTGCAGTTAAGCTTCGTTCTTTCGCTTTCGCAGTATGGCCAAGAAGCTTTTGGTGCACAATAACTTCACATACGAAGAAGATGAACAATAAATCAAAAAAGTGGAGGATTTCCCTATACCCCGAATGATGGATACATCTTCCTATAGCTTTGCTGAATTCAATACAGCTTGCGAAAACACAGACAGAAATCAATCAAATCTGCTTCTATCCCATTCGACTGTATTTTCCTTGTATAACCGTATAAACATGGAGTTGACAAAAAATGAAATTCAACAAGAAGAAGATTAACGTTGTGGATATCCAAACAGCGAAGAAAAGTGTGTTTGCTACAGGTGTAGGAAACGCGATGGAATGGTTCGATTTTGGTTTATATTCCTATTTAGCTGTTATCATCAGTCAAAATTTCTTTACTGCCGTTCAGAATGATCAATTGAAATTAGTATTTACCTTCGGAACATTTGCGATTGCCTTCTTAATGCGCCCGCTAGGCGGTGTTATATTTGGCAGGATAGGTGACAAGTTGGGGAGAAAAGTCGTTTTAACGACCACAATCATTTTAATGGCTTGTTCTACATTGCTTATCGGTTTGCTTCCTACTTACGATCAAATTGGAGTATGGGCGCCGATACTTCTCTTGATTGCCAGAATTATACAAGGGTTCTCCACCGGCGGTGAATATGCTGGTGCAATGGTCTATATTGCTGAATCTTCCCCAGATAATAAGCGTAACATTCTGGGAAGCGGACTGGAAATCGGTACGCTTACAGGCTATATATTCGCCTCACTGGTCGCCAGTTTACTCTTTATTACATTGTCCGATGAACAAATGGCTTCATGGGGCTGGAGAATACCGTTTTTACTCGGTTTGCCATTAGGACTTGTCGGGCTGTATTTAAGAAAGAGCCTGGAAGAATCACCGATTTTTGAAAATGATCTTTCAGGTGATGATGGTCAAGAGGAAGAAAGCTTCCTTTCGATATTAAAGAACCACAAAAAAGATATTCTTGTTTGTTTTGTAGCCGTAGCGTTCTTTAATGTGACAAACTATATGCTGTTATCCTACATGCCTTCCTACTTAGATGAGATTGTAGGATTATCCAGTACTGTCGGAACTGTTCTGATCACAATTGTAATGATAATCATGGTTCCGCTGGCTCTGATGTTCGGTAAGCTCAGTGATATGATCGGAAACAAAACCGTGTTCTTAATTGGTTTAGGAGGCTTATCCCTCTTATCTGCATTTGCGTTTTATTTGGTGAACTTGGATGGTTTACTATTTATTTCGTTAGGTATTCTCATTCTGGGTGTGTTACTTGCTACTTATGAAGGCACAATGCCAGGATCACTGCCAACGATGTTTTATACAGATATCAGATATCGAACATTATCTGTGACCTTCAATGTCTCGGTATCCATATTCGGTGGTACTACGCCATTGATTTCCACATGGCTCGTCCACCAAACAGGGAATAACTTAGCACCTGCATGGTATTTGACAATCGTCAGCATTATCGGATTCCTAGTGATTCTATTCTTGTTCAAGAGTACATCAGGAAAATCCTTGAAAGGGTCCTATCCAACCGTCTCCACCAAATCCGAATATAAAGAAGCTGTTGAGAATCCAGAAGATGCATTATGGTGGAAAGCAGAGGAAGAAGAAGAAAATAAACCTGTCTGATAGGCGTTCATGCAAAAAAGCTCAGTCTCCCTTTCATTTGATGAGGCTGAGCTTTTTTCTACTGTTTGTCCTAACGCCCAATATATGTAACTGATTGAATATGTGTTTGTGATAATTCGATAACGTCCTTTGCGAACTGTTCCTTTGGCGTTTGGAAATCCTCTGCAATCAAGTCGCGTATCAGCCCATAAAAACCTAACGCTGCATAGACTTTGAAGTAGTCCATATTCACCTGCAAATCATTTAATGTTTTGAATTCGAATTGCTCCTTATAAATTTTCCGAATCACATTCGGTAATCGCGTATGCATGCTTGGAAGCGTGTCCTCATAATTAATCAGTTCAAAGAAGCTTTTGTTTTCATAAAAATAAGTGATGATAGAGAATGAGGAATTATTTAGATCTTTTGTAAATGTTTCTTTTCCTAGGGTATAGGTGATACCAGCGGACTCTTCAAGTCCCGTAAACATCCTGTCGAGCAGATCTTCTGCTAATTCTGCTTTATCTTGATAATGGAAATAAAACGTACTTCGGTTATAAGCTGCTTCTTCGACAATATCTTTAACTGTGACCGCATGATACCCCTTTTTCTTGATCAGTTTGATCAACGCTTCACGAAAATGCATTTTTGTCCGATTGCGCCGGTTAGATGTCGAATCCTGTTCATGTTCCATAAAAAAACCCCCTTTTTTCGGACAGTATTGGATTATCTGTCCAATACTTAGACATCTGCTTTTCAGCTACTGATTGAGATATGTGTCCAAAGTATTACAATTAAATTGTAACCGATTTTATTCCATTATACTGGGGGAAACAAAAATGGGGAAATTAGAAAATAAAGTTGCACTGATTACAGGGGGAGCATCAGGGATTGGCGCCGCTACAGCTCGTCTTTTCGCAGCAGAAGGTGCTAAGCTCGTATTAGTCGACTTGAACGAAGAAAAAGGAAAAGCAGTGGAGGAAGAGCTGAAAGCAAATGGTGCAGAAGCAGTCTTCATCCAAACGAATATTACAAGTGAACAAGAAGTAGCAAATCTTTTCAAGCAAGCAGTTGCTGCTTACGGCAAAATCGATATCGTATTCAACAATGCCGGTATCGGCCGTGTCCATCCTTCGCATGAATTGGATTATGCAGAATGGCGCAACACAGTAAATGTGGACTTGGATGGTGTGTTCCTTGTTGCCCGCGAAGCGCTTCGCGTGATGCTTCTGAACGGCAGCGGCAATATCGTCAACACAGCTTCCATGTATGGCTGGGTCGGCTCACCAGGATCTGCAGCATATAATGCGGCAAAAGGCGGCGTTGTAAATCTTACGCGCTCCCTTGCACTTGAATATGCGGACAAAAACATTCGCGTAAATGCACTGTGTCCAGGATTCATCGACACACCGATCATCCCGGAAGACGATAAAGCGACACTTTCCACGATGACACCAATGAAACGCCTCGGAAAAGCAGAGGAAATGGCGAAAGCTGTTCTGTTCCTGGCTTCTGATGATTCTTCTTACATGACTGGCAACAGCTTGATTGTCGATGGCGGTTATACGGCACAATAATTAAAAAACATACTAAGATTAGTGGGTAAGGTCATCGACGGATGATTTTGCCCACTATTTTTCTTTTTAGGAGTATAGTGAGAGGTGAAAGAAAGCTCGATCAGCCTCAAGGATATTGAATCCGAATAATAAACTGAGCTTCTTCACTTTCATTTCTGAATCAGGTTTAAGTATGTTGGGGCCTTTGAGCTCGTGTATAGGAAATTGGAATCGAAATGAAAAAGTGAAGACCTTTCAAAATACGTGAGAGGAGATATAAATTGGAGTATGTAATTGCTTTAGATGTATCAATGGGGAAAAGCTATAAAGTCATCTATCAGGGTGAAATCTGTTTAGCTGAAGGAGAAGTAAGGCACACGCAGACAGGCTTTAACACCTTACTTGAGGAAATCCGGAATCTCCCTGGTGACCATGTTCTTGTGTTTGAATCCACTGGCATTTATTCGAAACCAGTGGAAACCTTCTGTCAAAAGAATCAGTTGCGTTATTGTCTGTTGAATCCCCTTGCGGCTAAAAAACAGCTCGAAATGGCAACGCTTCGTAGCTGGAAAACAGACAAAAATGATGCGCACAAATTAGCACAAGCACATTACCTGCATTCCAGGGAAGAAAAAGTACTACAGTCCGATATGTATCACCAGATTCGTGACCTTGCGCGTTTCTATCAAGAAGTAGAAGAAGAAATAAAGCGTATGCGCATGTACCTGCATCATGCCCTTCAGTTAAGTTTCCCGGAGCTGGAACAATTTTTCTCAAAGCAGGATTACACCATATGCCTTAACGCTAATCGGTTTGTTTCCGCATCCGGCACTTGTTTTGGATTCGAGCCAGACCAAAATTAAGAATTTACTATCCAAAAGTACCACGAAGAAGATCTCGGAAAATCGCTCAAAACAAAAAGCTGTTCAAATCATGGATTACGCCAAGGAATCCTATCCTGCGGTATCTCCCAATAGTATTCAAACCCAAAAAGTGCAGTATTACGCGAATCAGCTACTTCAACTGTTAGAAGAGAAAGAGAAAATTTCTTTTCAACTAATTGAGAGCTCCAAAAAGCTGCCAGAGTTCGAGTTACTAGTTAGTCTCCCTGGTATAGGTGAAATTAGCGCTGCTCTTTTTATCGGCGAGTTTGGTGACTTGTCCCGCTTTTCTGATCATAAGAAAGTCAACGCTTTTATAGGTATTGATATCCGAAGATATCAATCTGGAAAGTATCACGGGCAAGACCGTATTAATAAACGCGGGAACCCTAAGGGCAGGAAAATACTTTATTTCATTGTACGGAATATGATTCGCCAACAAAAAGCAGCTCCTAATCACATTGTCGACTATTATTACAAACTAAAAAAGCAACCAATACCCAAAAAGGATAAGGTTGCCACGGTAGCTTGCATGAACAAGCTTCTTAAATGTATTTATTCCATGATCAAGAATAATACATTGTACGATTACTCGCACACGGTCTCTATGGACCACTAATTTCATTATATCACGAATTCTCCCTCGTTTTAAAAATAAATACAACGAGGTTTATTTCCTATACCTAAAAAAAGGCTATAACCTATATTAAAAAGATAAATAGATACTTGACTAATCGTAGGAAAGGGGCTGGGACAAAACCCAGTAAAGTAATTAAATGAAATAGGCAGTCATCTCCGTTTTTTTGGAGATGACTGCCTATTTCATGGTAGAAAATTACCGGAACACGATATTGCCTACACGGTGAATCAGTTGGTGGAGAGTATTCCAGATGAAGCCTTCGATGGCTTCATCCGAGAAACCGGCATCCTGCTTACCATCCTCGTATGATGAAAGTGATTTTATGTGCCTATACGCAATCGGTCTTTTCCGGTCGTAATTGAAGCATTACTCCAAGATAGTATACGTATGATGTGACTATGAACCGAGCTATCGCACTATCAACCTTTTCCGAGTTAACCCGCACGTCAAAGAACTTTTACGGCAGTGTTTTGTCCAGTTTCACTGTCAGCTTGTCGAGGAGAAGCTGATCGAAGAAGAAGCCATTTTCATCGATGGTACGAAGATCGAAACGAACGCCAATAAGTTTACATTTGCCTGGCGCAATTCCATCGAGGAATATAGTGCACAATTGGTGGAAAAATCGAACCAGAGATACAAGGAATTAGTAGAAAAAGAAATCATTCGTCCATCGAACGAGAAGATCCGG
The DNA here is from genome assembly GCF_047228925.1 of Terribacillus jepli. Classification (NCBI taxonomy): domain Bacteria; kingdom Bacillati; phylum Bacillota; class Bacilli; order Caryophanales; family Bacillaceae; genus Terribacillus; species Terribacillus jepli. The sequence goes on along the minus strand of NZ_JBFEGH010000001.1, from coordinate 252,131 downwards.
ATAGCTTATCATCCGAAGAAATGATGCAGATTGTCGAAAGATTGGACGATAAGGTGCAAGAATATGACCGAAAAATCAATGTACGCTCACTTTCAGCCACCTCTCACATAAGCAGGATAAAGATGGATTCACCCGGACGTATCGTGTGTATGAATGTGAGAATTGTTCTTATTGCCCACTGCGCACCCGGTGTACAAAAGCGAAAGAAAGCAACAACCGGAAAATCCCAGCGCAATTCCCCGCTCATAATAAGGAACTGCGGCAGCTTCCTGTCCAAGCACGTCGAAACTCCACGCACATTGATATTGTACTTCAGCGTTATCTGGATACATACAAGCGAGCTGAACCAATCTTTCATTTGCCTCTGTCAGGTGTCCTTCATTTCTCAATTGAATCGCCTCGGACAGCTCTCTCATAATCCAAACCGCTCCTTCACTTCTTTCACATAAGTCCTGCTTACCGGCACCTTGGAGCCATCCCCAAAAACCAGGTTATACGTGGAATTGAACCATGGCTCCAATGCTGTCACATGTTCAAGATGAACGATATAACTGCGATGGACTCGCATAAAAGCAGGTTCTGTCAGTTTCTTTTCCACAGATGCCAGTGGCTCATTCAAGTGAAAAAGCTTTTGATGTGTTTTTATCTGTGTTTTACCAGCCTGCGTTGTGATATAGACAATGGACTGGATATCCAGAAGGAAAATACGCTCATCCTCCATCACGGGAAGCTTCTTCATCGGCACTTTCTGCTCTGGAGCAGCTGGAATCATCCGCTGCAATTTATGTATGCATTGATTGATCCGCTGCTCATCGAATGGTTTGAGCAAATAATCGGCTGCATGCAACTCAAATGCCTGCAATGCATATTCATCATACGCAGTAGCGAATACAAAAGAAGGAGCCTTTGGCAGATTTTGCAGCTTCTCCGCTAGCAGTAATCCAGTTCCTTCAGCTAGTTCAATGTCCAAAAAGACGACATCAGGCGCTGCGCTCCGGATAGCCTCATAACTTTTGGTCAAAGTCGATCCTTCTCCGACAACCTCCACTTCTCCGCTGTTTTCCAATAGGAAGGCAAGCTCCTCTCGAGCGAGAGGCTCATCCTCGACGATAAAGGCTGTCATCATATGGTATCTCCCCTTTCTGATTGCTCGGCAGCTGAATACGGATAGTCGTGCCTTCGTCCTGCTTACTTGTAATAAGTAATTTAGCTTCGTGATTATAAATACCTTCCAGACGTTCCCGTATGTTCATCAGTGCTGTTCCTGTTCCTGTCGCCGAATCCACCGTCTGCCGACCCGCTTGATCCAGCTTATCCTGTTCCATTCCGTGCCCATTGTCTTTCACAGTGATATTGACATATTGGTCTTTTCTTTTGATGCCTACCATGATTGATCCGTCTGCTTCCGTATCACGGAATCCATGCTTTACACTATTCTCGACCAATGGCTGCAGCAGGAATGGCGGAACGAGCGTCTGCTCCAAGCCTGGTTCTATCTCCATCTGCAAGGTGAACTTTTCTGGAAATCTTGCTTGCTCCAGCGAGATATACGCCCTAATATGCTCAAGCTCCTTCTCAAGTGGAATCAGCATATGCCTTGCCCCCTGCAAATTGCTGCGGAAAAAGCGGCTAAGCTCCTGCAGCAGGCGGCGTGCTTGATTTGGGTCTGTTCTGCACAGAATGGATATTGTATTAATGCTGTTGAATAGAAAATGGGGGTGCACCTGTGCTTGCAAGGCTTTAATCTCCGCATCCTTCAGCAGTTTGCTCTGCTGCTCAGCTTCTGCAAGCTCGAGCTGTGTGGAAAACAGATTAGCCAACCCTTCTGCCAGCTCCTGTTCCACACGAGTAAGGTCATTTGGATTTGTAAAATACAGTTTCAGCGTCCCTACTGTATCTTCCCCGGCTCGAAGCGGCAGGACTACAGCTGCCTGCAGCGGACAAGTCGGATGAGAGCAGACGATTTCTTCCTGCGACCTGGCTGTCAGCACACGACCTTCGCGAAGCGAACGCTTTGTCAGTTCGGTGGCGAAACCATTTGTCGGCACATGATGATCAGAGCCGACACCAACATGAGTCAACACACCCTGTTTATCAGTAATCGCGATTGCATCAGCTTCTGTCCATTCCAGCATGATTTCGGCTACTTTATTACAGGAATCCGTATTCAGGCCTTGGCGGAAGTACGGCAAAGTACGGTCAGCAATGGCAAAAGCTGCATTCGTTTGCAGCGCTCGCATCCGCTCCTGCTCGCGAAGGATGATTTGGATGATCAGCATGAACAGAAGCATACCGATACCATTAATGACAATCATGGGCACTCCGATAATTTGCACAAGCTGCCAAGCTGGTTCCAACTCGGTTGCCAAAAGCAGAATCAATGCCATCTGGATGATCTCCATGGAAACGCCGATCAGAATGGCATATCCTGCTGTCGACTGCTTCCGCTGTTTGCGCCGTCTTCCGAGAATGCCCGCTGCCAATCCTGCCAGTACAGTGGATATTGCACAAGCATCTGCTGTGAAGCCGCCCAGGAACAGCCGGTGCACACCTGCAATCAATCCAATGCCCAATCCGACAAAAGGACCGCCAAGCAGCCCGCCAATGGTTACGCCAAGAATCCTTGTATTCGCAATCGCACTATCCGGCTCAATATCCAATAACCACGTATTGGCCATCCGGCTGTCTCCATGTATTTCCACGCCAGTATAATTACTCAACACACCAAAGAAACCAAAAATCAGCAGTAATAGCATTTTCTCTTTCATTGATTGGTTATGAAGAATCAATCGTCGAAACGCTTTCAATTGTGAAAAAAGGAAAACAGTTATCAGGATGATTCCCACTCGTTCAATCATCAATGGAACCAAGCTCAGCATGCTATCGCACCTCGCTGTTTGTATTACTACCATTTTATCGGAAAGTCTGCCAGTTTAACAGATAACACATAAAAATCAAAGCCGCTTTCTGTTATAATAGTACAAGTTTAACCGCTTATTAGGAGGCTGTTTACTTATGTTGATGAAGAACGCCCTTTACATCCTCTTCCTTGGATTACTTTGTATCCTTGCAGGGATAGGTGTCATGATTTGGGCTGGCGATAAATTTTATTTAGGGATTGCTTTATTCGTGCTCGGCCTAGTTTATGGCTTGGCAGGGACATTACTATACCGGAGAGCGAAAAAACGTGCTGCAACACAAACTGACTCCAAAGAATAATCGATGCCGTTTCATATTTCGTGGGGACACTTTTTGAGGCTTTGCACCGATTATAAAGGGAGATGGCGAAGCGGTAATGTCTTCGTACAACCCCTGACTATCTAGAAATCACTGGACAATCCGGATTCAGTCCAGCAGTTTTACCGAAAGCTCATTAGATTGCGTAACGAAAATTCAATCATGGTATACGTGATTTCGAAATCATACTCCATGATCATGATCAAATTTTTAGTTACTTGCTTCGGCTTGATGATGAAGAATGGACCATTTTGCTGAATATGACAGATCAAGCTGCTTTATACGATATCCCCAGCAAATTTGTGGATGATTGGGATAATAAGCATTGCGTCATCAGCAATTATCCACATGTGGATAATTACATGTCATGCAACCTTATGAAGCATTTGTGTATAAGTACATGAAATGAACCGAGGGTCACCTATCAGGTGATCTTTTTTATTGATATTTTTAAGATTGTGTCAATTTCTTGACTTGTTTCAACAATAAGTTCATCATAAAGTTGTAGGTTAAATTACCTAATACAATGGGGGTAGAGAACAATGGCAACAATCGAAGGAAAAGTAGCAATCGTAACTGGAGCAGCATCTGGTATTGGTCTTGCCACTGCTGAAGCTTATGCGAATAAAGGCGGTAAAGTAGTCATTGCGGACTACAATGCAGAAGCAGGACAAAGAGAAACCGACAGATTGAAAGCCGCTGGCGGTGATGTTTTATTCATTCAGTTCAATGCTGCAGAAGAAGATTCCATTAAAAACTTGATCGATCAAACAGTAGCACATTACGGCCAAGTTGATATTCTTGTTAACAATGCCGGTATCGGCGGCATGGGTGCTACTCATGAGCTGTCTTATGAGGAATACCGTAAAGTAATCGCAATCAACCAAGATGGTATCTTCCTAGCTTCCAAATTTGCAATTCAAGAGATGCTGAAATCAGGCGGCGGCGTCATCATCAATACGTCCTCTGTATTAGGCTTCGTTGCACAGCCTGGCGCATTCTCTTACAATGCCAGCAAAGGAGCTGTCAACACATTGACTAAATCCCTGGCTGTTGAATACGGCGATAAAGGCATCCGTGTAAATGCGGTAAATCCAGGCTTCGTGGAATCCGGCATGGTAAACAAAGAAGCGCTTGGAGACTTCTATGATGGACTTGTAGCAAAACATCCAATCGGCCGCCTGGGTAAAGCGAGCGAAATTGCCCACGCTATCGTATTCTTGACTGAAAATGATTTTGTAACTGGCGAAACACTTGTTGTGGATGGCGGTTACCTAGCTCAATAAATCCGAAAAAAAAGCCTGCAAAATGCATTGCAGGCTTTTTCCATTTGTTGAAGTCTAATCTTTCACTTTTTCAAAAAACTGATAGGCATATGTATTCCGCACGGACATGACTATCCCCAATAGGATCATATTAGAGAACAGAGAGCTGCCTCCATATGTCAAGAAAGGAAGCGATATGCCCTTGACCGGCAGCATTCCTTCCACCATACCGATATTCTGTACGATCTGGATTGTCAGACTTAATGCGAGCCCTGCGCATATATAGGTTCCAAAGGTATCACTCGTCTTTGATCCTATTTCCATTACCCTCCCTATCAAAAGGAAGAAGAGAAGAATAACTGCCGATCCGGTAAGAAACCCGCCTTCTTCCGCAATGGATGCAAAGATGAAATCAGTATGCTTCTCGGGTACATACACATTCCCTCCTTCTATTCCTTTACCCGTCAGACCACCGGTTCCAACTGCCAAGACAGATCTTCTGCTTTGAAAAGCTTGGTTGCGATTATCACTTGGATCCAGCCAACCAATAATCCGTTCCTGTTGATGGGGTTTTAGCTTCGGTATGACCTCCTCGTAAATTATCTCTGGTTTAAAGAGGAAGAAACAAACAATTATGCTGACAAGCAGTAACGGTCCCAAGATGCCTATAATCATTACAATCTTATTTAGTTTTATCATTCCTAACATCGCTGCTATTGCAAACATATAGAGCATCACCATACCTGTATCAGGCTGCTGGTAAACTAGTAGACTAGGGGGAATGGCAATCAGTAATATCTTGCCTAGGAGCAGCAAATCTTCCTGGATTGCGTGGTTGGGATATTTCTCCTTATGGTCGAATATCAATTTGGCTGCCAATAAAATCAATGCAATCCGGAAAAATTCTGATGGCTGAACAGAACCCACAAGCGGGATGCTGAACCATCTTTTGGCACCCAGTATGTTAGGAGCTATCGACTCAGGAGCGATTGTCAGGAAAAATAAAACTAACACGGAAACAATATAGAATGGCCAAGCCAGTAATCGAAGTTGATTCAAATCCAACAGCCTGAATAATAACAATAAGCTAAAGCCTATCATATAGTTGATGGATTGCCTCAACGCAAAGTTCTGGCTGCCAAATTGACCTCCGGATTGCGTGCTGTAAATGAATAAAATACTGATTCCGCACAGCAAACATAATATGGTCACGATTACCTTATCGATTTCGCCTAACCGTAATCTCTTTACAAACATATTTAATACCTTCTTTCCGCCAGGGAAATACTATGTTGTTTGGATTTTCGTGATATCTGTAAAATAATACCCATCGTAAACAGATTCACTATTAAAGAGGAACCACCATAACTTATAAAGGGTAAGGGAATCCCTGTTATGGGCAAAAGACCAGAAACCGCACCCAAGTTAAAGACTACTTGTACCATTATCTGAAACAAAAGTCCGATTGTAAGTAAGGTCCCAAAATGATCCTCAGCTCGTAAAGCTATGTACACTCCTTTTACTAAAAGGCTGAAATATAGGAAGAACACTATTACTAATCCTAATATCCCCAACTCTTCCAGAACCACCGCCATAATAAAGTCTGTATGGGCTTCAGGAAGAAATCCCAGCTTTTGCACTCCTCCCCCTATTCCTTTCCCGAACACTCCTCCTGAAGCAATGGCTTCGTATCCATTGATCAGTTGATAGCCTTTTCCCTCAGAATCACTGAATGGGTCCCGGAATGATAAAATACGTGCTAACCGGTAAGGTGCGGATACAGCTAAATAAATGACACCGCCAGAGCCGACCATGGCTATTGCCAGCAGATGACGCAGTTTAACTCCCGCGCAAAGCAGGATAAAGATGCAGGGGATCGCTATGGAAGTAGCAGTTCCTAAGTCCGGCTGCATGAGTATGAGCAGGAATACCATACCTAACAGTAAGAGCGGCGGCAGTACTTCATCTTTAAAACTGGTGAGTATTTTTTGTTTTTTTCCGTAAACAGATGCAAAATAAACGACCATCGTAAACTTAACGAATTCGGCAGGCTGAAGGACGATAGGACCAACCTGCAGCCAACGCTGGGAATTATTCCGCTCTTCTCCAAACCAAGGCGTGAGGACAAGCGTCAATACTAGCATTGATCCTATAACCAGAAGCGGACTCCATCGGCGGTATAGCTTGTAAGGTAAGAAAAAACCGCCAGACATAGCAAACAGGCCAATTAAAAAAGATATCCACTGCCGATGGAAAAAATAGGTTGATACGTCATATTTAACAGAACTCAACGGGTAACTGGCACTATATACCATGATCAAGCCGAATAAACAGATACATATGATGAAAAACAGTAATGTTTTATCTAGCTCTCTGATCTTAGATAACACATAAAGCAACTCCAATTTCAAAACATTGGCCAGAAGATTACCGGCTTCCGCAAGCATAGCGATATTGTTGACATTTTGTCAACAATATCGCTATTTTCCTTATGAAAGATTGACAAAATATCAACATTTCTATATCGTAGGCAAGTAGAAAACAAAGCTGGATAAATAATAGAGAGGAATTTAAATATGGATTTTTGGATTATGCTGGGGAAATATATCGTGTTAGGCATCATACAAGGAATATCTGAACCGATTCCCATCAGTTCAAGCGGACATTTAATCATTGCACAGCATCTGCTTGGTTTGGGTGTCGAAGACTTAAGTTTCGAAGTGGTAGTCAACACTGCTTCTCTTATAGCTGTAATACTTGTATATAAATCAGAAATCACCAGATTGGCTGTTTCCTCTTATCAATACCTTTGGAAACGGGAAGATTCACAGAAAGATGACTTTAAACTCGTCCTCTATCTCATTATCGGAACGATACCAGCTGCTGTTCTGGGATTTCTACTTAATGACTTTATCGGGGAAAATCTAAAAAGCACCTTCACCGTCGGCGTTGCTCTTCTGTTGACTGCAATATCTTTATTCTTCATCAGAAATATACAAGGAACGAAGAATATGCATAAAATGAGCTGGAAAGAAGCTCTATTGATAGGACTCGGGCAAGCGATTGCGCTCATCCCCGGTATCAGCCGCTCCGGAGCAACCGTCGTGACTGCCATGCTGACCGGATTGAACCGGGATACCGCTCTGATGTTCTCCTTTTTGCTTTATATTCCCGTAAGTTTGGGAGCGAGCATCCTTGAGATTCCCGATTTATTCCACCAGAATTTCACTTCTGAGAACTTGATTGCTTATGCCGCGGCATTTCTTGCCTCACTTGTATGCACTTATTTCGCACTGAAATGGTTCATTGATATCATGAAGAAAGGCAAATTGATTTATTTCTCCATCTATTGCTTATTCTTAGCGATTATCACTTTGTTTATATTATAAAAACAACACCCCGCCAAGGACGGGGTGTTGTTTTCTTATTGTTTTAAATGAAGATATCTAGAATCATTGTGAACACTAAACCTGAGACAGCAACGACTGTCGAAAGCACTGTATACGTACCAAAAGCTTCTTTCAATGTCATGCCAAGGGATTCTTTTACCATCCAGAATCCGGCGTCATTGACATGGGAAGCAATCGCACTGCCTGCTCCTGTCGCCAGTGCTACCAACTCCAGGTTCACATCCGGCATCGTTCCCAAGGACGGAATGACCAAGCCAGCCGTTGTCAGTGTCGCAACCGTACCAGAGCCAAGGCAGATACGCAGGATAGCAGCGACCATCCAAGCGAAGAACACTGGTGACATGGATGTATCGGCAAAGATGGATGCTACGTAATCACCAACACCACCATCGATAAGAACCTGCTTCAAGGCTCCGCCTCCACCGATGATCAACAGCAGCATACCAAGCGCATTGATGGCTGATCCACAGGAATCCATGAGTTTCTTGATTGGGATGTTTCTTCTTATCCCCATTGTGTATATCGCAACTAATAGAGAGATGACCATTGCTGTAGAGGAGTTACCCACAAAACGGATGATATCTATCAACAGATTGTTATCAAACTCCAGTTCCGATTGCAGGATATCCACAGCAGCACCGATTGCCATGAGGATAACTGGAAATAACGCAGTGAACACACTGATGCCGAAACCTGGCATCTCTTCTTCTTTAAAAGTTTTTGCGACGCCAAAGGATTCACTGCCCTCGCGTGTCCAAGCTGTCGGAACGATTCGTTTTGCAAGTTTAGGATACAGAATGCCTGCAAGGATTACGGTAGGAATTGCAACGATGATTCCATAAATCAGCATAAGTCCAATATTTGCACCATATTCCGCAGCAACTGCAGTCGGACCAGGATGCGGCGGAAGGAAAGCATGGGTTGCAAGTGCAGCTGTAACCATTGGCAACCCGAGATGGACGATGGATACTTTCAATTCTTTCGCGATGGAGAAGATGATCGGGATAAGCAAGACAATGGTTACTTCAAGGAACAAAGCAATACCAACGATGAAGGAAGCAAATAGAACAGCCCATTGAATCCGTTTTTCACCGAATTTATCGATAAGCGTAGTCGCAATCCGGTTGGCACCACCAGCATCAGCGATCAGACGGCCAAGCATGGCACCCATACCAAAAATCAGCGCAATATGCCCGAGTGTTCCGCCTAAACCGCTTTCAATAGAACCAACAACGTCTGACATCGGCATGCCAAGCAGTAATGCAACGATAAAGGAAACAATGATCAAGGACACAAATGTATTGAGCTTGAGACCCATAATCATGATAAGCAATAATAGTACACCTAAAGCTATGATCAGTAATGGCATGATGATTTCCCCCAAATATCTTTGTAAGTGTTTTCATTGTTGTCCGCCAGAAAGGAAGGATTAACGTATCCTTCCTTTCTGGCAGTATATTGTCTTGCTTACAGCGTCGTACGTGTGAAATTTGGTGCGTATTGAGCTGCAACTTTGATGCATTCTTCCATGCTGATGCTTTCCGCAATGTTCTTCCCTGCAATATCGAATGCCGTCCCGTGGTCAACGGATGTGCGCAGGAATGGCAGGCCATTTGTGATGGACACAGTACGATGGAAGTCTGTCATTTTTGCTGCGATATGTCCTTGGTCATGGTACAGGGAAAGAACTGCATCGTACTTACCGTTAAGTGCTTGGAAAAAGACAGAGTCAGCAGGAACAGGTCCAACTGCGTCGATGCCATCTTTAACAGCAAGCTCGATACCAGGTTTGATCTGTTCTACTTCCTCCCAGCCGAACAAGCCGCCTTCTCCGCTATGCGGGTTCAAACCTGCCACTGCAAAGCGGCGAGTCTGCACACCTAGACGTTGAAGTGCTTTGTCACAGCGGATCAAGTAATCTTGCACTCTTTCTTTTGTCATCTGTCCAATAGCATCTTTTAAAGAAAGATGACGCGTAAGGAAGAAGATGCGCATGCCGTTCACTTCGAACATTGTTAGCGGATCATCAGAACCAGCTAGATCTTCCAGCATTTCTGTATGTCCGATGTAAGGAACTTTGGCTGCTTTTAAGGACTCTTTGTTGATTGGTGTTGTTGCAAGAGCCTGCACTTGGCCATCCATCGCAAGCTCAACTGATTTCTTGATATATTCGAAAGCTCCCTGACCGCCTTGCGCGGAAACTTGACCATACTCTAGCTTTTCTATATCGATGTTATCCAAATTGATTACATCGACAGTGCCGAGTTCATATTTACCTTCTGAAGGTGCAGATACTTCGTTCACTTCCAGATTCGCATCAACGATTTCAATCGCTTTTTTAATAACCGCAGTGTCGCCGATGACTAATGGTTTGCACACATCATAGATTTCTTGCTTTGCTAATGACTTCATCGTGATTTCTGGCCCGATACCTGCTGGATCTCCCATTGGAATTGCGATAATAGCTCTTTCTGACATAATGTTTTCCTCCTTAAAATTTAGCTTCCAAATATTTCACACTCGTATAAATCGCCTTCGTTCCGCCAGCAGTTCCGCCTTTGGTCACGATTGGAATGCCATCCAGATAGCCGCCGATGAACTTTCCATAAGCAACTAGCGGCAAGATCTCATCCATCAGCTGAATTCCTTCCGCCCTGCTGATCGAACAGAGTGAAGCGGTTACATCTCCGCCACTGGAAAAACACCCGCCAATTTCAAACTCGCTTTCTTGCACCACTACTCTCGTAATTTTTCCTAAACCGTCAGCAATTCGCTTTGCTAATGCGTCCTGACTCACACCTTGCTTCTTTGCGAGCGTTTTCAAATCAAGGATCTCAGCACCCGGTGCATCAGTCGTAATCAGTAAGATGTCCTGTTTCTCCATCTCCTGCTTCGCCAAGGCAATGACCCGATCGACTTCTTTATCCCACACGCCATCTACGGTCGCCAGCTGCTTAGAGTCCACGTAGATAGGTCGCAAATTCGTCTTGTCAATCAAGTATTGGAGCTGTTTCGAGCTGTTTGATGTTACACTGCCGACTGTGACGATAATTTTCTTATCCTTCATTCTCTTGCGGCTGAAAGCTCTTGCGAATGCTGCTGTCAGCGGACCAGGATCAGCCGGCACCATCTGGTAAGCTTCCAGCTCAGCCATGGCCCCTGCCACTGCGTCAATGTCTTCATTCGTGATGACATCCGGCACAAGAATTCTGGCACCTGCATCAATTGCTTCCTGCATCTTTTGCTCGATAGCTTCCTTGCCTGCGAGTATTGTTTCCAGACCAATGCCTGCCACTGTGTATTTACTCTGTTTTTCTACCAGCTTCGGTACATGCGATTCTGTCACTGGCTTGACTGGATCCTTACCGACATCCGAAAGCTGAACCGGTACACCGTGAACGAGCAAGTACCCGCCGGACACGATTCGTCCGGAATCCGGATAAGCTGGTACGACAACAGCAACTGCTTGCGGTCCCAGCTCATCAAGCAGGGTATCAAGTTCGACACCGATGTTTCCGCGGACTGTACTGTCAATCCGCTTACAGACAATATCTGTCTCCCATTTCTTCAAATTCTCCGCGACCGTTTTCACCCGACGATGCGCGACTTCCTCTTTCACATAGCGACTATCCGTATCGACAATCACCCCATTGATCTGCTCCGAGGAAGGCAGGTGGTCGTAAAAGACCATCGTCGCAACGTCATATCCAAGCTTCGTCAGCTTAACACCAGTTCCATTTCCACCGGTCAGATCATCTGCAATTACACCAATCTTCATCAGGCTTCCTCCTCTGCTGCTACGACCTCCAAAAGCTCCGGTAATTCTCTCGGATGATAAGCCTTTATACCACTATCCGAAATGACACCGGATATTGCCTCCAAATCACAAACCTTAGCCAGCGCCTTCTGATCCAGCTTGCTCGAATCCGCCACCAGCCAAGTCGCTTGCGCTGATTCAACCATCAATTTCTTGATGGAAGCCTTCTCAAAGGTAGGCGCAGTCACACCGACTTGAAGATGGACGGCATGAGCACCCAGGAAAAACAAATCCACATGCAGATTGCGCAATGTCTGCTCTGTGAGCGGACCAAACAGCGCCCCGATATTGTTCTGCATCTCTCCGCCAGTCAAAATCACTTTGACTTCACTTTCCATCAGTTCAGCCGCAATCTTGATGTCATTCGTTACGACTGTCAAATTCCGCTTCTGCTTCAATAGCTTTGCGATTTCCAGTGTCGTCGTCCCCGAATCAAGCAGGATGGTAAAGTGTTCCTGGACCAACTCAACAGCACGTCTGGCAATCAAGCGCTTCTCTGCAGCATGCTTTCCTTCTTTTGCCTGGAAGGAAGACTCCATTACCAGCGGCTTATTCAGGATCGCACCGCCCAGCGTCCGAATGATCTGCTCTTGTTCCTCCAGGTAGTTCAAATCACGACGGATCGTCATGGCTGATACATTCAGCTCTGCTGCGAGTGCGTCAATATCTATTTTCTCATTTTTATTCAATTGTTCTAAAATCACATTTCTGCGTTCATTTGGCTGCATTAGACATCACCTTTTGTTAATCATGAACATCTTATGTGTTCATGATATGCTTATTTATGTTAATTGTCAACAACAAAATGTTAATAATTTTCATAATTAACATCACGATTGTTAATGAATCACAAAATCGACTATCTTGATGATTAAGGGAAACGATTTGCCGATAAAAATATTAACTATACCATGGTTATACTTATTTATTAAACTATTACTCCTGCTTCACTCTCCAATAAAAAAAACAATTATCTACTAAGTAAAGTATTTATATATCGGGATGGCGAGGGTCCCTTGAAAGTGGTTTACTATATGTGATTCTGACATTAATGTCAGCGGAACAAAACATATATTTATCAGACTGTGAAATGATAACAAATCATATGATCATTCATCACTATCTTCGTTCTTATTGGATACGCGTTATCTTACTACCTATTTATTTCAAAAGGCCATGTTAAAAAAGTGAACATATTTGCCAATTGGATTCTCTAATATGTGGAAAGGAGGCAGTGAAGTGAAAATAGCAATTTTAAAAGATATGCAAATGGAGAGAAAAATGGATTTAACACTTTCAGCAATAAATGGTGATAAAGAAGCATTTTCATCACTGATTCAAGAAAACAAACGGAACTTATATCGTGTAGCGAAAGGAATATTACATCATGAAGCCGATGTCGAAGACGCCATTCAGATGACTATCTTAAGAGCTTATGAAAATATAGGAAAGTTAAGAGTGGCTGATTACTTCCGAACCTGGCTCATTCGAATACTCATCAATGAATGCAAGAGTATGTTAAAGAAAAAAAACAGAACGGTTTATTTAGAAAACATGAACCAGGAAGCAGTTTCTTATACGGATACATATGAAAATCTGGAGTTACAGGAAGCTCTCTATTCACTCAAGGATAAACTGAGAATTGTCACCGTACTCTTTTATTATGAGGATCTATCCACAAAAGAAATTGCAAGATTATTATCCATACCTGATGGAACGGTTCGCTCCAGATTATCGAAAGCGAGAGAACTTTTACAAAAGAAATTAAACGAAAATAGAAAGGAGCAGTAAAATGACAAATGAATTTGATGAAAACTTCAAACGCAAATTGAAGGGGTATCCTAATCAAATACCTGAACGCCTTCAGGCAAAGATAGACGATACTTTGGCGAATCTACCTGAAAAAACGCCATACAGAAGAAGAAAGAAGACGACAATCTCATGGGTTGCTGCTGCTATTCTCGTAATCGCTTTGGTGAGTATTCAATTGAATCCATCTTTAGCAAGCAGTATTGGCGTTCCTAATTCGCTTATAAATAAACTATCACTAGGTGATGATTTTGAGAAAGTGGCTAATGAGACTAACATCATGCAAGAAAGTAATGGTGTAAAAGTATCTATCACCAATGCGATTTTTGATGGCTATTACTTACTGGTGTCCTATCATGCGGAAAGTGAGCAGCCTTTTTCAGTAACACCAAGCCTCTTCCCGGAAGAAGCCAAAATTGTATATGACGATTTTGAGTCGAGCATCTCTCCCTCAAATGAAACAGGTGAGTTCCTGGATAAAAATAAGAAAGCTTATGATGGTATGGTGGCTTTCCCTTTAAATACAGAGACATTCACTGTCAGTGATGCTGATATACATATAGATCGTGACGCAAGTCTAGTAGAAGGTAATCAAATCAACATATCAGATCTGCCAAAACAATTTGAGCTGCAAATGAAAGCAACCTCTTTAGGCCAAGAAGAGACTGCACAGATAAAAGGGGAATGGCAATTTGCAATTCGAGTGGATACGAAGAAAGCAGCAAATAATAGCAAGACTGTGGAAGTGCATAAAAATCTACCTGAGCTTGGAACAGATGTAAAAGTAGAGAAATTAGTACTAACTCCTATTAGAATTCACTTGCAAGGCGTACAGCATGAAGAATCCGGCAAAATCGACTACCTGCTGGAAGACAACCATGGAGAGTCAAAACATTGGTTAAGCGGGTCAGTTGGAGTCGGTAAAAACGGTACTGAAAGAATGTTGAGCGACTTTGAGAATAATAATCCTTTAATGGGATCCTTAAAAATTATCCCATATAAATTGGATATGGACGCCAAATTGACAAAAGAAAATTCAACTGTATTCCAGCCAAATGGAGAAACAAAGCTACCTATAAGTAAAAGCCACGACATTACCATTTCCAAAGTAGAAGTGAAGGATGGCAAAACATATATCTCCTATCACACTGATGTCCCGGTAAATGAATATCTGCCTTTCATCATCAAAGATAAAAACGGAGAAGACCATATTCGAATATTAGAGGAAAGTGTCCACTCACACGCAAATAAAGATGCAATTGCAGTTATGGAAGGAAATCTATTAGATGGAGAGTATACTATCTATAATCCAAATACGTATTTCTTTGATGAAGCATTTACGGTAGATTTGGATCAATAGCAGCAAAAAACGCCGCCCCTGCAGGCAGGGCGGCGCCTTTTTAATTGGAGATGCTTTCTTCCAGCTGTTCAATCTGGGTTTGCTTGCGCATTTCCACTTCAACGATTTGGTGATTTTGCATTTCGGTTATTTCCCAATCATAGCCATGAGCTTCAATTACGCGATGCTCTTCGATATTGCGCAGATTGGTGAGCATCCAGCCGCCGATTGTATCGACTTCTGCTTCGTTTACAAAACGGATGTTGAACTGCTCCTCCACTTCCTCCAGCAATACCCGGCCATTGAGACGGTACTTATTCTCGGTAACTTTTTGGATATCCGGCTTTTCATTGACATCGAATTCGTCACGGATTTCCCCGACGATTTCCTCCAGCATATCCTCCATCGTCACGATACCAGCAGTTCCACCGTATTCATCAACGACAAGCGCGATATGGACACGCTTTTTCTGCATTATCAGCAGTGTGTCATTAAGACTCGTTCCTTCATGCACTGTCGGAATTGGGTGAATGAAGTCATCAAGTTTTTTATCCTCTTTTGAAGTGAAGTCGGTTAGCATTTCTTTGACGTTCACAAAACCATAAATCCTATCTTTATCTCCGTCTTCCGAAACAGGATATCGCGTATATTGGTGCTCGACCATCACTTCCTGGATTTCCTGGCGAGTCATGGTATCAGAGATTGCAATGACCTGTGTCCGCGGTACAAGGATATCCTTCACGACGCGATCGTTGAATGTGAAAATATTCTCCATATAATCCAGCTCAGTCTTGTTGATTTCACCGCTCTGGAAGCTTTGTGCCATGATGATCTTCAGTTCCTCTTCGGAGTGGGCCTGCTCATGCGCAACTGGTTTGACGCCGAACATGCGAAGAAATACGCGTGCAGATCCATTCAGTGTGTAGATGAAGGGTGCCATCAGCTTTCCGAACCAGTACAGCGGACGCGCCAGGATAAGCGTCATCTTTTCTGTGTACTGAATAGCCAATGTTTTCGGGGCCAGCTCACCGATAACGACGTGCAAGAATGTCACGACCGCAAAGGCAATGGCGAATGAAAGAATGGTAGAAAGAGATTCTGATAAACCGAAGTACTCGAATACTGGGTGTAATATCTTCTCGACAGTCGGCTCACCGAGTGCACCAAGCACTAGTGCAGTGACAGTGATTCCAAGCTGACAAGCAGATAAGTAGTAATCAAGATCACGGACAAGCTTCTGTACGACTAAGGCGGTCTTGTTCCCTTCCTCGATGAGCTGCTCGATTCGTGACATACGTACCTTCACGACTGCAAACTCGGCACCGACGAAGAATGCCGTCAGAATGATGAACAAGGCGACTAAAGCTAAATTAAGTGCTAATAATGGGTCCAAATTTTCCCCCTATACAGGGGTTCACCTCCGTAAATTGTGTTTACTGTCTATATTGGTGTCTTCTTCCGCAGCGGCAATATATTCCATACCTTCACCTTCCCAAGGGAATCGCCTCCTTTCAATCTTTGAAAAATGGCCTCCATCTCGTTACCGGGATGGAGGCCTTCTTCTCCGTTCTTTTATTAGCTTATCGAGATTATAAGGTATTTATGCAGTACTTTCAATCAAATCAGCGTGAAATAATTTCGAACTTTATTTCATTCAGGTAGAATAATAGTAAGCGTTAACAATATAGGGGGGGGATTGCATGCTCTTCTTATTATCCTTCACACTTTTTTTCTGTTTCGGAGTCATCCTGCTGCTTGGATTTAGTTTTTACAAGCGGATTCGCCATGGAGCTGTACCAGATAACAGCTACACACCGTTTGATTACATTACCTCTGCCTCACGGGATGAATTTCATGAAGAAAAGCAAGAAACAATCACAGAAGCCAAACAAGGAGGAGACGTATGAAGAAATTAAAGATAGCAAGCTTACCAGGAGATGGGGTTGGTAAAGAAGTAGTTCCAGCCGCACAAACCGTTTTGAAGGCGATTTCCAAGGTGCATGGCGGATTACAGTTCGACTTTACCGAATATCCATGGAGCTGTGAATATTACTTGGAGCATGATCAGATGATGCCGGATGATGCATTGGACAAACTCCAGGATGCAGATGCCATCTTCCTCGGGGCTGTCGGGAATCAAAAGCTTGTCCCGGACCATATCTCCCTATGGGGCATGCTGATTAAAATACGTCGTGAATTCGAGCAAGTGATCAACATCCGTCCCGCCAAGCTGTTGAAGGGCATCACTTCCCCGCTTGCCAACCCGAAGGATTTCGATTTGCTCGTGGTGCGGGAAAATAGTGAAGGCGAATACAGTGAAGTAGGCGGACGGATTTTCCGCGGTGAAGATGAAGTAGCGATCCAAAACGCCGTCTTCTCAAGACGTGGTTCCGAAAGAGCAATGCGCTATGCGTTTGAGCTGGCTGCCAAGCGCAGGAAGCATGTCACAAGTGCGACAAAATCCAATGGAATCGTTCATTCCATGCCGTTTTGGGATGAAGTCTTTCAATCCGTAAAAACAGATTATCCGGACATAGGGACAGACAGTCAGCACATCGATGCCCTTGCTGCCTTTTTTGTCACGCAGCCGCAGCGCTTCGATGTCATTGTTGCCAGCAATTTATTCGGCGATGTATTAACTGATATCGGCGCCGCTATCATGGGAAGTATCGGGATTGCTCCGGCAGCCAATATCAATGTGAATGGTAAGTACCCTTCCATGTTCGAACCAGTGCACGGCTCTGCACCGGATATCGTGGGTAAAGGAATTGCCAATCCGATTGGTCAGATTTGGACGGCAAAGCTGATGCTTGATCATTTTGGAGAAGAAGAGCTAGGCAATAAACTGCTGGATATTATTGAAGATGTGACAGCAGCTGGTATCCTGACGCCTGATCTTGGCGGAAAATATGGAACGAAGGAAATAACGGGAGCAATCGCGGAGAGGATTCTTAAACTGTAAAAAACGCCCCAGGCTGTGGTAGGTGCCTGGGGCGTTTTCATCTTCCCTTATGCTTTGCTTTTCTCTTCATGACCTTAAGCTGACGCTTGTGAGCCTTTTGTTGCTCCATGAATTCTCTTTTGTTAATTTGCTTCATCTTTTTCTTCTCTTCATAGCTTTGTTTCAAGGCCAGCTCTGCCTTCGTAGACAAGCTTGTTTTTTGGGATTCTTTAGCAGCTAGCCGTTGCAATCGTTTCGGGCTAATAGGTCTCTGCTTTTCCTCTTTGGATTGAATACCGGATCCACTTTTATTTTCTATCAAACCCAATAATTCGTGTTTAACAAAATACAAAACCTCTTCACTCTTAGGTTCCTTGCCGAATAAGTGTCTATACGCATAATAGCGCCCAGATGTTTCTATTTCGACAAGCCCTGCATAAAATTGCCCGTCAAAATATATTGTCAATTTCATACTTACTCCTCCTCTGTGCACATACTGGCATGATGGACATCCCGAGGAGGGAAGGCTACTAGCAAAAAATGCATCCGGACTACCAACCGAATTGTGATTTTTCACGCCGTGCAAACTTTCTTAGTTCAAGCTTAGCATCATCGTATACGCAGGAAAATCCTTATAAAAACAATTTATACTCTCCCTATCTCTACGCCATTGCTAACAGGTACGACTATCCCTGGGAAATCATCAATTCCTCAGACATACTAATGGTCTTTTGCCTTTCCCGGAAACTCAATCGGTATTCCTTTTCACGTTCTTGTGCATTCGACTAAATAAATGCAAAAAAAAGAAGCATAATGATGCTCCTTTACACTAATTTCTTCGCCAACTCGCGATTCCGCTGTTTGAACAGTACATTATGAGAAGAAACCATTCCCCATCCGTCTGCTGAAGGCTCTATATATTGTTTCGCTTTATTAACGGCATTGGCCGCATCCTGGAAGCAACCGGCGATGAGGTGGACTTTGCCATCATGCTTCAGGATATCGCCTGCAGCAAACAGACCAGGTACGGAAGATTCACCGCTTGGCGTTCCTGCGATATAGTAATTGTCCATTAACTTGATATCCACTTCACTGTTTTGAATCAGATCCATATCCCTATCATAGCCGTGATTGACAATAACCTCATCAATCGGTAAGTGCGTAATTTCATTGGTTTCATGATTTGTCAACTCGACACGTTCGATATGCTGCTGATTCGGACATGCTACCAGCTTCGTAATCGAAGTACATAGGAAGCATCGGGCACCGCTGCACATAAGACGCTCTACAGACGCCTCATGTCCTTTTAACGCTTCATTTCGATAGGTGACGTATACCTGTTTTGCAATCGGTTCTAATTCATTTGCCCAATCGACAGCCGAGTTTCCGCCGCCTGAGATAATGACTGTCTTATCCCTGAAGCGCTGCATGTCTTTAACTGTATAGTTAAGATTAGCAACCTCAAACCTTTCGCAACCTTCGATGGACAGCTTTTGCGGGTTGAGGATGCCACCGCCTACAGCCACAATGATTGTCTTTGAATAATGTATTGTACCACTGGCGGTGTGGAGCTCGAAAATGTTTTCATCATTGCGTTTGATACTTGTTACCTTCTCGTTCAATACCACGTCGGGATCAAAAGTCAATGCCTGCTCTGTCAGCTGATCAATCAGTTTGCCTGCCGGAAGCGGCGGTAATCCGCCCACGTCCCAAATCATCTTTTCCGGATAAACATGAAGCTTACCGCCCAGATAGGGCTGGAACTCGATGATTTTCGTCTTCATTTGCCGCAACCCACTATAGAAAGCGGAATATAATCCCGCGGGACCTCCACCTATGATCGTCACATCATATAGCAATTCTTCCTGCACACTGATTCCTCCTTTGATCCGATAGTGATAATCATTCTCATTAAAATATACCGGAAATAATTCTCAAAATCAATGTTGACATCCGAATTTTCTGCCTTTATGATGGAATTAAGCGAGATTGATAATCATTCTCATTCTCATCGTATGACCCTGTGCCCTGTCCCCCTAACAGGGCACTCCCCCCATATAGTACGAGGAGTGACATACATAATGAAAAAGCTATTCCCGATATTATTCATTTTATTGCTTGTTTTGGCTGCGTGTGGCAGCAATGATTCCGATGGGAAGGCGTCTTCATCGGATAATGGGAACGAAACAATTACATATGAATCTGAAGATGGTCCGGTTAAAGTACCTGCTGATCCGCAGCGTGTTGTCGTCCTTTCTTCATATGCTGGTGATTTGATTGATTTGGATATACCGATTGTCGGCGCGGATGCCTGGTCCATGCAGAACCCTCGTTTTAAAGATAGCTTGAAGGATGCAGAGGAAGTCACTGAAGATGACTTAGAAAAAATCATCGAGCTCAAACCGGACTTGATCATCGGACTTTCCGGCTTGAAAAATCTAGATAAACTAAAAGAAATTGCCCCTACGGTAACTTTCACTTATGGCAAACTGAATTATCTTGATCAGCATGTGGAAATCGGCAAGCTAGTCAACAAAGAAGATGACGCGCAGAATTGGGTCGATGACTTCACAAAGCGTGCAGCAGATGCTGGTGAACAGATCAAGGAGAAAATCGGAGCTGATGCAACGGTATCCGTGGTGGAGAATTTCGATAAACAGTTATATGTATATGGCGATAATTGGGGACGCGGAACCGAAGTGCTTTACCAGGCAATGGGCTTGAATATGCCACAGAAGGTGAAAGAGGATGCACTGGAAGCTGGCTACCTGGCATTATCGACCGAGGTATTGCCAGAGTATATGGGCGATTACGTGATCCTCAGTAAATTCGATGATACAGACACATCTGTTGAAGAATCCGAGTCCTTCCAAAACACTGATGCCGCAAAAAACAATCAGGTATACGTTGTAGACGGAGATGCCTTTTACTTTAACGACTCCAATACATTGGATTACCAGTTGGAGTTTATCAAAGAGAGCTTCCTAGGAAATTAGGAAGCTTTTTCCCTTATCCTTACATAGAAAGATGCGTGGCTGATGAAGAACATACCATTTGCTTGGAAACTTTTTGTTGGATTGATTTTATCTATTGCAGCATTCGTTTTAGCTTTATCTCTTGGAGCGGCAGATATTTCCTTACGTGATGTATGGAATGCGTTATTCAGCAGTCAGACCAATGATGACATCCTGATTATCCGTGAAAATCGGCTGCCACGTGAAGTCGGGGCCTTCTTTGTCGGGGCGGCTCTAGCGGTGGCAGGCGCCATCATGCAAGGCTTGACCCGCAACCCGCTGGCAGATCCGGGACTACTCGGTTTGACAGCGGGAGCAAATGCAGCACTCGCAGCTGCCATGGCATTTATACCTGGTGTGAATTATATCATTATCATCATTGCCTGCTTTATCGGTGCTGCCATTGGAGCTGGCCTTGTATTCGGGATCGGTTCCCTTCGCCTGGGCGGTCTTTCCCCGGTCAAGGTCGTGCTGGCTGGTGCCGCTGTATCCGCCCTATTATATGCGGTGTCTGAAGCAATCGGCTTGAGCTTTGAACTATCCAAGCAAGTCTCTGCCTGGACTGCAGGCGGCTTAGTCGGCGTCAACTGGAAACAACTGCAGCTTGTCATACCGATCATACTGGCAGGTATTCTATTGTCGTTATTCCTTTCCCATCAACTGACACTGCTCAGTTTAAGTGATGAAGTTGCAGTCGGGCTTGGTCAGAAGACATTCACAATCAAAGCGCTGTTATTCCTTGTAACGATCCTCTTGGCAGGAGCATCTGTCGCATTGGTCGGCAACATGACGTTCATTGGCTTGATGATCCCCCATATCGTCCGCTTTTTTGCCGGAACGGATTATCGCTATATATTGCCGCTGTCCTTCTTTGCCGGCGGAACCTTCATGCTTTTGGCCGATACAGCTGCCCGGACGATAAATGCGCCATATGAAACACCGCTTGTGGCCATCGTAGCCGCACTCGGTCTGCCATTCTTCTTATTCATCGTTCATCGGGGAGGTCGGGCTTATTCATGAAAACAGCTAAAAAAAGCAGACAGGCAATCCTGATGATATCCCTGACTGTTTTAATTCTGATCACAATCATCATCGGGATGGGACTTGGCCCTGCCTCCCTTTCCTATGATCGTTTATTGCCGACACTGCTCGGTAACGGGACCTTTCCCGAATCATTTGTTCTGTTTGATGTGCGGCTTCCACGCATCGCAGTCACCCTGCTTGCAGGGATGGCACTGGCGTTGGCCGGTACAATCCTTCAAGGTATCACCCGAAATGACTTGACCGACCCTGGTATCATCGGAATCAATTCAGGAGCTGGGTTGGGCATAGCAGTATTCTTCCTGTTCATGCCGATTGACGCCGGAAGCTTTGCATATGCCCTGCCTCTTGTCGGCTTTGCCAGCGCATTGGTGACTGCCATGTTAATTTATCTGTTTTCCTATAGTAAGAGATATGGATTGCAGCCAGTTCGACTTGTATTAGTCGGAGTCGGTTTTTCCATGGCGCTCTCAGGCTTGATGATCGTCTTGATATCCTCAGCTGATAGGGAAAAGGTCGATTTCATAGCCAAATGGCTGGCGGGGAATATTTGGGGAACGGACTGGCCTTTTGTCCTTGCATTGCTTCCATGGATAATCATTATTTTGCCGTTTACCCTTTATATGGCGAACCGACTGAATATATTGGCACTTAGCGAAGAAGTCGGAGTCGGAATAGGCGTCCAGCTTACCCGCGATCGTATCATATTGCTGGTGGCAGCAGTAGCCATTGCGGCAGCAGCCGTTTCAGTTTCAGGCGGTATCAGCTTTGTGGGGCTGATGGCGCCCCATATTGCACGGTCGCTTGTTGGCGCAAGACATCAATATGTCCTTCCTGTTGCCTCGCTGATCGGCGGCTGGCTCTTATTATTGGCTGATACGATTGGACGGAATATCGCAACAGCCGATGGACTTCCTGCCGGTATCGTCGTTGCCTTCATCGGCGCCCCCTACTTCCTTTATCTGCTGCTGAAAAAGTAATTACAGGATGCCAATGGCTAAGAAAAAAGAACTCTCTCACCTGATACAGGGGACAGAGTTCTTTTTTCTGTCTTTCGTTCCAAGGACTTGGACAAAGAAATTTGACAGAGGAATGCTTAATTTTACCCTCCGACATTCGTCTCAGCCGCAACCAGTAAAATCCATCACTATTTTCGTCCTGTAGTGCAAATCTCCTTCAAAATAGTTAGTTTACATGCACGCGAACCACTTTTTTCCATATTATGTATTGGGAATTCCCGCTTTATAAAAGGAATCATAATACAGGCTGAGATTCTGAGTTTCCTGATTTAATGCATGTTAGAAAGTATTTCAGGACATGCCAACTTGGAAAAGGAGTAATTAAATTACTGACTCTTCCAGTATTTAGTTAATTTATACTATGCTATTCATCCTGTCAGAAGAAAGGGGAGAAACATCTGATTTTTTACTACTTTTTGCTGATATTGTAAGAATATAGAACATGGTAACTTATCATTATAAGACTTGAATGGAGGATGAAAAATTGAATAAGAAATTAATGCTACTTTTTGGAGCAATACTTTCCATCTTCGTTATCAGTGGCTGCGGGATGGGTAACAAAGAAGCCAGCACAGATGAGAAACCAGCTGCTTCGGAGGATAACAAATCAGAGGAAAAAACTTCTGCAAGTGAAGATAACACAGCAGATACAACAACTGAGGCGGATTCCGAGTCTTCTGCCGATCAATCATCAGCTGCAAGCACTTCTTCTAATAATGATACCTTTAACGAATTGATTGATTACATGAAAACAACTACGGAAGCTGCTGATGCGACAGTATTTTATGAAGATTTAGAGCCACAAACACATGATATGGATGGAATTACTGCTTCCCTTGACGCATACTCGATTGTCGGTCTTAGCGACTTCCACACGGATTACAGCATCCCATTTAATGACGAGACCAATGGCGGCGTTGTCCTGGCTCAATTCACAATTACGAATGACACCGACCAAGATGTTCATTACATGCCATTTATGTACATGAGCATCCCTGGAGCACCAAAACAATACAACAACTACAGAAATATCCTTCCGGAAGAAGATCAACTGCCTACAAAACTAAGTCCGGATAATGAGTATTCACTTAAAGCCGGAGAGTCTGTGACTGGTACTTATGCGTATCCAATCGGTGAATCACATCTATACGCAGCCATCGAGGCTGGTGAAGGTACTATAGAAGTGCCAACAGCGCAAACCGATCCTGATGATATCAAAACAGCTATCGGGCGAAAAGGTTCGTTCTCAATCGATTTCAGCAGTATAGGTGCAGAAGAAACCGAAACCACTGGCTCTGAATCAGAGACAACCAGCTCAACAGATATCAATGAAGGCTTCTACGAGGATTCCGCTACCCTTGAAAATATGGGCGACAAAAAGATGCTGGATCAAAAGGAAGGTATCGGAGAGAGCCAGCAGCTTGGAGACACTACCGTAACGCTAGAAGGGTATCAATTTACTGAGTTCACTCCGAATATGGAGCAAGCGCCACGTTTTGAAGATTTTAACGGGGTAGTCTTGCTGACAGTCAAGTACACGCTGGATAATCAAACCGACGACAATATTGGGTTAAGCGGCTTAGGGTCGACGTTGACAGTCGATGACTCCTGGTGGCAGTTAAACGAAGGCATGCTGACCAACTATAGGGTTTCAGAAATAATTAAAAGCGGCGAATCAGGTGAATTGCTCCAAGTATATGTGCTGGATAAAGAAGAATACGATAAACTCTGGAAAGATAAATCCTTCGAGATAGAGCTTGGTCCGATTAGAAACGAAGACGCAGAGGATATTTCCAAAGGAAAAGAAGCAGTATTCCAGCTTAAGTAAATATCTACTAACCGATTTAAAACTATATCCCGAATGATTGACACGTAAAATACGTGCCCTCATTCGGGTTTTTCGTGTTTTATCGCCTCGGATAAAAAAAAGAGAAGGAACACTATCCTAATGCACTGCTTCACGAGCAATTACATTTTGACAGCTTCCTTCTCTTGGAAAACTTTATTTGGTTACAGTTCCTGCATCCGCTGGATGAACTCCATGGCGATAGAAATCGGCATAAATTGGCTCCAGTGGTTTTCGTCCAAGGATGAGGTCTGCAGCCTTTTCCGCCAACATCAATACAGGTGCATGGATATTGCCATTCGTAACATAAGGCATGGCAGATGCATCTACCACTCGTACATTCTCCAGCCCATGGACTTTCATTGTTTGCGGATCAACGACAGCCATCGGGTCTGAAGCTGGTCCCATTTTGGCCGTACAAGACGGATGAAGTGCCGTTTCAGCATCTTCTTTCACCCATTCCAAGATTTCCTCGTCTGTTTGAACAGTTGGACCGGGAGAAATTTCTCCTGCATTGTAGGATTTCATAGCAGGTTGGGACATAATCTTCCGAGTGACTCTTATCGCTTCCACCCACTCGCGACGATCTTGTTCAGTTGAAAGGTAGTTGTAAACCATGCTTGGATGCTCTTTCGGATCTTTCGAGCGAATCTTCAATGATCCTCGGGCATCAGAGTACATAGGTCCCACATGTACTTGGAAACCGTGATCCGTTGGCGCTTTTTGTCCATCGTACCGTACCGCTAAAGGAAGGAAGTGGTACATCAAATTCGGATAGTCAACATCCTCGTTGGAACGAACGAAACCTCCGCCTTCGAAATGATTGGTCGCTGCAGGCCCAGTTCGTGCCAGCAACCACTGTAACCCAATCCAAGGCATGCGTGCTTTATGTAAACTAGGCTGTTCGGAAACAGGAAGCGGACATGCGTGTTGGATATATACTTCAAGGTGATCCTGAAGATTTTCTCCTACTCCTGGAAGATTGACTACCGGTTTAATACCAAGTGAGCGAAGGTGTTCCGCATCACCAACACCTGATAGTTGAAGAAGCTGCGGCGTGTTGATGGCACCTCCTGAGAGGATGACTTCCCCTGCTTTAACGTGATGCGTCTTCCCGTTTCGTTGATATGTCAACCCAGTGGCCCGAGTACCTTCGAAATTGATGTGCTTCACGAAAGCACGAGTCTTCACCGTCAGGTTATCACGCTTCATCGCCGGATGCAGATAAGCGCGTGAAGCTGACAACCGCCTCCCTTTGTATACATGCTTATCAAACGGTCCGAACCCCTCCTGGCGAAAGCCGTTCACATCAGGCGTTCTTGAATAACCAGCCTGTACACCTGCGTCAAAGAAGGCTTGGAATAATGGGTTCTTCGCGGGTCCGCGTTCTAATTTTATAGGCCCATCGTGACCGCGTAGATCATCATCTGGTGATCCCAAAGCATTTTCTAAGCGTTTAAAATACGGAAGACAATGTGCAAAATCCCATGATTCCATTCCCTCATCGGCTCCCCAGCGTTCATAGTCCATCGGATTTCCTCGTTGATAAATCATACCGTTGATTGAACTAGAGCCGCCGAGCACCTTTCCTCGGGCATGCTTGATACGCCGACCATTCATATAAGGCTCAGGATCCGATTCGTATTTCCAATCATAGAGGCTTTTACCTGCGGGAAATGGCAAAGCTGCCGGCATTTGAATCAACAGGTCCCATGAATAATCACTGCGTCCCGCCTCTAAAATAAGAACACTTTTTTTCCCATCCTCACTGAGACGGTCGCCGAGTACAGAACCCGCACTACCGCCTCCAACGATGACGATATCATATGTTTCACTCATCTTCTGTTCCCCCTTGAATTTTAAATTTGGAAGGGTCAATAATAAACAGCTTTGTTCGATCCCCTTCTTCATTTATCAGATCTAGGTTTGTATAAAATCACTCATAACAACGCGGTAGCCCAAGCTCGAGCTTTCGATTGATGTTTGCTGACGATTCTTGAAAATCAGGAATGGCGGCGGCTTAGAACCAGTTAATAGGTTTAGGATTAAGGTTTTGGAAAATATGCTTTGTTTCCGTATATTCTTCCATCCCCAGTCTGCCAAGTTCGCGCCCAATCCCAGACTGCTTAAATCCACCCCACGGAGCATGGGGGAAATAAAGGTTGAAATCATTGATCCAAACAGTCCCCATGCGCATTTTCGCTACACAGCGTTCCGCTTTGGCACTATCTGTCGTCCAAACGCCGCCAGCAAGCCCATAAATTGAGTCATTGGCAAGCTTAACCGCTTCTTCTTCGGTACGGAATTTCTCCACTGTGATAATTGGACCAAAAGCTTCTTCTTGAACAATCCTCATGTCTGTAGTGCAGTCTGTGAAAATAGTAGGCAAATAGAAAAATCCTTTTTTCAATTCCGGATCTTCTGGACGCTTACCGCCAGCTGCTATGGTAGCTCCTTCTTCCATTCCTGCCTCTACATACTTTTCTACTTTCGCAAGGTGTTCTGCTGAAATGAGCGGCCCCATTTGGGTATCATCGTCAAATCCGCTACCCAGCTTGAATTTTTTCACTCGTTCCACTAGCGCTTTGACAAACTCATCATGAATGCTTTCTTCCACGATCAATCTTGTACCCGCAGAACAAATCTGTCCTGCATGGAAGAATACTCCGTTTAATGCTTGATCGACAGCTATCTCAAAATCTGCATCAGCAAAAACGATATTCGGATTTTTCCCCCCAAGCTCAAGCGCGAGTTTCTTCACATTAACGCTTGCTGCTTGCATAATTTTCTTCCCGGTAGCCACACCGCCTGTAAAAGAAATCAGGTCCACGTCCGTGTTATTAGCGAGCTCTGCACCAACTGTATCGCCTGCCCCAAGTACTAGGTTAACAACACCAGCGGGAAACCCAGCTTCTTCCATTAATTCGAATACTTTGATAGTAGTAAGCGGTGTGATTTCACTCGGCTTCATGATCAACGTATTTCCAGTCGCAAGCGCTGGAGCCAGTTTCCAAGACGCTTGAAGTAAAGGATAGTTCCAAGGTGTTATTTGCCCACAAACTCCAACGGGTTCGTGAACCACTTTACTGATAGAGTTGGAGACTGGAGAATTCACCAGCTCTCCGCCATCTTTATCGGCAAGTTCACCATAATAGCGAAACACATCAGCGATATCATCCATATCTCCAAGACTCTCTTGTAACGTTTTTCCAGTATCCAACGATTCTAAATGAGCAAGTTCTTGTTTGTCTCTTTCAATCAATTCAGCAATTTTCCTTACGACAGTCCCACGCTCGGTTGCTGGGACAGATGCCCATTCTCCGCTATCGAATGCTTTTCTTGCTGCAGCGATGGCTGCTCTCGTATCCGATTCATCCCCTTCTGGAACAGTAGCAATGATTTCCTGGTTAAATGGATTGATGATCTCACGCGTATTTCCCGAGATTGCGTTCACCCAATTGCCATTAATGTATTGTTGCAGTTTAAGATTCATATCTATCAACTCCAATTCCGAAGAAAATTAACTTTATTAAAAATTTATTTAACGTTTAAAACGATAACATGTCTTTTTAGGACTGTCAAAATAATTCAGAACAGCTTTTTGACAGAATGAGGCTGGGGGAGAATGGTTATAATGATCGGAATAGTGAACATTTGATCACAACCTTCATTTGACATTTAATCTGAGTACGTTAACATATAATCCGTAAATAAAATTTGAAAAATATTTAACGTGATTTACTTTATATCTTGAAGGAGCGGCATTATGAGTGAATCTACTGATAGATCCAAAACCAAAATAGAAGAAGCGAAAGATAAAGTCATTGGCGCCATTGCAGAGACGATGGATTTATATGGAGTAACACCAGCTACTGCAAATTTATATGCAATGATGTACTTTAAAGAACAGATGACGCTAGATGAGATGCGTACGGAACTTGAAATGAGCAAACCAAGTATGAGTACTGGCGTTCGCAGGCTCCAAGAAATAAAAATGGTGAAAAAAACATTTACCCGCGGTTCCAGGAAACATACTTATATTGCGGAGAAGAATTTTTTCCGTTCCTTTATGGGGTTTTATTGTCAGATGTGGGAACGAGAAGTGAATATGAATATGGAAGCAATTGAGGAATCTCAAAAAGAATTCATAGATATCATCAAAGATCCCACCAGCACCCCAGAAATTGTTTCCGAAGCAAAGAAATACTATGACCAATTAGAAGAATCCAAGACGTACTATAACTGGTTGGAAAGTTTGGTTACTAGTATAAGAAGCGAGCAGATATTTGATTTCTTACCAAAAGATCAACAAAAGTAATTGACAAGAAGCTTTCAGGCAGTCTATAGGAAGAACAGCAGCTATAGACTGCCAGTTACATAAATATTTCACTTTTCTCAATAAAAAGATAGTTTTACTTCACTCTTTTCGTTAAAAAAATTTTTAACACTTTTAACCATGGTTATATTTTAATTAATATACAAAAATACCAAAAGGGAGTTTTGCAACATGAATGAGTGGAAAAAAAGGCTTAGCCTTCTTGCAGCAATTCTAATGATTGTCGCACTGACTGCATGCGGAAGCCCTAGTGGAAAATCAAACAGTGAAAATGAATTAACGATTGGCCAAGTTAACTGGGCAGAAAATATTGCTGTAACAAATATGTGGAAAGTAATCTTGGAAGACAAAGGTTATAAAGTTGATTTAAAAAATTTGAACATGGGCGTTACGATGAAAGCATTAAAAAGCGGCGACTTAGATGCTAGTTTAGAAGTATGGCTGCCAGTCCAGGATGCAAATTATTTAAAGCAATATCAAGATACGGTGAATTTCTCGGATGCTACTTGGTATGACAATGCGAAAGTAGGACTTGTTGTTCCAAGCTATTTAAAAGAAATTAATAGTGTAGAAGACTTAAATGAGCATAAAGAACTTTTCGATAGTCAAATTGTTGGTTTTGATCCGGGCGCAGGTACAATGGAAGTTACGGAACAATTGATTAATGATTATAATCTTGATTTTGAATTACTAAAAAGCTCTGAATCTGCGATGCTGGCCGAAATCGGTGAAGCAATAAAAGAGGAAGAACCGATTGTAGCACCACTTTGGAGCCCGCACTGGGCATTCTCCAAATATGACTTGAAGTTCTTGAAAGATCCAAAAAATACATTCGGTGGCGCAGAAAAAATTCATCATGCTACGAGACAGGATTTTGAAGAAGATTATCCAGAAGTGAGTCAGTGGTTCAAAAATTGGAAGATGGATGAACAGCAAATTGGCGAGCTTATTGACTATGTAGAAAGTTCTGCAGACCCTCTTGATGGAGCTGAAAAATGGGTTGAAGAGAATCAAGAATTGATTAATGAATGGGTAAAATAAAAGTATAAATGCAAGAAATAAAGAGGCGGATCTCTCGTTTATCATAGAGAGATCCGCCTCTTTTTTATTATTGGCACATCGGCAGTTTGCTGTACTAGCACAGCAGCTTATCATGCGCGGGTTGTCATTTAAGATGAAAAGCTTCGGGGGGATTCGATGGAAGTAACTTTTTTGCTCATATAACTTTCACTTTATCTCGCTTTCGTTTATTGTAATCGTTATCAATTTCCTATACTATAGACCTAGATAGTTTATCCTTCATAAGGAATAGGTGGTCCTGATGCAGATCAAGCAAGTGTTGAATAATAACGTCATCACCGTCTTGGACGAGCAGGAACATGAGCTTGTCATCATGGGGCGGGGCATTGCCTTTGGCCGTAAAGCTGGCGATGAAGTGGATGACTCAAAAATCGAGAAGATATTTAAGCTCGATGATAAGGAAATGAACAAACGGCTGATGGAGCTGTTAGCTGAAATCCCGCTTTCCTTCGTTGAAGTATCCGAGGAGATCATCCGTTATGCCAAACAGCATACAAGTAAAAAGATCCATGACAATATTTACGTTAGCCTGACTGATCATATCTACTACGCTGTGGAGCGATTCCAGCAAGGTATCGATATAAAGAATGCATTGCTTTGGGAAACAAAACGGTTTTATCCGGATGAATACCGGATCGGACAACATGCCCTCTCGATAATTGCGGAGAAAGTCGGCATCATTCTGCCGGAGGATGAAGCAGGCTTTATCGCCCTTCATATCGTCAATGCTCAAATGAACGAAGACATGCCGGTAATGATCAATATTACGAAGTTCATCCAGGATGTCCTTCATATCGTCAAATTCCATTTTGGTATTGAATATGATGAGGAGTCGCTGGCCTATTACCGTTTTGTCACGCATCTGAAGTTCTTTGCCCAGCGGATTTTGAACCATCGCAATCAGAAGGAAGAAGATAATAGTTTATTTGAGATGGTGAAGAACAATTATAGCAGAGCCTTTGCCTGTGCCCAAAAAATCCAGTCCTATATCCAGAAGATGTACCAGGAGCAGCTTACGAATGAAGATCTGCTTTATCTGACAATCCATATTCACAGGATTGTCCAGAAAAAAGTGGAATACAGCTAGAGCCAGCCGTGTCTGGCTGGCTCTTTGCTGTTCTTATAGATCATCAAATCCGTTCAAATCACTAGTTTTCGTGTACTGACGAGATTTTTGCTCAAAGAAATCGGATTTTGTACCGTTGAAGTTATCTGTGTAAGCACGGATCCACTTCATCGGATTCTTTTCATAACCCTCATAAATTTCACTTAGCCCAAGCATACGCAGCATCTTATTGGCACGATATTTTACGTAGCCTTCCATATCATCCAGGTTGATTCCATCAATACCTTCCAGTACGTAACGGCTCCATCTAGTCTCTTGCTCAACAGAATGACGGAATTGATCGTATACCCATTCAATGAATTGCTCATTGTTGTATTCCGGATTTTCCGCTAGCGTCGCACGGAACAATTCACTGATGAAACGGCCATGATGCAGTTCATCACGATTGATGTAAGAAATCATGGTGGATGTTCCGACCATCTTTTGGTTGCGCGCCAAATTGTAGAAGAACGCAAATCCGCTGTAGAAGAATAACCCTTCCAATAGTGTAGAATATACCATTGCCTTAAGAACCGTCTCAATTGTCGGATTTTGTGCAAATTCATTGTAAACAGCCGCAATCCGCTCATTGCGCTCAAGCAATACTTTATCCGTGCGTCCTTCATTGAAAGAAGCAATCTGGTTATCATAATTAGTAACAGAAGCCAATACATACGTATAGCTGTGGTTATGCTCGCTTTCCTGGTCAGCGATCGTTGCCAGGATCGATTTTACACTAGGATCTGTCGAATACGCAGCGATTTTGGAGGCGATGTCCGTTTGCGGACCGTCCAATGTCGCAAGCAAACCAATGATTTTCAGGAATGCTGTACGCTCCTGTTCAGATAGATTTGCAAATTGCTTCGTATCCGCCACCATATTCACTTCATTCGCAGTCCAGAACAGACCGCGAATCGTCTTGCGCAATTCATAGAAATGCGGGTATGCAACATTATCCCAATGCAGGATTCCGCTTGCTTCCCCGTTGAATAATGCAGTAGATTTATTTGGATGCTTCGGCTCAAGCACCGTAGCCTTCATCAATTTAGCCATTCCAATACTCCTCTCGTCCATTCCAATACTTCTTCTTCTTGAGATCCCCTTGGTGACTGCTCTATCTTGAGCGGGGCAAACGGTGAATGATAGAATTTCGCCAGCTTATCCGCTGCCATACAAAACATATCATCACCACCGAACTGCGTATCACCTGTACCAAAGACAAATACATTCTTCGGCTTATACCCTACATCTGCTACAAAATCCTTCACATCAAATGGCGTGTCGCCGGAACCCCATGTATACGTGCCGATCAGCATCGCATCATAATCCGGCACATGCGGAAACGGTTCACTGCCATTGATGCAATAGAGTGTGACATCCTGCTGCTTACGTGTCAGTTCTTCCGCAATCATCTCAGCAACTTCCTCTGTGTTGCCGCTGACGGAAGCATATGCAATGAGTAATGTTTTTGTTTGGAGGGATTTTCGCATCGTGGCTGTTCCTTTATCAGAAAGTACCATCGTATCAGTCCAGTCTGTTCATCATTTTATCATAAAGCATGTCAATTCGATACTATGTTCTCTTCCCTCTATCTTATCAGAGAAAACTATATATGGATATACAACATTAGAAAAAATGCATATGTAGTATTATTCTGTTAACTTTATGTGTCCGAATCTGGATAGGTACACGAAAAAGCCGATTAAAAGAAACCTGCTCTTTATTTTTCGATCATTCTCTTCAATTCCCACTTTATGAGAACTGCCAACAAAACCAATACTTATATCCCCTCCACGCACAAAATATTCATAGAACCAATTACACAAAAGGACTGCAAATAACAATATATATCGTTTCAGCAAGTATTTTCCCAGTTTTCTTTTATTCATCGTATAAATCACGTTTACTCAGATAACGACACCTTCATCCACATAAGGAACGCCGTCCCCAAGCAGACTTTTAATTCCCCCTGGATGGTACATCATCACTTTATCCACTTCGTCGTAAGACATCCACACAGCTTCGGCTATTTTTTCCGAATCCTGTATCCGAATTTCTTCGCTGATCTGCTTGGCTTTAAATGTGACAAAGGTAGCATGCTCGTTATTCGCTTGCATCTTTGCCTCATTCACTGCAAGGATTGTCGTTACTTCTACGTCCAACCCTGTTTCTTCCTTTGCCTCCCGCACCGCAGCTTCAGCAAGCGATTCACCTTGTTCAACCAAGCCACCCGGTAATGTCCAGCTGCCATTCTTTTTGTTATGCACCATAAGAACTTGCTGAGTTTCTTCATTATGAGTCAACGCGTAGGCCACTCGTACTTCCTTCATTTTCATCCCCCTTATCCATCATCTCCAGTATATACCAGATAAATAATACTCTGTTGACAATAGTAGAAGAAGTATATACAGTTTAGTTTAGTTAACTTAATTAACGAGGTGTTTATAATGAAGGCTTTATTCACAAATAAGCAATTCAGCTGTCTCCTTTTCTCGGAACTTTTCTCGGTTTTGAGTTTTTCCATGTATATGATTACCGTATCCTGGTATGTCGTCGATGTTTTACATCATCCACAATATCTTGGGTTGGTCATGGCGGCAGCTTCTATACCGCGTATGATCACGATGATTATTGGCGGTGTACTCGCTGATCGCATCCAGAAATCTAAAATCCTGTTCAGCACCCAATTACTGCAGGGGCTGTTGATCAGTATCCTGCTTTGGGGGCTTGCCCATGATTCTCTAACGATAGCGTTATTGCTGGTTGTTTCATTTTTCATCGGCTGCTTGGATGGATTTTTCTTTCCTGCTCTTTCGTCTTTGATTCCCAGCATTGTTACCCAAAAAGAGCTGCAGCCTGCTAACACACTGATTCACAGTTCCCAGGAACTGTTCTATCTGGTCGGTCCAATTGCCGCAGGCGCCATCCTGCACTATTATGATTTCAGTGCTACTTTTGCGGTCAGCATCGCTGCTACTGCCATAGGCACATGCTTCGTATTCCCAGCATTCATCAAGGATTCCAAGCCAGATAAATACAAAGAAAAAACATCCTTTATTACGGAATTCAAAGAAGGATATCGCTACTTACGATCTTCTTCCATCTATGTATCTGCTATCAGCATCATCATCATTGTGAATTTCTTTGTATTCGGTCCGATGTTTCTCAGCCTGCCCATACTTGTCGAAGAACTCGGCGGCAGTGCACTGGATCTTAGCTTTTTAGAGGCCGGTTTCTCTGTCGGCTCCCTTGCAGCCACTGTCTTCCTGCTTTTCTTTACACTAAAAAAGAATCGAGGAAGAATGGTACTTTTCTTCCTGATTGCAAGCGTCTTAGCACTTGGGATTTTCAGTCAGATTCCAAATTTATATTGGCTGATTCCAGTAGCAACGATGATCGGATTTTTCGGTTTCATTACGTACATTCCTACTGATGTCATCATTCAGGAGAAAACAGATCCTGCCATGATGGGGAGGGTCATGAGTATCGTATTCTTGGCATCCACAGCATTCGATCCGATTTCTCAAACCTTGTTCAGTTCCTTGATGAGCATCGGCTTCTCTACACGAATACTGCTTGCAGCATTCGCTGGTACTGGGTTACTAATGGCAGTCTTAGTATTTGCAAAAGCTAAGAAATGGCGTAATATGCAATAAAGAAGCTGTTTTGGAAGGAACGATGCAAATGAATCATTCATATAAGGAAATTATCCGAAGAATGAATGAAGCGTATGAGGAGTTCGGCATTCTGATCTCCCAGGAAACAAAGAAACTGGATGAATTGGATTTAACAGTTCAACAGGAATACATGCTGTCTTATATCCAAAAAAATGAGCAAACTACTGCCAATGATATCGCAGCAGACTTCAGCATCTCCAAAAGTGCTGTGAGCCAAGTGCTATCTAAATTGGAAAAAAGGGAAATGATCACGAAGCAAGTCAATCCCACAAATAAGCGAGAGTACTTTTTGGCTCTTGGAAACAAAGGCCAGGAGTATATGGATAGTCTCAAGCAATTGGATGAGATACTCATCGATAAGTATTATTCCAAAATCGACCTTGATGAATTGCACCAAATGACAGAAACAATGGTGCGGATTAATGAAGTCATACGTAAACAGAAGCAATAGAGGTGACACCATTTGGTGACACCTCTTCTTTTTTAGCTCAAGCGGATAATTGTAAGAGATGCTCCAGTCGAGCCGCCACCATTGAGAGCTTCGTCTCTCTAATTTTTCGTCCACTTCTGCAATTTCCCAAAGTGCCAGTTCATGCAGCGAGATTGGTCGGCAAATAATCATTATCCGATGGGTTAAAAAACCGGTAAGCGATCAGCTAAGGAAACCCATTCGGAGTATGATAATCAAATCATCCGTCCATACTGCTCACTAGTGAGGTGGTAAGGATGGATGCAAAACCAAATCTACTATATTCGATGCTGGACGGGTACAAACCAATTCGTAATCTACTAGGTTTAGGTGATCCGAGTGTACAAAAAATAGATGACCAATGGTGGATGTTCTTCGGAGGGTTCCAGCGCAATTTCAAAAATAATCTGTTCAGCGCAAGCCTCCCCAAAGGAGCCCCGCTGACGACAGCTAATGCCTGGCAGATCACAACTTACCCTGGAAAACCACACAAAGCAAAACCTTTGCTTCCTCAGCCAAAGGAGGCTGCTTGGGATCGGTATGGGCTGCATGAGCCCTGTTATGTCGAAGGGAAGGTAAATGGGAAGGCTGTACGCCGTATCTACTATACGGGTCGGAGCGCAAGCAATGTCTTGGGAAATGAATCTCCTTTTTCCATCGGCTGTCTGGAAATGAGGTATGGCAGATGGTTCCGTTATCCAAAGCCAGTTATGGTAGGAACTGTACGAAATGACAGTGTACTAGCCCCCAAAGTGATCTATGATGAGGGCAAATGGAAGATGTGGTTCGCCGCTACGCCCCACGAACCAGCCAAAGGGGATATTCCAATGCATGAGGTATATGCAGCCGAAAGCGAGAACGGCTTGGACACATGGTCAAAGCCCCGTTTGTTTTTCACCCGGGAGGATGCTTTCACGCATGCAAGGCCGAAGCGGATTCATGATATGTACTACCTGATCGTCAGCCGCTGTGGCAATGCTTTTGGTGAAGACACGTATAAACCGCAAGATCTCTGGCTATTCAAAAGTAAGACCGCCAGCTTTACAAGAGCGGATTGGTCGGAAGAGCCGAAGCTTGTTCTTAAAGCAGACAATGGGGAAGCCTGGTACCAAAATGGCATATTCGGTTCCTGTCTATGTGTTGATGATAACGGGGAACTTATCGTTTTCTTTTCAGCTATCAATAAATCTATCTATTGGCTTAATGAAGCGAGCCATCGACTTAAAAGAGGAAAGAAACCCCCATATCCTGCACCATTCTATTTTACGGTCGGCAATATGCGTTTGAACAAAGTTACTTAAAAGAGAAGAGCAAAATAGCTCTTCTTTTTTAAGAAGAAAACGCGCATCATTTGCTTTCTGTTGGCTTATTCCATTCTGCAATTGAGACTTGCAGTGATATAGCACAGTATGGGGGACTTATGATAGTCAGCCATAGGCTTGGCAATACCTTTTCATCGAAACTAAAAGACGACAGCGTAACTGTCGTCTTTTTCAGGTCACTTATTAATCGTTATTAATATTTGATCCCAGCCTTTTCTTTTCCAAAGTGGCCCCCATTATCTACAAGTCCAAGGCTGGCATATAAATGATGTGCCTCCTTGTTATCTGGTTGATATCCGGCCACTATCTTATCAGCCTCTGGTAAATCCGCTATTTTTGAGATCATCATTTGTACAGCTTATTTGGCTATACACTTACCTTGATGGTCTTTGTTTACCATAATTCTATATATCCAGTAGCTATCAAGTTCTTCTTTTACAGTATTGAACATTAAGAAGCCTACGATAAAATCGTCTAAAAAAATCGTCAATGTCTTTTCAAATTTTGATTGAGCTATAGAAATGCTATTAGGCTCAATAAATGATTCTTGATCTTCCGATACGCTTAACTGACAGCATTCATACCAGTTATCACCGTTTACTAATGAGTTTTACATCTAATTCGTTGATGGTCATTCCCCTTCCAAACATCTTTTTAGTAGCGCGTTACCTCTTTCTTCTGCTTTGTGCTATATACTGGATTGAACCTTTTCATTCTGAACGCCTCCTTAAAAGCTGTGGAAGACTCCTGACTTCCGAAACTAGTTGAATTACCCTGATTCTAGCATGTATTTCTTCTTTTTAGATTATGGATATCCTTTTCTTGTTAAATTACGAACTAATGCAGGCCCTCTCTTTAGACTTTCTACCCCCGCCATACTACAGAGAGAAGCAATAATCAATCCCGCACCTAAAAACTTCGCTGTCATATACAAGCCTGTACCCGCTGCAATATCAATCATGACAAATGAATAAATGGCTGTCGCTTTCACAACTACAATCACAATTTCACGTTTATTTGCTGACACGAAGCAAGCACCCCTCCTCCGTGTTCAGTTTATGTGCGAGGCAGCTTGACTCATGTTCAAATATTCACACGATCAGTTCTTGCTTCTTTTACCTTTTGGATATACTGCTGGGCAATCGAAGTAATTTTGTCATAGTCTCCTGTTGCGGCAGGCGCCACAAGATTGCCGCCAACCCCGACAGCTACCGCCCCATTCTTCAGCCAATCGCCGACATTTTCCAAGTCCACTCCGCCTGTTGGCATGATATTCGCCTGCGGAAGCGGAGCTTTTACCGCTTTGATAAAACTTGGACCAAAAGCACTTCCCGGGAAGAGCTTGATAATATCAGCTCCCGCTTCCATCGCCTGCTTTATTTCTCCGATCGTCATACAACCCGGCAAATAAGGAACCTGATACAGATTGCATAGCTTGGCAGTTTCCGCATCAAATGTCGGACTGACAATGAAACTGGCACCTGCGAGTATGGCTAGGCGGGCTGTTGTACTATCCAGCACTGTCCCTGCCCCTATGACCACATCTGTGTTTTCCCTATACTGGGCAGTAAGCTGCTTGATCACGAGTTCAGCGTCCTTAACAGTGAATGTCACTTCAATTCCTGTAAGACCGCCCTCTATACAAGCATCGGAAATCCGGATTGCCTGCTCCTTCGAATCGGCACGGACTACAGCTACAATTGCTTGGCCGGTAAGCTTGGCTAATACTTCTGCTTTTCTCATTTGCTTTCCCTCCATATGTGTACTGAATTTACAAACTCCAACCGTTCCCGTATCATAGAAGTAAGCAATGAATGCAATAGAAACGGAGTAATATCTATGTCCAATGTACAATCACTCGAACGTGCCTTGACTATTTTGAATACGCTTTCCGATTATCCCGATGGTCTGCCGATTGCGAAGCTGACCAAGCTGGTCGACCTGTCGAAGAGTACGACGCATCGGCTTCTGGCAACGCTTGTCGACATGAATTATGTCGCAAAGGATCCGGAGTCAGACAAGTATAAGGTCGGGTTACAAACACTTTATGTTGCGCGCAGCGTCTTGAATAATAACAATATCGCCAATGTGGCCAAACCTTATCTGAAACAGCTTTGTGCAGATGTCAATGAGACTGTTCACTTATGCATCGAGGATAAAGGAGAGATCGTCTACATCGATAAGCTCGAAAGCAATCAAACGATTCGCATGTATTCCCGGATTGGTAACAGAGCACCAATGTACTGCACTGCTGTCGGCAAAGTTCTTTTATCCGGCATGTCGACAGGAAGGCTCGATGAAATAGCTGATCTTACTACTTTTACACCGCGCACATCACGTACGATTACTTCCAAGGAAGAGCTGTACGCCGAAGTAAACAGAGTCCGGCAGCAAGAATATGCTCTCGATAATATTGAAAATGAAGAAGGTATCCGCTGTATTGCGGGTCCGATTTTCAGCCATGAGCATCGGATCGTGGCAAGCTTCAGCATATCCGGGCCAAGCAATCGAGTGACAATGGACAGGGTGAATGACGAATTGATTAGTAAGGTAAAAGCCTGCAGCGGGGAGATTTCCCATGCATTAGGCTATACCAAGTAGAGGAGAAGGCCCCCCAAGCGGAAGGCCTTCTTCTTTTATCCGATCGGCTCCCGTTTCATGAAATGCAGCAGCTCATCCCGATTTGGCAGACCGTCATTATCCCCTGGGGACATGACCGCCATTGCACCAATGGCAGCGCCCCTTGCAATGCTGTGCGGCAGCTCCAATCCTTCCAGCATTCCGCTCACAACGCCGACCGCAAAGCCATCTCCCGCTCCAACCGTATCGACAACTTCTTCGACCGGAAACCCTTCTGTATAAAATTGCGTACCATCCGCACAGCTCGTGAAGGCACCTTCTGCACCAAGCTTCAATACAACCGTCGGCACGCCAGCTGCATGGTAATGCGCAGCAATATCAAGCACATCTTTTTTGCCAGTCAATTGCCTTCCCTCCGCTACACCTGGAAAGATGATATCCGCTTGGCTGGCAAGATCATTGATGACTTGTGCCATCTCCTGCTTATCAGGCCATAGTCCCGGCCGAATATTCGGATCGAATGATACTTGCAGCCCATTCTCCTTGGCTTCCTTCATCATTTGAAAAACGAGTTCCCGACAGCTATCCGACAAAGCCGGCGGAATTCCTGTGAGATGGAGAAGGTCATAATCAGCCCATTTTATTTTCTTGATCAGCTTTTTGTCCATATGTGAAGCTGCGGAATTCTTTCTCGCCGAGAAAACTTCCGGATCACCAATCTTGACTTTCTGCTTCCATTGCATCCCTGTCACAAATTCGGATTCATAGCCAATATAGGAGGTATCAATCTTATTTTTCCGTAAAAATTTATGAATGTTCCTGCCGAAGGGATCCAAGCCCAGCTGCGTGATATACGTCACCTGATGTCCAAGGCGTGCCATTCCGATGGAGAAATTCACTTCTGCCCCCGCGATGAAACGGGAAAAGCGTTCGGCATCATCCAGCAGACCTTCCTGTTCCGCAACAAATAGCGCCATTGGTTCCCCGATTGTTAAGATCCTGCTCATCTGTCAACGTCTCCTTTATGCAAAGAGAGACATACTGTATATGCCTCTCCGTTTGTTTTATACAGTATTTGAATTGATATTATTCGGATCGATATCCGCATCATCCGAATTCCCGTTTTCCTTCTTTTTCATATACTGCGCCCAATAAGCCGTAATGATCGGCACGAGTATGGACGTAACAACTACAGATGCTGCCACAAGCGCAGTAGCTGCTTCTGCAACCGGCATGAATTCCGGAATCATCGTGGCGATGATCATCGGATTGGCAACTGCTGCGCCTGCTGTACTGGAAGCTGCGATGCCTGCTGTTCCGTTTCCTCCGCCGATATATTTATCTGCGATCATAAGCGGAATTCCTGTAACAACGATGACAAGTACACCAAGGATGATACCTGCAAGCCCAGTATCCAGGATGACGCCCAGATCGATGGAATTACCCAGTGCAAATCCGAAGAATGGAATCATGGTCTGTGTTGCTCTGCTGAAGAAGGCCCGAAGATCACTATCCAGGTTTCCAAGCAGGAAGCCGACCAGGAATGGAAGTACCGCTCCGACGAATACTTGCGGTTCAAACGCAGCCAGACCTGTCGAACCAAGAATGATCATCGTCATAAGCGGACCGGATTCCAACGACATGAGGACGAATGCCCCAGCTTCTTCTTTTGATCCGTACTGCTGCATGATCGATGCATACAAGCCACCATTCGTCATATCCATGGCAGCAACAAGTGTCAGGACGGAGAATCCGGCAAATAGACCAGTCTGAATACCGCCTTCAGGCAGAAACTGAGCTGCAATGATCGCTACGACCCATGCAACGGCAATTTTTGTAATGACGAGCGTTCCGGACTTCCGCAGAATCGTACCAGTCGATTTCAACTGGATGCCTGCCCCCATACAGAAGAACCACACAGCAAGGATCGGAATGGTACCCGTCATGAGTCCGCCAGTGAATGAACCGAAATATTCCGCCGAATTAGGCGCGAAGGTGTTGATGATTGCTCCTAAAAATAACGGTACGAGCATGAGCCCGCCAGGAATCCTCTCCATCGTTTTCATTATTTTCATTTTGC
This sequence comes from Terribacillus jepli, assembly GCF_047228925.1. Classification (NCBI taxonomy): domain Bacteria; kingdom Bacillati; phylum Bacillota; class Bacilli; order Caryophanales; family Bacillaceae; genus Terribacillus; species Terribacillus jepli. The sequence continues at coordinate 210,744 of NZ_JBFEGH010000001.1, read as the reverse complement.
ATCCCTTACCTTTCCTTATAGGTAATCGAGCAAAAGAAATTGAGATGTTTGAATCACTTTACGTGATATGCTATTTTTATAATGATCGACCAGATCATTGGAATGAGAGGGTGGCATACACAAAGATTCTCCAGATCTTTGGTCACCTTCCCAGTCCTCTCAATCTCTCTTTCCCGTCAAACAACTCCGATGCATGCATTCAAAGCTTATTTATCTCGCCAGCCAGCCTCCATCCACCGCCAGGATATGACCATTCATATAATCGGACGCACGGCTTGCCAGGAACACGACCACCCCCATCAAATCAGACGGATCTGCCCAGCGCCCGCTCGGTATACGGGACAGAATCTCAGCATTCCGTTTTTCATCAGCACGGATCGGCGCCGTATTAGCAGTCGCCACATACCCCGGTGCAATTGCATTCGTTTGGATATTGTAAGCTCCCAGTTCATTGGCGAAGGCTTTAGTCAATCCTGCGACAGCATGTTTGCTGGCTGTGTAAGACGGTACGAATTTGCCGCCTTGGAAAGATAGCATGGATGCAACATTGATGATCTTCCCGCCGCCTTGCTCGGCCATCACTTTCGCGGCTTCCTGTCCCAGCAGATAAACCGCATGCAGATTGACGTCCATGACTTTATCCCAATCTTCTTCCTTGTACTCCAGCAGCGGTGTCCGGATGATTGTACCTGCGTTGTTCACGAGAATATCGACCTTGCCGAACACATCCACACAGCTTGCCACAACCTGCTTCACTTTTTCCCTGTCTGTCAGATCAGCCTGATGGAAGTGTACCTTGCCACCCGTCTCTTCGATCAGCGCCTTCGTTTCCTCCCAATCATTTTGGTGCGTGACAACAAAGACATCTGCACCCGCCTTCGCCAAAGCTACTGCATAACCTTGCCCAAGCCCTTTGCTGCCTCCTGTCACGATTGCCACCTTGCCGGTCAAACTGAAATAATCCATGGAAAAGTCCATCAAACTCATTGTTATCCCCCTTTAGCGAAGCTCATCCATCGACACCTGGTCCATGTCGGTGTACGTTTTGTTTTCACCAGCCATTGCCCAAATGAATGCATAATTGCTTGTAGCACTGCCGCAGTGGATGGACCAAGGTGGTGAGATGACAGCTTGTTCATTTTTCATGACAAGATGACGTGTTTCATTCGGTTCACCCATCAAATGGAACATACGTGCATCTTCATCCAAGTCGATATACAGATAGGCCTCCATCCGGCGATTGTGCGTATGGGTCGGCATGCTGTTCCAGACGCTTCCACTCTCGAGAATCGTAATGCCCATGGCGATTTGACAGCTTTGAATGCCTTCCAGATGAATGATGCGGCGAATGACACGCTCATTTGCACTTTCTTTTGCCCCCATTGCATTTCCTGGAATATCACGGAATGATGCGTGTTTCGTCGGGTAGGAAGTGTGAGCTGGCGCAGAAAACAGATAGAACTTAGCAGGATTTGTTTCATCATTGCTTGCAAAAAGCAGCTCCTGTTTCCCCTTACCGATATACAGACAATCTTTATTCGCCATCTCGTAAGATTCTCCATCAACGGTTATTGTTCCATTGCCACCAATATTGAAAATGCCGACTTCCCGTCTTTCCAGGAAGTAATCTGCTTTGATTTCATCATAACCTTCCAAAGCAACTGCACTTCCGGCTGGCTGGATACCACCGATGATTGTCCTGTCCTCCATGCTGTACACAAGCTTGACTTCCCCTGACACAAAAAGTTCCTCAACTAAATAATGATTGCGCAGTTCCTCGGTGGTGAATGTCTTTGCATGCTCCGGGTGAGTCGAATATCGTAATTCCATCATCTTCATCTCCTTACTTTTTTGTGGTTCCCAACACCCAATGTAACCCCTTACATTCGCATTTAAAATAATGATACCAACGGGATCGATAGATTCACTTCGTTCCGCAATACGGAACATTGTTTCATTATATTAATTATAGCGCTTTCATTAGGATAAATCCAGCCTCATTATGCATTATGACATATTATTTACATGCCGGAATTCTAACCAAATGAATCTATCATTCTTCTCACCAATCATTATCACATCCATTCCCTTCCAGTTTAAATTTCTGATAAACTATTATCAATACAGATGAAAGGGATTACACCTATGCATTCAACTTTGGAAATGATCATATCGATTTTTGAACGTGCTGCCTTGCTGTTGATCATCTTGTTTTTCTTGACTAAAATCAAAGGCTTCAAGGAAATCCTCCAGAAGGAAAATCATTCGATTAGTGAGATCACCGTGCTGACAGTTGTCTTTTGCAGCTTTGCCATATTCGGAACATATTCCGGAATCGAAGTGGAAGGTTCCCTTGTCAATATCAGGACCGTGGCCATCCTGTCAGGCGGGATATTATTCGGACCATGGGTTGGCATCATTACAGGCATTGTTTCCGGGCTTCACCGTTATCTGATCGATATCGATGGCATCACCTCCCTGCCATGCTTGATCACCAGTGTGACCGCCGGTTTTGCCTCCGGCTTCATCAACCAAAGGATCAAAAAGCATCGATGGTGGTATGTAGGAATCATTGCAGGTGTTCTGAGTCAGGCATTGACCATGCTTTTGATCATTGCACTCGGAGAACCGAGATCCCAAGGAATTTCCATCGTCGAACAGATTGCCGTTCCCATGATGGTCGGCGAAATCAGCATCGGCTTACTCATCTTGCTCGTCCATAATATCGAAGGAGAAAAGAAACAGATTGCTGCTGCACAAGCGAAACTCGCCTTGGATATCGCCAATAAGACACTTCCTTATTTCCGTTCCATCACGCCAGCTTCCTTACAGCGAATCTGTCAGATCATCAAGGAGGAAATCGGTGCGGACGCAGTGGCCATAACCGACACCGAAACAGTCGTGGCTTATTACGGTCTCGGAGAAGAGCGCTATCGGGATACGACATCCATCGTCAGCGACATGACAAGGCAAGCCTTGTCCAGCGGGCAAATTGTCATCCGAAATGAAGTGGATGATCATCACCTGCCGCAGATGCACTGTTTGCTGATTGTGCCTTTCAAGGAAGGCGACGAGGTGACAGGTGCTTTGAAGATTTATTATGAAAAGAAAAACCGCATCACCGATTCACTGCAGACACTTGGAATAGGATTGGCACAAATCATTTCGAACCTGATGGAAATCTCCCGAATCGAACAGATTAAAGAAACTGCCAATAAAGCTGAACTGAAGGCGCTCCAGTCAAAAATCAATCCGCATTTCCTGTTCAACTCCTTGAATGCGATTGCCTCTACGACGAGGCGCGATCCGAACCGGGCACGGGAGCTGATCCATAACTTATCTGGCTATCTGCGCTATAACTTAGAGCTTCATGATGAAATGATCGCCATTGAAGAGGAGCTCAAACAAGTGCGCGATTATGTAGAAATTGAAAAATCCCGTTTCGGTGACAAATTGCAGATTGTGTACGATATCGATCCCGTCCAAATAAAAGTGCCAAGTCTGCTGCTGCAGCCATTGGTGGAGAATGCCATCCATCACGGAGTACGGAAACGGAAGTGGAAAGGCGTTGTCTATCTCTCCGTCAAAGCACGAGAACGTGATATCCGTATCAGCATACGGGACACAGGAGTCGGCATCGATCCAGAAATTGTCGACAAACTATATCGGAATGAAGCAAGTGTGAAGAATATCGGGCTGGCAAATGTGCATCAGCGTGTCCGTCTTATTTACGGCAAAGGGCTGACCATCAATCTGCTTGATCCCGGTACCGAGATTTACTTTGATATACCAGTAAAGGAAGGGAAATGAACATGACGTTACGCGCAATCATTGCAGAAGATGAATTCCCAGCACAAGAAGAACTGCAGTATCTGATTGATACATACAGTTCCATCGAGGTGACAGAATGCTTCGATGATGGATTGGATGTGCTGAAATATTTTCAGGAACACACGACGGATGTCCTGTTCCTCGACATCAATCTGCCCTCCCTCGATGGCATGATGCTAGCGGGGAGTCTAGCCAAATTCAAGCATAAGCCAATCATCGTTTTTACAACCGCCTATAAAGAACATGCTGCCAAGGCATTCGAGCTGGAAGCATTCGACTATATATTAAAGCCTTACAGCGAGGAACGAGTTGCAACAATGCTTAAGAAGCTTGAAACACTGAATGCCCCGGTCGAGACAGAGAGGATGGAAACTGCATCGGCACGACTGAATGTCTGGAAAGATGAAAAGATTTATGTAATCAATTTAAAAGATATCGCATATGCCGAAGCCGATGAAAAACAGACGAATGTTCATACAAAAGACGAAGTATATACCTATCCTGGTTCCATCAGTACATTTGAACAGCAGCTTCCTACAGATACGTTTTTCCGTTGTCATCGTTCCTATATTGTAAACACGGAAAAGATACATGAAATCCTGCCTTGGTTCCATAATACGTATCTTGTCAAAATGAAGGGATTGAACGAGCAGATTCCGGTAAGCCGGAGTAAAGCAAAATCATTCAGACAGATCATGCGCCTTTAAAGACCATTCATTCCTACATACGTGCAATTCATGAGAAACCGCTTTCACAAACGTCTGCAGCGGTTATGATATAACCATCAAGACAACGTAGATGAAATGAGGGATTTCTCATGAAAACGGAAACAAATCGCTGGCTTATCGTTCTCGGTACGATTATCACACAAATTGGTCTAGGTACTATCTATACATGGAGTCTATTTAACCAGCCATTGGCTGATGCATATGGATGGAGCGTCTCTTCTGTGGCCATCACCTTCTCGATTACGAGCTTTGCTTTGGCAGTATCGACTCTTTTCGGAGGAAAGCTGCAAGATAAACTAGGTATCAAGAAACTGGTCATCCTTGCTGGTATCTTGCTTGGTGCGGGACTGATTCTAAGTTCTTTTGCTACATCACTCTGGCTCATCTATCTATTGGCAGGTGTCGTTGTCGGTTTTGCCAACGGTATTGCTTATATCACGACATTATCCAATGTCATCAAATGGTTCCCAGAAAAGAAAGGTCTCATATCCGGTATTTCGGTAGGGGCATTCGGGACAGGCAGTTTTGTCTTTAAATATATCAACCAAGCATTGCTCTCCTCTCTAGGTGTGCAAGGCACCTTCCTCATCTGGGGAATTGCAGCCCTCCTCTTGATCAGCGGCGGGGCATTCTTCCTTAAAGATGCCATCCTTGGGCAGGAAACAAATGTCGGGGCTGTAAATAAAAACTACACAATAAAGGAAATGCTTCATACAAAACAAGCATACATTCTATTCGTCATCTTCCTGACAGCATGTATGAGCGGTTTGTATTTAATCGGTATCGTCAAAGATGCCGGCATGGAACTTGCCGGTCTCTCTGCCGCAACAGCAGCTAATGCCGTCGCAGTCGTGGCCATCTGTAATACAACCGGCAGGGTCGTGCTGGGCGCATTATCCGATAAAGTGGAACGACTATACTTGGTTGCAGCAGGTTTGCTTGTCACCGCAGGAGCAGTAGCAGTACTAAGTATGGTGGAACTGTCTACAACTTTGTTCTTCGTCTGTGTGGCCGCCGTTGCTTTCTTCTTCGGGGGGAACATCACTGTCTTCCCGACTATCATTGCTGATTATTTCGGATTGAAAAATCAAAGCAAAAACTACGGCGTGATTTATCAAGGTTTTGGAATCGGGGCACTGGGTGGCTCATTCATTGCATCACTGCTTGGCGGTTTTCAGCCGACATTCATAGCCATCGGCGCCCTTTGCATCATTTCTTTCTTACTTGCAGTTACAGTTCGCAGTCCGCAGCAGCCGGCTGCTAAAGAAGACCGCGAGCGGCGACGGCATTCACGCCCTATTCCATCCCAGCAGCATTAATAAGTAAAACCAGGGGCAAAGATTGCTCCTGGTTTTACTTTGTACGTGCATCTGTCGCCAATATGGAATACTTATAATGGTCTTCGAACTGGCCACTGATCCGCAGCAAGTCCCGCTCCAGACCTTCCCTTTGAAAACCACATTTCTCAAGGACTGCAATCGACCCAAGATTTCGGGGCATGACACCTGCTTCGACTCTATGGAACTTTGCTTCCCCAAAAGCAAAATCCAGCGCGAGCTGTACAGCTTCTGTCATATAGCCCTTTCCATTATGTGCTTCATCCAGCGAATAGCCGATCATGCATTTTTCCGCTGTTTTTCGCTCAATGAAAAATAAAGAAACGGTTCCTATCAGAGAGTCATCTGGTTTCAGGAATATTCCGAATTCGTATCTTATGCCTTCCTTCCAATCCTTCTTGGCAGCTTCGATATTTTTTCGATATTTCTCCAAGTCATAATCCGAATCACTGCGTTCCACGGGTGAAATGGATTCGAAAAGTTCCCTGTTCCGCAAGTTCAAATCCAAAAGCTCACTGGCATGCTTTCCCTCAAGCGGCTTGATTTGCAGTCTTTCACTTTCATACATACTTGTCCTCCCCCTTCCAATATCATTATAGCAATAAGAAGAGGAATCTGCGCACATGCTACAGACTCTCTCCGTGATAGGACGCAATCAAATAGCTTGCACTGATTGGGTGATAATTCGTCTTTGATGAAGGTCTTTTCACTTCATCCTCGACTTCATTATTTGCTGTCAGCCATTGATACCAAGCGCCATGCACCGAATCGATGGAATAGTTCTTCATAATGATCACTATAGACACATTTCCCGTTTGGTCCATGCATCTGGGCGGATGCTGTCAGCGTCTCATCCATATGGTACCCTTCATGATCGTCTTCGTAAATGTCATTAATTGCTTGAGGATAATAGAATGCGAGAGTTTCTTGGGTATGCTGATAACGCCCCTGTTTTGTATGAAAATCAAATGTGTTTTTCACATCCACCACTCCTTGGTACAGGTTACCTCACCTGTTTTCCCGTTTCCGCCTGCAAGAAACAGATGAAAAAGTGGTTGTTTTCGTTTTAATCCTGCTCTATAATGAGTAACTATAATCAATTACATATGCATTTCTACGGAGGAGCCTGCCACCCCAGGTTCCTCTGTGTCCATTTTAGGCATATCCACAGTGAAACTGTCGGATATGCCTTTTTTGTGTCTTGAAATGCATAAATAAAATTCAAAGGAGTCAGATATGGAATTCATCTTACACTTAGCTTTAATACTTGTGTTCACAAAGATCGCTGGACAGCTAGCTTTGAAAATCGGGCAGCCATCCGTCCTGGGGGAGCTTCTTGCTGGTGTCATCCTCGGACCCGCAGTGCTCGGATGGATACAGCAGACATCCTTCATTCATGAATTCTCCGAAATTGGTGTACTTGTCCTCATGTTCATCGCCGGCTTGGAGACAGATTTGGAACAGCTGAAAGCAAACTGGAAATCTGCTTTTACCGTTGCCGTTCTCGGTGTGCTTTTCCCATTCATCGGCGGTTACAGCCTTGCACTCCTATTCGGTATGAGTCAAGGGCATGCATTATTCCTGGCCTTACTCTTCTGCGCGACCAGTGTCAGTATTTCCGTTCAGGCCTTGAAAGAAATGAACAAACTGAATTCCAGGGAAGGCACGACAATCTTAGGCGCAGCTGTCGTTGACGATATTCTCGTTGTAGTATTGCTTGCCGTATTGATGAGTGTGCTAGGTACAGGCGAATCAGTCAGTCTTGGTGCGTTGATCGGGAAAAAAGTACTCTTCTTCGGTGTCATCATCGCTGCCTGCATTTGGCTGATCCCAATGGTAATGAGGCTGTTCGCTCGCTTCCAAGTAAGTGAGACCATTGTCTCTGCTGGCATCATCCTGGCACTTGTGTTCAGTTACTTTGCCGAGTATATGGGCGTTGCAGGTATCATCGGCGCATTTGCAGCTGGTATTGCAATTTCCCAGACCAAGCATAAGGAAGTCGTCGAACACAAATTAGAGCCGATTGCCTATGGCGTCTTTGTGCCTGTTTTCTTCGTCAGCATCGGGTTGAATATCAGTTTTGAAGGGGTTGGATCACAGCTTCTATTCATCGTGCTCATCAGTATCATGGCGATTGTGACGAAGCTGTTCGGCGGAGCGCTTGGAGCAAGATTGACTGGGTTCAATGGCAAATCCTCCTTGGCAATCGGAACCGGTATGGTTTCACGCGGAGAGGTGGCATTGATCATTGCAGGTACTGGATTAAGCTCTGGCTTACTTGATCCGGAATATTATACAAGCATCATCATTATGGTCATCGTGACAACACTTGTTACACCATCCATGCTGAAGTTCATCTTTTCTCGGACGGGAGACACTGCTGAGCAGCGTTCCGTGTCTTAGAATAATATCCGAATTAAATTGGCAATACCGTATAATGGAAGGAAAAGGATGTGACTAACATGCGACATCTAGTTTCTGTCACGTTATACAGTATGCTGATTCTGATCGATGCTGTTGTCATTCCGTTATCGATCTTTTGGTTGCCTTCGATGGCAAACGCCTTGACACAGCAGAATCCAACGTTTGCTTTTTACAGGAACCACTTCTATTCGATACGTATGTTACGTTGATTCCCTTCCTGCTTGCGCGCTTTGAGGCTTGGAGAATCATCAGGGCTGGCCCGCCTGCAAATCGCTGACACGAATAAAAATCAGTGCATTCCTAATTACCAGCATCTACGGAGCGGGTATCATCTTCCTGCTGCTCCATCAAGCTTTATATCCTGGCCTGGCTGTCATCGGGATATCCATCTTGCTGATTTGTCTTGGGATTGCAGCATTTGCAGTGCTTTTACATCGCCTTTTCCTTTCAAGCCTTGAGCTGGAAAGCAGAATAGAGAAAGAGGCTGCCAAATTAACGGCAGCCTCTTTCCATTTGTTCGAAATATAGATGATGATGCAGATTACAACCTGGGTTGAATGCTGCTTTGCAGTTTGGACATTGATTTGTATGCCTATATTGGTCGATGCTAAGTGTCGTTTTACACACACCGCAAAGTATGGCATGTTCATCGAATTGGTCTTTTGACCAGACTTCGGCTTGATGACCGGCCGTCTCTTCATGGCATTGGTGACAAGGATAGAATTTATTGCAGCAGGCGAACTTGATTGCTATGACATCCAATGGGGAGTGGTAATGCTCACATCTCGTTTCCCCATCAACTGTCTTTCCGTGTACCTGACACATATCAGGCTCCAATATGAAAATCAGAGAATGGATAGAAAGTCATCTTCACTTCTCCGATTACTTCTTCATCTGAAATGAAACCGAACATGCGGCTGTCTTTACTGTTCGTGCGGTTATCTCCCATCACGAACACTTCACCTTCCGGCACCTTCTCCTCGCCAGTCAATTCTTTGAGTTTGAAATCGCCCGTTACCATATCCTCCGGCAGATAAGATTGATCCTGGGCCTCACCATTCACATACAGCACGTTATCCATCACTTCGATTGTATCCCCAGGAAGACCGATTACCCGCTTGATATAATGGGCATCCGCATCGGGAGCGTTGAACACAATGATATCATTCCGCTCTATCTTCGAAACTTTGCTGACAATGACGTGATCACTATCATGGTACGTCGGCAGCATCGACTCTCCATGGACCGTTGACGGTGTAAATAAGAAATACCGGCAGCCAAAAGCAATGACAACAGCGATCCCGATTGCTTTCAACCAGGAAAATATCTCTTTTTTTGTATTATTATCTGACATGATTCTTTCTCCTAACCTATCTTTTTGTGAAGTATAGGGTACTTGCTTAGTTTAGCAGTGTCAGAGCTAGAAGCAAAGCAGGAGCTCTGACACACATCATTCCGTATCGCCAGCCCAGCTCTTGCATACATCTACCCATTCTTTCCCTTTGCCATATTCAGTAAGTTCTTCACAAGTCAATTCTATAGCTGAATTACTGCTTCCACAGGCAGGAAACACAGTGGAGAAACGTTTTAAGGATACATCCATATAGACCGGCAGATCGTTTTTCAACCCAAACGGACAAACCCCCCCAACAGCATGACCTGTTTGTTCCAATGTTTCATCAGCCGAAAGCATCCGTGCTTTTACACCGAAGAACTGCTTGAATTTTTTATTATCAATTTTTGCATCTCCTGCCGCAACAATCAAAACAGAATCTGCCGCTTCTTTCCCTCTGAATGCCAATGTTTTAGCAATGCGTGCAGGCTTCACTCCGAGAGCAGTTGCTGCAAGCTCCACCGTAGCACTGGACAGGTCGAGCTCTATGATATCACTGCTACGGTTGTAATTCGCTAAATATTTTTTAACGCTTTCGATACTCATTTCATAATTCACCTACTCTTCAAGCATTATTAATAGTACATCACAGTACAAGTCACATTGGATTATAAGACTATCTCCACCTCGATGTGAATCGAAACCAGTGGATCGACAGCCATGAGCGTCGATCCTTCTGCAGGCGAAGACCGGCATGTCTGCCGACAGCCTCGACTACCTCATTTATAGTCATGTTATCTGTTATCAGCTTATTTTCAAATAACGGATCCGATAAGCCTCGTACACAGCGCAATATCTGCTGAGCAGCCCAGGAACTCTGTCCATTGCCCCGCTTGGCAAGACGCTGGCGCAATGTTTCTTCTGAAGCATCCAACACAAAATGATAGACTTGGTGGTCTTGTTTTCGCAATCGGCCGATGGTTTCTTTGTAGTAGAGCGGATCAGTAAGGGTCATTGGAACGATGATGATGTCATCTGTATTTGCAGCTAAATAGGCGAGATGATCATGTACGATGGAACGCCAGAGTGAATGTTCCTGAAAATCAGGTTTCTGCATCGATTCCGGAATATTTTTCCTTATGTAAAAGCCTGCTCTTTCCGGATCGTATATGTAAGCATTTGGGAGGCGATTCTTAAGAGAAATTGCAGTTTGTGTCTTGCCCGAGCCGAATGCCCCGTTAATCCATACGATCATTTACGCTGCTCACATACCATGACGATATTGCCATCAGGATCTTGGAAATTGAAGAATGCGACAGCTTCATCTTCTTCCAAGCCCCTAACGATCCTGCCCCCTTGGGAAGTGACACGTTCATATGCCGAACGGATATCTGCTGTCTCGAGCATGAACGCCGGCCGGATATCTGGTGCATTGTTCCGGTTATCATCAATGACGAGTCCCCTTCCGTCGGCTGTTTCCATGAATTGCACTGGACCTGCTGCAGGCTCTGGCTCTGGCTTACCTAAAAGATTTGCATACCAATTCGCTGCTTTGTTCGCATCCTTCACATGCACGAATACACTGCCAATTTGGAAATCTGACACACTGCAACGCCTCCTCTTTTTTGAATATTTTACCATAGTGAGGATGCTGGCAATATAGGTAATAGGTTAGAATGAGAGCATAAAAAAAGGACCGGCATTTACGTATGCTGTCCTTTGAGGCGATGTGTCGTTTGTTCATCTGTATAATCCAAGTTCGGTACGGCGACTGCCAGCATGCAGAACGCTAGTCCTAATAGTATATTAATCACCAGTGGCACTTCCGTTTCCGTTACCGCTGCAAAATGCAATGACATCGTATAGATTAAGCCGCACATAACAACATAGAAGTATTTCATCACACGATGCTTTATCTTAATCCATATGACGGATAGCGGAAGCAGACAAGCTGCAATCGCCAAGGATATACCTGCCAATAACACAGCTTCATCGAGAAAAAAGGTGATGGAGATCAACTGCAGCTTCCCCGCAATATGAAGCAAGCCGGGAAGCAGCGCAATCCATGCTCCACTCAATACAATACATGTACCTAAGAGTTTTACGTAAGCAGAAGCTCTATGCAAGGGCTGTTTGAGAACGCGACGGGTGATCAATTCAGATACCATAAGCAAAAATGGCATTGGCATCCATACGAATAACACCTCACCCGGAACGCCTTGTTTCCAATACAATAAGATGAGCTGGATGACGTTGATCAACATATCAAGCATATCAGTCCAACTCTTCCTCGAAAGCTAGATTGATTGGTTCATCTTGCAAATCATATGTCATATCCAAATTCGTTGTCTGAACCGATTCATCTACTTCATCAAACCGGAAGCCATCCGCCCAGACTTTGCCTCTACCGGATAAAATCACTCCGAACGAAATGACCGCACTATTATCCGGGACATCGAGTACGATACGATATCGGGTCCAATTGGTCGAACCCTTAATCGGACGGTTGCTCATATTATCAAATTGGATTATATCGTCGGATGTATTATCCACTCTCATCCACATGCTGGCAAAGCTTTGGACATCTTCGGTTTTGATGAAGCAAGTAAGCTGCAGTCTTTTACCCAAATATTTTTTCGCCTTGAACTGCTGCATCATGGTTGCAAACTCTTCTGCCCCCATGACCGTCTTTGACTTTAGGTAGCCCGACGCCTTACCCTGATGTACCCGCTTATAGTCAATACCCATTTCATAATTGTGGGGATCGGATCCGCTTAATACCCATCCCCTTACTTGATTTGCTTCCATCTTTTCCTCCTTTTGATGCAGTGCTCCCCGCATCATGCGACGATATTTTCCTGGCGGAAGGTTGTAATGCTTTTTAAAAGCCCTGGTAAATGCCTCTTGAGACTCAAATTGATACATGAACGCGATATCGAGAATTCCCAATTCAGAATGCAGCAGCGCAGCCGATGCCCCTGCCAGTCTTCTCCGACGGATATAATCTGTGAACGACAGCCCAACAGAAGACTGGAACAATCGATGGAAATGGTATTTGGAGAAGCCAGCTTGACTGGCAACTTGATCCGCTGTGAGAGACTCATGCAAGTTATTTTCTATGAAAGAAATTGCAGTTTGTATGGCCGATTCATGAGCTAGCATTCATTCACCTCCTATGACTACAGCTTATCGTAAGAACATGATCTTTTTTTGATAAATTTTGCTAATTGAAAAATCGGATTTGAAGGTATGATCCCAAGAGAGAAAAATAAAAAACAGACGCTGTCACGTCTGCTCTGTCCTTTTGATGTATGTTTTAACTTCGGGTGCCTCATATTGACGAAATTTATCAAGGAGACTTGCCGGGTCGGCATCTACCAACGCCATTGCCCGATATTTCTCATGCATGAAACGTTCATCCGCCATGTGGTCGAATAAGTTCACCAGCAAATCATAATAACCCTCTATATTCAAGATACCGAGTGGCTTCTGGTGCAATCCGAGCTGGGCCCATGTGAAGATTTCGAAAAACTCCTCAAGTGTTCCCGGACCGCCAGGAAGTACCACGAAGCCGTCAGCCAGGTCAGCCATTTTCGCTTTACGTTCATGCATGGAAGAAACGACGATCAGTTCAGACACATGGGAATGCGCGATTTCCCGCTTCTCCAGGAAATCAGGCATCACACCGATGACATGCCCCCCTGCTTGCATCGCACCATTCGCCACAGCTCCCATCAATCCTACACTCGCACCGCCATACACAAGTGTCAGATTTTGGTCTGCCAATGTTTTCCCTAATTCCTTAGCCGCAGCGATGTATGCAGGCGTTGCACCCTCGCTTGAGCCGCAGAATACTGCAATCCGTTTCATCGTTCCACTCCTTTACTTAATCAGTTCGATATCAGTGTGCGCTATTTCTATACCATTAGCCAGCAAGACAATCCGGTGCACGCCTGGATAATGAATCCTGGTGGTCAAGTCTTTCCAGTTATGGGCCCGTTCTTTCATCACGATTTCTCCTTCTGTAAAAATCCGATCCGAGAGAAGGAATTTTTTCCTCGACGCCCCGCGCTTTTTAATAAAATCAATGGCATACTCCAATCGTAACTTTGTCTGCTTCCCCACTTTAAAGGAATACGTCAGACTAGCTGATTCTCCAATGTTTATGCGATGGCGATCCGCAGCTATCATGGCGTCTTTCAGATTTCCAACTGTTTCTTCATACCCGAATAAAGCCATTACTTCCGGTTCCCCGTTCCGCAGCAAGGTGCGGCATCCATGCCTGATGATCCAGTCTGTCTCTGGGGAAAATCCGCTCCAGCGTTTGGCCGTCTTAATGACCTTCTCGGGATGGTCCTTGGCAATATCATTCAAATTATTGGCGACACTTTTCCGTACATAGAGGGATGCATCAACTTTCAATAATTCCAGTACCTCAAAAATAGGACTAGGATCTGCTTTGAACTGCTTGAGTGCCTGTCCCCACGGTAGCCTTGGGCGACAGCCTTCGCTTGCCAAACGGCGTACATGATGATCATCTGATTGTGCCCATTGCAACATTCTTTTCATAATCCGCTCCGGTGAATTGATCAGGAATGGCCTGATGGCAAATTCTGCAGTCGATCGCTTCGTGAATTGCTCTAAAGCGTGAAGCGATAGTTCCTCATGCTTAGGCTCCTGTCCGAAAACTTCTACAAAGTCCGGGAAGAATAAATAAGGAAACCCTTCACATTGGTCCTGGATAGCCAGCAGTATACCTACAGCGTCCGGATAATTCCCTGGAAGGAAAGATCCGAGTACCTGGCTGATCTTCCGTATCCGACCTTTTAGTTCGAGATATTCCCAGCTCTCATCCATCACTCCTTCCACGAAGGCTCTGTGATCGAAGTCATGATAGGCTTGTTTCACCTTGGAAGCGAAACCTTCCAGGAATTCTCTCGTATACATAGCTTTCAGAGGTTCTGCCACCTTTACCGCCTCCAGGATATCTTTGTCTATATTCTACAGGAAAAAAGCGGTAAACTACAAATGGAGTTGTCAGAAAATACGCTTGAAAAATTGAACGAAGAAAAGGATGGCAAAATAGCTGAGAATTATTCCGGCGCCAATGGAAACCCATTTGACGAATGTCTCATTGACTACCTTCCTCGTACCTGCGACGATACTCATCAGGCCGATATCATGCACCTGTATACCTGCCAGGATACCGAGTCCGGCGACAATGAATGATAGCTCGCTCCCTTCAGAAAAACTGCTGGATAAGAAGGTTCCGAAAACGCTTATCCAAAATACGAGATTACTAGGGGAAACTGCTACAAGTAGTCCATTTTTGTAAGATGACAACAGCTTTTTTGTCGTTTTTTCACCGTTGATCGTAATCTGCTTGTCCGCATTTTTGATGCTGTCATATGCAATATACAATAAGAAAAGAGCACCAAGCAGCCACATTCCCGTTTGGACTGCCGGGACTGCCAAAATCGGGGCCAAACCGAGAAAAAGGGCGACCATCAGCAGAAAATCGACTGTCATACCACCGACTCCGACCATCCATCCATGCCAGAAACCGTTTTTCAAGCCCTGCTTCGTCATTTCTATCGTTACTGTTCCAACAGGCAAAGCGATTGAGAGCCCTAACAGCAAGTTTGTCAGAAACAAAGATAACATCGTTTATCACCGCCTAATAGATTACATTAAAAATACATAAAATTGATTATTTATACAACGAAGGGTCTATGCAGCTTGTCCAAACACCAAATCTGACTATGTCCAATTTCTGTTTCCGATGCACCAATTTTGGTCCGATCCTGATGTGACTGCCTTTATGAATAACAATCCTATGCAATCTGTAAAGCAAGCAGAAGAAATGATCTTATATATGAGACAACTTGATAACGTTAATTGCTACACAATCATCGGAATTATATCGACACGATGAACCAACGTGCGAAATCGGCTATGAGATAGACAAGGTATTCTGGCGAAGGGGATCTATGAGTCAGGCGTGGCAAATCTTGCTCGAAGAAGGCTTTCATACTATAGGGCTTAACAAGATTGAAGCAAAGTTGGAGCCTGGAAATATGCCTTCTCGCAGCCTATTGGAGAAATCAGGTTTTTATGAAGAAGGGACTTTACGTCAATATGAAAGATTGATGGTATTTTTCTGGATATGGCCATTACAGCCTACTTCGCGCTGACTATCCATCTATATGAAACTTCCAGCTGTATTATACGTATGAAAAGTCAGAGAGAAAATATGGGGTGATAGCGGTGGCAATGAGACAGACAAAGATGAAGCAAAACAAAGATTCAAAGATACTGATAACAATCATTCTATCTATATTAGTAGCATGTGCGGTTGCTTTTGTGGCCGTGATTTATTATTTCGGCTTCTTGGGTGCATTCAGTATCCTTGGGGTTGCTTACGAATCGCCTAAGCATCTAGCCATGTTTGTTGGCATTTATCTTGTTCTAAGCTTATTCGGGGAGTTATTCACAAAAGCCTTCTATCAGCTACTCATCAGGAAGCGCAAGACACAGACACTCCATGAATTTATGTTTGCCTTTTCTTTGAATTTCGTGATGAATTGGCTTATCATTTCCATCGTGAACGGCTTATATGATCCGGTAAAAATAGCTTGGTTTTCAGAGATTGTCCTTGCCGCCTTCATCGCACTGACCGAGGTGACCTTAGATCTCGAAACCAAAAAGAAGAAAGGAAGCCGCACTGAATGAACGCGGCTTCTTTTCCTTTTAATTAATAACCGTAGCCGCCAACGTAGGAAGCACCGATGATGATCAACAAGATGAAAAGTACTACCAAAAGCGCGAAACCGCCACCGTAACCTTTGCCATAACCTTCAGACACGATATCCCTCCTTTTTGATTCAAGTCATTCTATGTATGAGTCTTCATATGGGTACCGATTAACACATAAGAAATATCCCTTAAACAGCAAAAATCGCTTCCGAATCAGTGAATTCGGAAGCGATCACTTTTGCTTTCTCAATTGTTCACGCTGCTTTCTTAATTATTTTTGTTGGAACGGCCGCCTTTTGCGCCAATTTCCTGAAAATGCTTTTTATTATGAGCATCAGCATTTGCATTTCCGCCCTTGGAGCCGATTTCCTCATAGAAATCCTGTCCGTGACTATCAGCTGTCGCATTACCGCCTTGAGAACCTATATTCTGGAAATGTTCTTTGTCATGTGCATCAGCATTCGCTTGTCCGCCTTGAGAACCGATATCCTGGAAATGCTCTTTGTCATGCGCATCAGCATTCGCTTGTCCGCCTTTCGAGCCAATATCTTGATAAAATTCTTTGTTATGACTATTGGATGTTGCTTGTCCGCCTTTTTTACCTGCTTCTTCATAACTCATCTTATTATTGTTGTTCTGTGCCATGTTAATCTCCTCCTCCAGATGTCTCTTTCGTAGTAGTTTAACGTTGCGCGGCCGCGCTTAGTGAATGTATTCCCGAACCATACCTGCATAAACATAAGGAGGAGAAGTTGGGAATAAAGTCTAACAATAGGAAAGTTCCGTTTTTAAAACGGGTAAAAGTGCACAGTTTCGGGGGTGCTTTAGTTATAAATAGGCAGCAAGAATGCAAGTGAGGGTGAGGAAAGATATGCAAAAAAAGAAGCAGGAAATGCTGTATTCCCTGCTAATCCAGATATTTTAAGATGCACATTTCCAGCTCTTATCGTGCCCTTTCCCTTTCCCTTTTCCTTTTTCGGCACCTTTATGTTTTCCGTTGTCATTTTTACAAGGTGCAGGCTGATCTGTTTGCACTGATTTGACAATATTATTTGACGAAACAGGTTTAAGCTGATACGTATCATTGAAGATTGAGGATACGCCTGTAATGTCAACTTTTTCTCCAACCTGGAACTGGGAGACGAAGGTATCATGATTCAACCCGATTCTATTATCGACCCGCACACGAACTACATTCCCGTCAGCTGCTTCTGCATCAAACTCAAATGTACCATAAGTGCCAAACGCCTCGATATTATTAATCGTCACTTCCTTAAGTTTAACGAGCTGGCCTTGATTCGTGTCATCAATAACAGACACGGTCTTTGGTGCGGGAATATCTGCTTGTCCAATAACTTCGGACTTGATGATATCCGTGACTTCCACTTCTCCATTATACGTAGTCTTTACCGCACTGATTTGGACCAAATCTCCAGCTTTAAAGCTGTCACTATCTTGAAAAACGTAGATTCCGCCAGTCTCATCTTGCAGATAAAACCCTTTTCCGCCAAAGCTGCCTGGGGTCGATGTTACAATGCCTTCAACCGTTACTACCTCACCATCCGTAGCCTTACGCGCTTCTTGGATGGCTACCTGCTGCGGCAGTTCTGTTTCATCATCCGGCAATGGCTCTGCATCCACATTCCCGACCTGTACGGACTTCGTCAATAGATTACTGCCATCCTTCCGAAGTCGCAGGTTTGCCGTTCCATCCGCAGTGGCAGGATTCAATTGAGCAGGTATGTCCACTGAAGCTCTTCCTGCCGCATCCGCAGTAACGGAAAAGCTGGTGCTGTACCCATAGCTGCTCGGCCAAGTTCCCGTCGTATTGAATTTCCCAATTTGCTGACCTCCTGGCAGATAGGCACCCAACTGCAGACCTGTCAATGTTTCACCTGGTTCCAAATCCTCTACGACAATCCGTACGGTGAATTCCTGCTGTGTCGGCAAAGTAGCCGGTGCTACTACATCATAAGTAGGATTGGAAGCGACTTCATCCGATCCATAGGAACCAGCGGCAAACGTACTTGGATCATACCAGCGATAACCAGCTGGAGGATTGGTCCATGGCTCTGCTTGTGTTTCCGTAGTCAGTTCAGGATTTTCATTGATTGCATCCGTTTCGAGCAAAGGTGTCTTCTCACTCAAAGTAATGGATGTCTCCTCAAAGCTAGCATAGCTTTCCTTTTCACTCAGCCATTCCATGACATTCAGCATGTACTGTCCGTTATTTCCTTCCCCGGTGAAGCCATCATACGTACGCTTCGTACGTCCGTTGTCTTCGCGGAGATACTTCGGTGTCGCATCTTCTACAGGTGAAGAGTCACCGATGAATGCAGCTTTTCCTTGCTCCACTTTCGAAATGGCCGCAAAAGCCCCTTCATCAATCCCGCCGCCAGCATATACCCCCTGGTCGACAGCATTCGGCCATGCAGGGATATTTTCCGGGAAATATATCAATCCTTTTGCCTTTGTCGGATCGAGGATTGTCAATGTAGATCCGGCATGGGATTCTACCACTTCAATACCTTCCGTAATACCAAATGAGTCAGATGGATCCACTACAGTTTGACCGGATTCTATATCACCTAAAGCATTAAACCGGAAGCGGATACCAAAATTATCTCCAAGCCAGTCGGAGCTCTCCACCCCTTGCATCCGATCGGAATTTGCCTCTTCTTCCGACATTCCTTTGGTTGGATCGTCAAATGCACCTCGGCGGTAACCATTGAAGATTTCGCCAGAATCCCACCGATCATAGTTGCGGTCTGCATTATAATGATCTCCGATGAAAAAGATACTGCCGCCTTCCTGCGTGTAGCGAAGCATTGCATCCTGCTCGGATTTCTTAAATGCGATGTTTGGTTCTGGAATGACGAAAACATCATACCCGCTCAGATCTTCATAAGTAATAGCTGATGTTTTCCTTAGCTCCTTAACAAAATAGCCCTCTTCAGCCAATGCATCACCAAAATCGGAAAAAGCACCATCGATCACCCAGTCTGCTGCACCGGCAGTCTGTCCATGCGTATTATCAAATAATACCCTTTTCCCATTCGCCTCTCCCTTCGGCTGTATTTCCGGAGCTGGGTCAGCTGCGGTCTCAGCATCGCTATGCGCGCCAAAGCCAAATACAGTAAATGGGATAAGTAAGACAGCGAATACAAAGCTTTTCCAATCCACCACTCTCTTCACGAGCAGATTCCTCCCTTATTTTTATAGACAAAGCATAGCAAATACTCCACCCGGTTTGCGTCCGTTTACAGAAAACCTACAAAGAATAGAGAATATTTACGTTGCTGTAATCCTACTATCTAAAAGATGGTTTCCTTATCATTTCACAACCATTGCACGAAAAAACCTGCATGCTGTCGCATGCAGGTTTTACTTAATCTATGACTGCCTGAGCAGTCGTGCCTACTTTCAAGGTGAAATCTTTACTGGAAGCATCCATGTAATGCACTTCCAAATATGCAGAATCTTCTTCCTGTCCAGTCGCTTGCTGATAACTGCCAAAGTCATTGTATTCGTGTTGGTTCCAAATCCAGCTGTTTTCCGTGTCTTTATCATACACATTGCGATTCATCGTTGTATTGTAGTTCGTCAGGAAATCGTTGGAAATGAACAGCCCTGTTTTACTGGATGTAAATACATTATGTGAAATATCATTATCTCTGATATCATGCTGTAAAAGCAGCTGACCGCCATAAAGATCTTTGGTATCGTTTTGATAAAGTACGTTATAGGTGATGGAGGAATTTTTAGTTCCGCCGCGTTCCTCATCATAACCACCTATTGAAATACCTGTGTAGTTGTTTTCATACACTTCATTTTCAGTGATGAGAATGTTCTCTGCGTACCGACCTTTATGCTCGGAAGTTGCCTCGATACCTAAGTCATTGCGGAAAACAGTATTGCCTTTGATTTTGATATGTTTTGCACCATCCACATAAATGCCGCCTGCGGAATAATCCTCACCGTATGCCGGATTACCATAGGAAGAGTTATCATGGACCACATTACCTTGAACTGTCCCATTTCTTACATAATCAGCCTCTGTATCTTCCGCTACCCCTTCGTAGCCGATCAGATCGATACCGATGTTGTTATTATGGCGAACTGTATTGCCTGTAACAGCAAAACCATCGATATTGCCATTCAATACCACCGCTTCACTGGCTCCCAGAGTCAATTCTTCCACAATATTGTCCATGACTCGGATCTGTTCCATCTTACCAGTGCCGTATACCGCAATACCATGGGCATTCCCTTCATCTGCTGTATTCCCTATATGATGGATGTGATTTTGAATGATATTGATATAAGAGCTATTGCCCGATACAGAAATACCCATCACAGCATAATCAGGCGAATCCGTCGTTAAGTCCTGAAGGGTCAGTCCCTGAATCGTAATGTAGCGCTTGCTATCCACGTTGACCAGCGCTGCATCTTCATCCATCGTCTGTCCTTTCCCGCTGATGACCACATCTTCATTTTCGTAGTTACGAATCACCAATGGCGCTTCCTTCGTCCCGCTATTGGTCACATCAAATCCATCTGAATACGTTCCCTTGCGAATGTAGACGGTTGTACCGGCTGAAGCCTGGTCCACTGCCGCTTGAATCGTACGAAGAGGCTTCTCCTTTGTTCCTTCATTCCCGTCATCTCCATCAGTGGCGACGAATAACTGTTTTGGAACGGTTATCGCTTCGACTTCCTTCTTGTTGTTTGCTGCAATCGAATAGATGCCTGCACTGATCAAGCACAGTACGATTGCGATCAGGATCGATAATCTCATTTGCCGACTCTTTTCTATGCAATATTTGCCGTTCTTGGCTACTGCTAGTATGATACCTGTCATCGACCAATTTGTATAGGAGCAGAGCGTAATCTTCATAAAATCTTTATTGTCACAAAAATCGCTCTTTTAATTCGGGGGATGGCAGCATACATTGATTTTGTTTGCCGAACCAACGATAACGATTCCTGGCTACATACCGATACATCCTATCTCGAATCGGCCTCGGTATGATCAAAGCAGCAGCAGCTAGTTTCCAGGCTCCGTCCAGGTGGCGGGCAATACGTAAAACCGCACTGGATTGCGTATATACTTTGTTTCCCTCCACAAATATGATGCTGTCGACTTCGTCAGGAATCTGTTTTGCTTCTTTCAGCTTACTGCCGAAATCACTTTGGAGGGAAGCAAATTTAAAATAGGCTCCTTTATCATGCTTAATGATGAATTGGACACTGCTATTGCACAGATTGCATACACCATCAAAAAGAATGATCGCCTCGTTGTCCATTTCTAGCCCTCCTGTTCTTCACTCACTCTATTATGCAGTATCAATTCATTTTCTTTTGTCAGATAGGTTGTCTTGTAGACTTCCCGGCGGTCCAAATTCTTTTCCATCAATGTCACATAATACGTTTCTTTTTCCCCCGGAACGGCTTCGATAACCGTTTCTCTCGTAAAACGTTCTCCGAACATATCCCATTGCTCCACCTTGCCTGTTTCAGCTGGAAATCCGCCATTCTCTCCTTGCCCATGTCGCTCTGTAACTAAGACAGCCGCTTCTCTGGCAGAATAGCCTGGATCATCGAGCACCACTTCATCTGTCGGTGCTGGTACCGACTGGATCTGACCGATGATGAAGACTGTCAGATAGAGCGGTAAAGGCACATAGAGAACCAGCCATCCGAGTCGCCCTTTCTCTGTCACATATATCAGAGCAAGTTCTATCAGTGCAAAGAGTATAGCTAAAAATGCACCTAGACCTGCAGTGAATAACAGCGTCGCTGGAACCGGCGAAGGTAAGGCTGCAGCTGAAAAAGGAAGTCCGCCTAAGCCATGCAGCGCAACATATAGTCCTGAGCTACCCAAGTCCACTGGCGTTATTTTTGTGCTGATCAGCCATGAAATAAAGATTCCATAGATCAATACAAAAGGACTCATATACATTGCAAAGATCAGTGCTCCTCCAACACCAATCCCCTGATTCTCTGCCAGAAATCCATTTAATCCTACAAACAGGGAAAACAAACTGATAAGCAAAAAACCGGCTCCAAATTTATGTTTTAATCTCATCGTTCGCCCTCCCATCCGAAACGCTGGATGATTCGTTCTGCTGCCTCAGAGGCAGACAGATCATCCGTCTTTATTTCTATACATTTTGCTTCTTTTATTCCTCCATCAGTCGTAACTACAGACCGAAATAGTTCATTTCTGAAGCGTGTGGATAAACGACGCATTTGTTTCCTGAAAAATGGTACTAGCAGATCCATTGGCATATACAGCAATCGATATCCTGATTGTTTCTCCAACTCCTGTCCCGCTGTCATTTTTCCGACATCATGCGGTCCGAACAATAAGATGACATTCATCACACCACTCCTTCCCCTCATTGTAGCAAAGACGTTTGATTAAATGTAAATGTCTGTTATTAATTACTCCAATTCGGAATCATATCAGGCTGATTATCGCAGCCAGGATAAGGATGGATTTTGCGGGTTAGGAGCAGCACGATGGACAATCGAAAAAGCATGGGATGTAATCCCATGCCTTTCCTGCAAAACAAATCTAACCATAGTCGTAAATCACATGATCTCCAGTATTAGTCATATCGTTCTTATAACGACTCATGTCTCCAGGCTAGAACATTCTCATTACGATACAAATCTGCTTTATCCAACGAATTGAATAATCCCATTTTATATTTTACTACTTCTTTTGCAGCTTTGATGCACTCCGGATAGATGACGTTTGGGTCCCATAGTTCAGTTGCTGCTAGTATTTCACGGCATTTTTTATAGAAAGCAAATTTGTAGTCTGATGATATGTTTACTTTTTGAATTCCAATACTAACGGCTTCGGCAATTTCTTCATCTGGGTTTGCAGATCCACCATGGAGAACAAGTGGAATATCCACCTCTTGTTTAATGGCCTGTAAAATATCCATGCGAAGTTTTGGCTCCATATCTTTTGGATAGATGCCATGGCATGTGCCAATCGCAACAGCTAGCGTATCCACTCCCGTGCTTTCTACAAATTCCTTTGCATCTTCCGGTCTTGTGTAGATGACCTCCGACACTCCTCCCTCTACGGAAGTTCCAGTGTTTCCGATTGTTCCTAATTCACCTTCTACTGATACACCTAATGGATGGCTTATTTCGACGATTTCCTTTGTTACCTTGATATTTTCTTCGAGTGGTAATAGGGAACCGTCGATCATGACGGAACTAAAGCCAACCCGTATGGCCCTCATAATATCAGCCACATTTCCTCCGTGGTCCATATGGAGTACAAATGGTACATGGCTATTTTTTATTCTGGTTAGTACATAACTGAAAAAGTCATCCTTTGTAAACTCTAATTCTGTTGGATGTACAGCGATAATAGCAGGTGAGTTATTTCTTTCAGCTTCTTCCACTACAACTCTTAGAAAATTACTATCTGCTACATTGAAAGCACCTACTGCAAATTTATGTTTTTTCGCTACTTCTAACAGCTGTTTCATATTTACTAACATAATCTTATCTCTCCTCTTATTCAAATGGACTTATTTTCAGATTGGGATAGTCGGATATAATACTTCACTAGTTCTTTACCGGCAGATACTGTGCGGTGTATGAAATCAAAATAGCTAAGCTCTGGATTCTCTTTTAAATCTTCTTTTATACAATGAACTTGGGCATTCATAAAATCCGATCCAACATTGATCTTATTGATTCCGAGCTCGATTGATTTTCTGATGTTTTCCTCTCCGCAGCCTGATCCTCCATGTAAGACCAAAGGGATATTTGTTGCTTGCTTAATCTTATCGACAATATCAAACCGGAATTCTGGGACATAATGATCCGGATAGTTTCCATGGCTTGATCCATAAGAGATGGCTAACGCATCTATTCCTGTTCTTAATGCAAAATCAATAGCTGCATCCGGATCTGTATACATTTTGTCTTTGGTCATAGAATCACCGGAAATGGAGCCGATGCTTCCTACTTCGCCTTCCACACTGGCATCATATGCTTGCGCAAATTCAACCATATTGCGGGTGATTTCTATATTTTTCTCTATTGGATGGAATGAAGCATCCATCATGACACTGGAGAAGCCATCATTTAAGCACCTTTTGACAAAACCAATATCCTGGCCATGATCCAGATTTATCGCAACCTCTATACTTGCTGCATTTGCCATCTCGATAATTGGCTGTGTAAGCAATTTACTGCCTAAGTGAGCCTTCAAATGATCCTGAAGTAAATCAATGATGATTGGTGCCCTTAATTCCTGTGCTGCATCGATGACTGCTTTAGCAGTTTCTAAATTAAAGCAATTAATCGCCATGACTGCGTATCTTCCGGTATTTGCTCGATTAAGCATACCCTTCATGGATACATACATATCGATCACTTCCAATCCTTTAGATGTTAACTTTTAAATCCGATAGATCAAATTCTTCTTCCTCTGTCGTATCTTCTGCATATTCATTGGCAGGTTCTTTCTTCCAAAGAAACAGCATGACACCAGTAATCACTGATCCAATCAGCAAAGCCAATAAGAAAAGGAATGGATGGGTCATGGCTGGTACGATAAACAATCCGCCCGATGGAACCGGTGATCCCACTCCCCACATCATGGAGAATCCCCCACCGATTGCTGCACCAGTAGTACAGGAGACGACAACTCTCACAATATCAACGGCAGCAATCGGGATAACACCTTCCGTAATCATACAAACCCCCATTGGGAATGCGATCTTGATATTGTCTTCTTCCGATTTTGTATAACGCTTTTTACGCAGCATTTTTGACAAGACCCAGGAAATCGCTACCCCAAATGGAGGTACCATCGACGCCAAAATCTTCACCGCTTCAGGTTCGTAAATGCCTTCCAGTAAAAGTCCATCTGCAAACAGGGAAGCCACTTTATTGACTGGTCCACCAAAATCAAATGCTGCCATGCCTCCTAAAATAGCCCCAAAGACAAATCTCATCGATCCTTGCATGCTCGTTAAAAAGGAAGTTAATCCATCTGTTGCCCACACAATCGGCACTCCAAGGATAAAGAACATCAACAAACCGACGACCACACTGGAAATGAGGGGAATAATCATCATCGGCATTAATCCCTCTGCCCATTTTGGTACCTTTAAATGTTTTTTAAGGAATAAAACAAAGTAACCCACGATAAATCCACCTAGCATACCACCTAAGAAACCAGCTCCAATTGCATTCGCAATGAGACCCATCAAAAGTCCAGGTGCTATTCCAGGTCTATCAGCTATGGAATAGGCAATGGCACCTGCAATAACAGGAGCTAGTAACCCCATACCAAGTACACCTAAAGAAACAAGTGCTGATGGAATTGAATATGCCTCCTGATAATTCTCAATAACTGTTCCGCCAGTTAAATTTCCTATCGCAATGAGCAGACCTGATGCGACAACAAGAGGCAACATAAAGGATATAGCGGTTAAAGCATGCTTCTTAATCTGAAGTTTTTTTAACATATAGCGGCCCCCTTATGGTTTTGAATTCAACTCGGCCTCGATCTTTTTATATAATTGCTTCGGTGCCTTTATAGCAATATTAGTTGGGATTTCAACAATTCTTTTTCCTTTAAAGCGTTCTTTTCCACTTACTTTGATATCAGCAGCTATAATGACCAAATCCGCCTCCTCGATTTCTTCTTTTGTTAGTTCATCTTCTATGCCTATCGTCCCTTGCGTTTCTATCCGAACCTTATGTCCGAATTCAAACCCTGCCTTAATTAGTTTTTCTTTCGCAATATACGTATGGGCGATACCGGAAGTACAAGCAGAGATTCCAACAATATTCATATTCATTCCTCCTAAAGGTTTCGAGATAATAAGTGTAAGATTTCTTCCTTCGTTTGAAGTATTTGGAACTGCTCTATCTTCTCTTCATCAGATAATAATACAGCCACTTTCTGGAGCAGCTTAATATGTGTCGTCGTTTTATCAGTATCCTTCACAGCAAATAAGATGATGACATTAATTGGATTCCCGTCCATCGATTCCCACTCTATCTGCTTCTTGGTCCTTCCAATGGCAATAGAAGTTTTCAAAACATATGCTGATTTTCCATGGGGAATGGCAATTCCTTTTTCTAGACCTGTCACACCTTCATTTTCACGGTACATCACATCCTTGATAAAACCCTCTTCATCGCTTATGCAATCGTTTACATACAATAGATTCGTTAATTCTTCAATGACTTCAATCTTTGAGGTTGCCTTTAAATCTAATTGGATAAGATCTTCAGAAATGACTTTACTAAACTCTAACTCATCTATTCTCATGCTCAATGCTTAGACCTCCTATTAACTATCTATGTTTGTGGCAAAATCATTTGTTTTTTATAGTAGTTTTTTATAAATTGATCAATCTTATATCTATCCTCATCATTAAGAATGGGACTGACAAGAATCGTCGGTTTATCGATTATACTTTTCGTTTTGACTGTGGATATCACAAGTTCTACATCATCATAGTCACTCTGGTTGATTCGCTGTTGGGAAATAATCCTTTTTACAAGAATATTCGGAAAATTCTTCTTGATTTTTCCGCTTAACAAATGGGAAGTACCGATACCACTTGTACATTCAATTAGAACTGGGATCTTATTCGCAAATCGTTCATCATAAGAAATTTGGAAATAGAGTGTAATATAGCCTATTTCTTCGTCGGTCAGTTGTTTATCGTAAATTCTATCTTCCGTAAGTTTTTCGGCACTGCGCTTGACTAAGTTGAATATACTAGAAAAATTCTGTCTGATTGATTTCAAAAGTGGGTTGATAATGTAAATTTGGTGATTCAATCTATACACCATACTGTGCAGATGCAGTGTCAAACGTTGCTTGAGGTCTTCATCTTCTACAAACTGATAGCCACTATTTTCAGTAGCAGTTGAAATTAATTGCTGTGCAAGTCTCTCGACTTTCTTGTCTGCCTTTTCGGTATTTGGATCTATTAAATACCGACAATTGAGTTTGTAGGCTTTCAAAATATAATAAAGATGATAAATTTCAGATTTCCGTAAAGTGATGGAATAAGCTGCTTCTAGTTTATCTGCCATGTGCATCGTAATCTGATAAATGGCAGATTCAGCATCCATTTCTTCATAAATCCGCTCATCTTTCATTAATAATTGAAGATTATTTGTACGTTTTTCGATAATGGAGAGTAACGAACAATAAAGCGTTAAATAGTAGGGTTGATCTAATACTAAGTCATGATCTACTTGTATTTCGTGCAGAAGCTCTTTGATTTTACTTAAGCTTGAATTTACAACTTTAATATCCTTGACAGAATCAGGGATATCATATTGACTAAACGGATCTCCTGATTGTTTAAGATAACTTTCAATTATAACGGACATAACTCGATAGACAGCTAATTGGTTTCCTTTCAAACAAGTGCCATCATTTTCCCTGGATAAATGTAAGCCATACGGTTTGATTATGCTCTCGATGTGTTTAAAATCATTCATGATGGAACTTTGGCTAATATAGTATCGTTCCGATATTTTTAGAATGGATGTTTTACATGGTGTAATCGAGAGGAGAAATAGCAATAGATTCAGCCGTCTTTCCTCTAGATGTTCAAATTGTTCACCTCCGTTCCACTTACTTTCCCTTACAGCAACAAGGCAGTAGCCAGAGTTCTCTTTTTTTCTAATTCTAAACTCGGAAGAATTCTTTTTTGATATATCGTGAATATCCCTGTAAATTGTTTTTGGGGATACCGACAGTTTCGTCGCCAACTCAGAAGCTGTTACATACCGTCTCTCCCTTCGAAGAATTTCAATGATTTTTTCCTCACGATCATGCAAGAGATCCCCACCTCATTTCTTCCTTGCTATGCTCTAATCTTAGCAACGTGAAAGCGCATACACAATTACAAATATCGTTTGGTTTTTATGTCCGTATTAGTGTGGGAATGAAGTAAATACTAAGAAAAACAGCAGTATTTCAACCAAACACGAAAGTTATTCTGTGGAGATTTATACAATTTTTCTTTACTGATTCCTTCATAAGAAAAAAGAGACTAAAGAATTAGTCTCTAAATATTTACGAGGTTGAGCAGGTGAATAATTCGTCAAAAAGACAACAGCGTTCATTTTTCCATCCATCCAGCAGGAATCATGCCTGAAACCCCTCTATAAGTTGAAATGCCTGATAATCCGCTCGGCTGTTTCAGGAGCAGCTAGTTCATCTGTCTTAATCCGTAAATAATTCTTCTCTTTTATCTCCCCATCCCTCGATTGAAGACGCCCCGTCTCCATCGTCCGGAGAAGATTCGCTTCCGAAAAAGCGATATTCCGTTTCGTCGGTTTGTGCTTCAAACGGTTTTCGGTTACATTCCGTTTTAACCTGATATCGACATCTGCTTGGAGTTCAACGAAAAGGATTGGTATTTGCTGCCCTTCGAATATGGCACACATTCTATCAACTGTTTCCCAGTCTTCGTGACTGGAAAAATCCCATACGAATGTAAAAATGAAACCAGGAAGATTTGTCTTCGCTACCGACTGGAATATCTCTTCTCTGAAAAGTGTGGATAAACGCCACATTTCCTCACTGAAACCAAAGAAGGGTACTAGCAAATCAATTGTCATATGATTATGCAGCAATCGATACCCTAACTGTTTCTCCAGTTCCTGTCCGACTGTCATCTTCCCGACAGCCTGCGGTCCGAACAATAAAATGACGTTCATGGTATCCCCCTCTTTTCATTCATTGTAGCAAACTAAATGGTTTTTTTGTAAATTTCTGTTATGGCATTGCCATATTACCGACCGGTAAGTAAAATAATAAATATAAAACTTTTAAGGATGAAAAAATGGCTAAAGGAAATTCATATCAGCTCATCATCGATGCAGCACTTTCTCTTATAGCAGAATACGGGCTGGAGAAGACTAGCTTATCCATGATCGCAAATCGCGCTGGCATTTCAAAACCAGCGATATATCATTATTTCTCTTCTAAAGAAGGTCTGCTCGATCATCTGTTTGAGCTGTTGTTTAAAGATTACCGCTTTGAGCAGTATTTCCCTATGGATACGTACACTAAAGATAATTTCGCTCGCTTGCTTACAGATAATGGGCTGAAGATGTTGCAAGAGTATGAAGAAAACCCGGAGGCTCTGAAAATCATTAACCATTTCATCAGTTATTCCGGACAGAACCGTGACTATGATGAAAAAATCAAGCAAATACTGACAGAATTCCTTGATGGCTTTAAAAGATTGCTCCTCCTTGGACAGCAGCTTGAAGTCATAAAAAAAGGAGAGATAACCGCAAAAGCTCAAATACTTGGATTGGTCCTGGACAATATTAGCAGCTACCTCCTGATGGGTATCGAAGTGGAAAGTACTGCTGTTTGGTGCCAGGCGGTTTCCTATGTGATGGAGGATGACTGATATGAAAGATATCCAATTAGGATTAACGAAAAATGAAAAATACATAATAAACTTTGTACTGCCTCTCCTTGGGGCTGTCGCTGGCTGGTATTTACCTGTTTTAGCCAGGTGGATACTGAATCTCCCTTGGCTTCCTTATGAAGGGATTATCGAAAAAATCGCTTCTTATTCCGGAACGACACCCTCTATCATCTTATGTATCGCAGGTATTGTCGCTGGAATAATTTTATCTCAGTTCATTTTCCATGAAACCTTACAAATTCTTGTCAACAAAGACTCAGTTACCCTCATGATAAAAGATACTAAGGATCAATTCCGCAAAGGGGAGATACAATCCATCTTCTTAGATGGCAAATCGCTTGTGCTGGTAGGACTTCAAGAGAACGAGATGTTCAAAGAAGAATACGATGGAAATAAAAAAAAGATGGCAGATGCGTTTCTCTCACTGGGATATCCATGGTCTGAATCCGACCCCTACCTGGCAGCTTATTGCCGCTGGGATGAAAATGACCTGCAAATACCAGCAGCTGTACATGCTTTATTGCGGACACGAAAAAGTTGTTTGGAGAACGAGCAAGAAAAGATAGCCAAACAGGTACAATTGGATTTAGCAAAAATAGGCGTGGCAATCAAAGACCGTAAAAAGGATCAATATATCCGCCTTAACCATTCGCTGCTGAAAGATTCAATGGAAGCCCATGTGTAAGGAAAAAGAAGAGCTGCAGGTCACATCCTGCAGCTCTTCTTTTTAAAATAGTTGCAATATCCTTAACAATTTATCTGTGGCATCGAGTAGTTGATTGCAAGCAGTAGGTATAACGGTGAGGATAGCAAGTATAAGAGGCAAATTGTCCTTCGGCTGTTTCGGATTTGTCGGACATTCCTTCATCGCAGACATTCCCCCCTTCGATTTCTCGGGCAGGTTTGTTGCTGAAAAGTAATGAGCGGTTATTTAGTGGGATAAATTTAGTATCTCCCATTCGGTCTCATTTATACATGTTGTTGACAAATCGTCAACAACAGCGTACCTTGTAATGGTCAGGAGGTACGAAAATGGAAAAAAAACGAAACACAGAACGTAAGAAGCGACGCATAGGCAGGTATATAATACTCATCCTCCTGGTCGTAGTAATTGGAGCTGGTTCCTTCCTCTTTCTAACCGCAAGGGTGTAAAACAAACAGTTGATGGCATTCAGAAAGACTCCGCAGCAATCGACGAGGGTGTAACATCAAAGAAGATCAAGAACAAAGAAAGAATCAATATCCTTTTACTAGGTATCGATGAAAGGGAATTTGACTCTGGCCGGTCAGATGCTTTACTGCTTATGTCACTGGATCCGGCTTCCGAGTCTATGGATCTGGTTAGTATTCCGCGCGATACACGGACAGAGATCATTGGACACGGTACAGTTGATAAGATAAATCACGCTTATGCTTTTGGCGGGGTTGACATGTCAGTGGAAACTGTAGAAAACTTGCTGGACGTTGATATCGATTATTTCGTAGAGATTAATATGCAAGGTTTAGCTGATCTGGTCGATGCTGTAGGTGGCGTGACCGTGGAAAACGACCTGGATTGGTACGATGAAGGTTTCTATAAGAAAGACTACCATTTCAAAAAAGGTCAGATTGACTTGGATGGGCAGCAAGCATTAGGATACACCAGAATGCGCCATTTAGACCCTGATGGGGATTTTGGAAGAAATGCCAGACAGCGACAAGTAATTGAAGCCGTTATCAATAAAGGGGCCAACATCAAATCTGTCAGCAAAATAGATGACCTGCTGGACGTTCTCGGCAAAAACGTACAAACTAATATAAACCTCGCATCCATGCGTCATCTGCTTGTAGATTATCGCAATGTTCGCAACTCTGTTCAGGAGCATGAAATGAGAGGTGAGGGTACAAAAATTGATGGAATCTATTACTTGATAGTACCCGAGGATGAGATAACTGCTATACATGACAGCATAAGCAACTAAAAGAAGAGGCTGGGACAAAACCCAGACCGACAAAAAAAATATCTCCGTCACCCAAAACCGGTGACGGAGATATTTTTTCAATGCGTTTGGCTAAGTTTATGTCCCCGCCTCTTGCTTAATTATGAGTTGGTTTCCTTTGAATCAAAAGTATAACCGCCAGCAGCACCACACCTAGCCAAATCGTATTTAAGCCGATGATTCTTTCGCTAAAGCTGCCTGCTGCTGCACCTAATAAGTAAAGGAGAATGGCACCTCCTCTAAGGCATGTATCAAGCGATAGTTTTCTGGTTTTTCCCAATAAGTCCCTCTACAAAAGCAGCAAGTGTACTCGTCAGTACTGTAGAGGAAAGGCCAGCTATCTTAAGATTCCTTCCGGCTATCGTTTGCATGCCCATGGCTGTACTTAACAGCAGGAGAATAACTGATGAGAGGCCTTCGCTAATCGGCATCAGCAGTATCATTGCTGCAACAAATAAAAACAAAATGAATTCCCAGAATAAAATACTTCTTGAAGTACCGTTCTTTTTTTGGACAAGCACAGTAGCGGCAATCCCTATGACAAACCCAGCTAACGCGATGGCAGCATTACTTAAAACTACCTGCCTTGCATCACCAATGCCAATACCTAGCAATACAATGTTTCCTGTCATGTTGGCAGTAAACACATGGGATAAACCAATATAACCTAGTACATCTATTACACCCGATAGAGCACATAATAGCAGGATGATGATATGGTCCCGTTTAATATGCATCTTAATTCCTTCTTTCTTTTTTGTTCTGCCCTATACCTTTCTACCCCATCTATTGACAAATTGTCAACATCCTTGTAGGGTAATAAAATAAGATCCCGGAAAGAGGAGATGCCTTCATGGACGTGAATAAAGATATTTCTAGTATAGAGAATCTTCTGCGTATGTTACTTAAGGAAAAAAAAATATCCATCCGCGAATTGAGCAGGCAGACTGCAATTGATGCAGCTATCATATCCAAGATACTGAATGGTAAACGAAAAGTGACCGTTAATCATTTAAAAAAGTTCAGTGAAGTGCTGGATGTATCACAGGAGGATCTGATGCGTGCTGCCGGTTTTCTTGAAGAAAATAAAACATTCAAGACAGAACGGCATTTGGAAGCTCTGTGTAAACAAGCCGATCCATCCTTTACAACAGAAAGAATGTTGAATCAGCTGGCTGATTATGAGGAAATCGCCCTTACCGACGGCGGAAAACAGATCATCGAAGATAAATTCAATGATAAGATTAAATCCGTCGGAAGCGCCGGTAAACTGGTAAATGACCTAAAGCAAATGTTTTATAAATTCAGTTCCGGCATTGGAACTAAAAAAGAATTAGTACTTTTCGGTGCAGCTTTACTATATTTTATCAACCCAATAGATGTGCTGCCTGATTATATCTTTCCGTTTGGTTATCTAGACGATACACTTGCTGTCCAAACCGCTATGATGAGTGCAAATAAATAGCAAAGGGAGTTGCCTGCTTGGAATCATGGATGAATGAATTGATGGTAACCTATGGTTACCCTGCCATTACCCTTTTGATGATGATAGAGATTGTGATACCACCGCTTCCATCTGAAGTCACCTTGCTGTTTGGCGGATTTTTAGCGGCTTCCACCAGTTTGAATCCAATTTTAGTAATACTATCGGCTACACTCGGAGCGTTAATTGGCACCTCAATATTGTATTGGATCGGCACGCTATTTGATATAGAGAAGCTTTCGAATTGGATAGAAAAAAATCGCAAATGGCTGAGGCTTAATCCTGCTCATTTGCATCAAGCAGCAGCTTGGTTCGAGAAGTACGATGTATGGGCTGTTTTTCTCTGCCGCTTTATCCCGCTAGTAAGGAGTTTGATTTCCATTCCGGCTGGTATGGCCAGAATGCATTTTGGAATATTTCTTCTCTTCTCTGCTGTTGGAACTTTAATCTGGAATTCCATCGTCGTTATGTTAGGGGTATGGGTCGGAGCTTCATGGACTCGAATAGAAATTTACCTCGATTATTATAAATATGGCATGTTAGCATTTATTGCTGCTGGCAGTGGATTTGTAATTTGGAAATTAAGCCAGCGCCGAAAGAAAGAATCAGAGGAATTAAGTTGAAATCAGCATATCTATTATTATCAAGCGGAGAAGCAAAAGATGGATGCCTCTTCGAATTCCCTGAGAGCATCCCTGCTGTTTTTCCCAGTAATGTCATCTTCGTATGAATCCGCCTTCCGAGTGAAGCTCCTGTCCCGTCACCCAATAACCGTCTTCTCCGACTAAAAAGCAAATCAACCTCGCTGCATCATCTGGTTCGCCGATCCTATTCATCGGAAATTTTGGCAGCAGATGCCGCCTAGTCTCATCCGTCATCCATGTACTGTCTGTCGGCCCTGGATTGACTGCATTCACATTGATTCCAATCGATGCCAAGTCAGCTGCCAATGATTGAGTGAATGCGGTAATGGCACCTTTGGTCGCGATGTATGCCAATTCGTCAGGCATTGGTCCTCGGCTCTGACCCGAAGTCAAATTGACGATACTTCCCCTGCTGTCAGGTTTTAGCTGTTTGAACGTTTTCGCAAATCCCGTACAAAGCAAAAAGACACTCCTCATATTGACAGCATAATGGCGATCTAATTGAAAAGCATCGAATTCCTCATAATCACCGTTCTCGGAAAAAGCAGCACAGTTAATCAAAATAGCCGGCACACCTAGCTGCAGTTGTACTTTCTGCAAAATGGCTTCGGCTGCATCTGATTCCTCCAGATCCGCTTCCATTCCAACGCATCTAACCCCTTTTTCTGCAAGTTCATCCCTGAACTGATCAGGCCACGTTTCGCCTGCCTGCCAATATGTAAAAAAGATATCCAAACCTTGTTCAGCCAGTCTGCGGCACACCGCTGTCCCAATGGAACGTGGGTAGGAAACACCTGTAACGATAGCTATCTTAGCCATACAATAGCCCTCCTTTTTTTACCATTGCTTTACATATTTCGTGTACACTAAAGGAAATCCTGTAAGAAAGGAGACTTCTATTGAAAAAACATCTCTTGTTTACAATTGGCAGTCTCGTACTGGCACTCCCTATTTATAGCCGGCTTCTTTATAAAGCTATCCACGGGATCGAGTTCACCCAAAGTGATATGTGGACTTCTCTCATTGTCCCTCTTTATGTCATCGGCTGGACCAGCAGCAAAGAACACGGATTCTCTGCATATGATTTCTTCCTCTTGGCAGCGGCAATCTGTACCGCACTGGATATCTTCTTGAATGCACACCCGAGTACTTTCCTTCTCGCAACAACACTGATCGGAACGCTCATCCTGCCAACAGAATATCTGGTCCGGGCAGCAAAAAAGCAGGAGTGAGTACTCCTGCTTTACTTAACTATTTGGTACTAGATTTACATGGTCGACTTGAAGTGTCTCATCATTCACAATGAATTCCAGCTCAAAGTCACCAGTTTCATATAGATACTTATGCTGGTCAGTCTGCGAAATGGAAGTAATGGCATCTGCCTTGCCAAGCTCCTCCTCTAGTATAGCAGGTGTAATACTGCCTAGATTCGTCTGCCGTTCCACATTAGTTCCAAGATAGCGAATTTCACTTAATATGCCATCCTCACTGTATGCAAAACTGAACCCAGGATTCCCCATCTCTGCATGGTACGTGTCAAAAGTATCGGATAAGAAAGGCTTTCCAAGCCTATCCACAACATCTGTCCGTGTTGATTCACCTATTGTGAAATTACCTGCCAATCCAACGGAAGACCCTTCATATGCCTGTGTATAAATGGTCTGTAGTGTTTCAAGAGCTGCTTCATTCGTTTCGGAAGAATGGATTGCTTCACCAGCTTCAGCGTTTACGGATACCGCACCCGTATTCACGAAGCTTCCAGCCCCTAGAACAGCACCTGCGCAAGCGACGCTTATCGCTGCCTTTCGTGCTGGATTCCGTCTGATCATAAAGCATACCTCCTTTTGGTATAGTTATCTTTTCCGCGATAGAGTGACTGTTAAACATGAGGAGGTAGACGATATTGGATTGGACATTTACGGTTGCGGAGTTTAGCAAATGCACTATTTATTCGACATCAAACTATAGACATACAAAAAACTTCTCCCCATTTTCACAGGAGAGAAGTTTGTCCTTACTTCACTAAGCTTTCAACTGCATCGTCGACGATTTGTTCGTTCGCGATTGGTCCAGTGTACAGCCAGCTTGTGTTTTTATCATATTTATACACATTGCCATTCTTGATTGCTGGTACGTTTGCCAGTAATGGATCGTCAAGGATTTCAGAGCCATCGCCTTCGTCACTATTGATCAAGAAGAGATGGTCGACGTCCATTTCAGCCAATTGTTCAAGGGAAACCGGGTTCCAGTTTGCTGTTGCGCTTTCGGAGATTTCTTTGACACCTTCTGGAACAGTGATGCCTAAATCGCCATAAAGCACTGCACCGCTGGATAGGTTTTCACTGACGATGTAAAGCTGTCCGCCGACAAGCCAGATAGCTGCTGCGGATTCATCACCAATTGCATCCTGAATTTGTTCTTTTGCTTCTGCAGCTTTTGCATCATAATCATCAAGTACTTTTTGTGCTTCATCTTCTTTACCGAAGATTTTGCCGACAGTTTGCAGTTCTTTGCGCCAGTCACCGTTTTCTTCCGTACCCATTACGTAAGTCGGAGCAATCTTGTTATACTGCTCGTATTTATCGCCTTCCACCATGGAAGCAGAATCCATGATGATCAAATCAGGCTTGAAGCTTGCTACTGCTTCGAACGGAAGTGTAGAGTCGATCGTCGGTACATCTTTTAGGCTATCTTGTAAATATCCTTGAGGATCACCATTATTAACGGACCATTGTGCCACTGGTGTAATATCAAGGGCTACAAGGTTATCCTCCAGATAGGAAGCAAGCACGTTTTTCGGATTAGCAGGAATCTCTACTTCATGGCCCATTGCATCCGTCACTGTACGTGTCTCATTACTTTCCTTATCAGAGGAGCTATTTTCACTTGAATCGTTATTGCCGCAACCTGTTATAATGAATACAATACTGGCGAAGACTGCCAGGAGTAAAAACATGCTCTTTCTTTTGAACAAGGGACTCACCTCTTGGTTTATGTTATAATCTCTCAATAGATGATAACAATTCTCATTATCAATTACAAGCATCATCATCATATTGACATATATAGAGCTTAGAAAGCGGGTTGACGATGCAAGCACGCAGACTCATTGGCATAATCATACTAATCGCAGGCACCGTCCTGCTTTTATTTTCCATAGGCCTATCCATCATATTCGGGGTATCGGATATTTCACTCGGCACGGTATGGAATAGTATCTTCCATTACGATGCTTCCAATACATCTCACCAAATCATTCACCGGCTCCGTCTGCCCCGTGCAGTGGCGGCAATTCTTATCGGGGCCATGCTAGCAGCATCCGGTGCAATAATGCAAGGCATGACACGTAACCCGCTGGCTTCTCCGCAAATCATGGGTGTCACCTCTGGTGCGACCTTCATGATTGCAATCGCGCTTGTTTTCCTGCCTGGCATTTCCAATGTG
The DNA here is from genome assembly GCF_047228925.1 of Terribacillus jepli. NCBI lineage: Bacteria > Bacillati > Bacillota > Bacilli > Caryophanales > Bacillaceae > Terribacillus > Terribacillus jepli. The sequence goes on along the minus strand of NZ_JBFEGH010000001.1, from coordinate 173,319 downwards.
AATCTGCTTCTATTCGCCTTTGCCGGATCTGGACTAGGCCTTGGCCTTGTTTTCGGAATCGGTCTGTTGGCGCGTACTGGATTGACGCCTGTGAAGCTGGCTTTGGCGGGTACCGCTGTCACTGCTTTGCTTGGAGCTTTTTCCAATTCACTGGCATTACATTTCGATGTAGCCCGAGACCTAAGCTTCTGGTATGCAGGCGGTGTTGCGAATGTGCAGTGGGATACGGTGAAGCTGCTATTTCCAGCAGCTGCAATCGGTCTGATTCTGGCATTTTCCATCAGCGGATCAGTTACGACACTCAGTTTGGGAGAAGATGTTGCCACAGGTCTTGGTTTGAAGACCGGTCTGGTAAAAGCAGCCGGTGTCTTGGTCGTGCTCATCTTAACTGGTGCTGCTGTCTCGGTCGGCGGCACGATCGGCTTTGTCGGGTTGGTTATCCCGCATATCACACGGTTCCTCGTCGGACCTGATTATCGCTGGATCATTCCGTGTTCGGCTGTACTCGGCGGCATTTTATTGAACTTTGCCGATATTGCTTCCCGAATGATCAATCCGCCCTTCGAGACACCAGTTGGCGCCCTCACGGCTTTGATCGGCGTACCATTCTTCATTTATCTAGCTCGCCGGGAGGGTAAGAACATATGATACACTCTGCGAAAAAGACAAGCCTGGTAGCAGTCGGAATCATTGCTGCCATTCTGATTATATTTTTCATCAGCTTGAATACAGGGACAATCCCCATTGGACCAGCGGATGTCATAAAGACCTTTCTTGGTACAGGGGATGGCTCATATGACGTGATATTATTCGATTTCCGTCTGCCGCGCATGGTGATTGCCCTACTAATCGGGATCGGGATGGCTATTGCCGGTGCCATCCTGCAGGGCGTCTCCCAAAACGGGCTGGCTGATCCCGGTATACTCGGGATCAATGCCGGGGCTGGCTTTGCTGTCGTCCTTTATATTTTCTTCCTGCAGGACAAGCTGGCAGGCACAGGCAGCATCCAGGTATTCATCATGCCCTTATTTGCCTTTGCTGGTGCATTCCTGGCTGCCAGTCTCATCTATGCATTAGCTTGGAGAAAAGGCGTCACGCCAGTACGGCTCATTCTTGTAGGTATCGGTATCAACGCTGCTTTCGGCGGGCTGATCATCGTTTTCCAGCTCATGATGGACCCGAAAGATTTCACGCAGGCGACCATCTGGCTCAACGGCAGCATCTGGCAGACAAGCTGGAATTATGTACTGGCACTCTTACCATGGATCATTTTGCTCGTTCCATTTGCTATTTTCAAAGCAAAAGCATTGAACGTGTTGACGCTTGGTGATCAACTCGCCGTCGGCGTCGGGGCTCCTGTCCAAAGAGAGCGGACGATCCTGCTGCTCCTTGCTGTCGCACTGGCTGGAGCGTGCGTAGCAGCTGGAGGAGCCATCACATTTCTTGGGCTTGTTGCACCTCACCTGGCCCGTCGTATCGTCGGTCCGAATCACAAGTATCTGCTTCCGATTTGTGCACTTATCGGTGCACTGATCATGCTTGTAGCTGATACATTATCTCGGACAATCCTGGCTCCTTCAGAGATTCCGATTGGATTGGTTGTTTCAGCGATAGGTGCCCCATATTTTATCTATTTGTTGATCAAAGAATGAACCTCTGCTCACACAGAGGTTCATTTGCTTGCTGTTTTTCTTGATTAAAGCCAGTCTTTCACATAAGAAAGTAAACCTAGTACAGCTCCGCTTGAAGCCGCAAAAAAGTGATCGGAACATATTTCCCTTTAGTTTCTTTCATAACCCATCAATCTCCCTTTCTTTCTATTACAGATTGCTTTACGGATGTAGATATTCATTTCCTTATAAGCGGATTTGAAAGATTAAACTTCCTTTTGCTCCGTAATAAATTTAGCTATATTGTCACATTGTTTAATCGCCCAATCATAATGCTTAGTAGTGTTGGCGGCAAAGTAAGCATACAGATTAGTTGTTTTGGTCCAATTATAATACTTCTTGGTGATTATCTCTTCATCCGTATGAGATTCTATGAGCTTTCTGACCCTCTCATGGCTTAATGTCACTTTCTTTATAGATTGATTGAGTGTGAAATCCTGACAACTTTCCCATATTCGTTCATTCAACTTTTTCAAATTATTCCACTTGAATCCAGGAGCAGGCATGGAAGGTATATCTCCACTCATCCCTTCTCTGTACCAGCGTTCCAGCATTGCATGCCATTCATACAGATGCATCATCACGTCACGAAAGTTTTTATCTCTTTCTGAAGTATCAACAGACAAGCTCCGCTTCCTGGGAGAAACAGAATCTATCAGCTGCAGTAATGAATCAAATTTCTCCTGGCTCTCCGTCAGCAGTTTCTCCTTTGGACTGATTTCACTCATATTTTCACCCCTGCTTAGCAATATATATTGGTCCTCCAGCTAATGCTAATCTTCTAGAATCTGATGGAAACCTCCTACCCTACCTATTTCATGACAGTTCCAATTTTTTAGCGCGGAATTCCGACAGCCTATCCACAATAGCCTGTTCACAAGCCTCATCCAGCGGTATAGCTGCGTCTGCATAGCGAGCTAACTCTTTATGGTCACCAATCATCACAGCATACTTGGCATGGCGGAACATCTCAACATCATTCGCATCATTACCGAATGCAATATACTCTTTTTCCATAATTCCGACTTCTTGGAGTGCACTCCATTTATCGATGCCAGGCGGGCTTATATCCACGATACCTTCCCCTTGATGACGATGGACACGAAGTCCTAGCTTTTCTGCCTCGGAAGCTACTTGCTGTTGATCAGCAGAATCTATAATAAGAATTTTCACTATCTGCCCCAGATCCTCCAATTGTACTTCTTCAGCCAAACCATCTGGATCAACTCTCGACTTTATCGGATGAGCTGGGTCTCCAGTATAAGCATAGTTCCACTCTCCATCTACCAAGTAACTGGCTTCGTATGTTTCTATCATTTTCCTCATCGCATTCAATTGAACTGGTGAAAATGCACGAGAGAAAATTATCTTCCCGTCTTTGGAGATTAAGGAGCCATTGCCTCCTATCAGCGTAATGGCATGAAAGTGCTGATCGATAACAGGAAGTAAATCCCGGATCGGCCTGGCAGATGCAAAAATCACTTGATGTCCATTCTGTTCGAGCTCTTTCAGCATATCCATTATGTGCTTCGTAACCGGTTTACCTTTAAAGCAGATGGTGCCGTCCAAATCAAAGATGAAATTCATTTGTTCCCCTCCAAAATCAAAGCCATGTGAATTTCTGCTATGTATGTTTCTCCTAATTTTAATGCATGCTCCTCGAATCCAAATTGCTGGAACCCCGCCTGCTCATACACGTGTTTTGCCACTGGATTCGTAGCTGCTACAACAAGATTTATCTTCTCGATGCCTGCTCGCTCACGGCCTACCTGGATCATTTTTGTGATAAGCATTTTCCCAAGCCCTTTTCCTCTTGTCTCCGGGGCCAAATACACTGCCACCAAGTCAGCACGATGCCGCAGTTTCGCAGGCGTTTCGTATCTTAGCGTTGCATTGCCAGCAAGCTTACCGTCCACAAATATCCCATAGGTTTCTGCATCCTGGCTCTCCAAATTACCTTTCACCTTTCCGATTGGATCTTCCTGTTTTATCGCATCCTCATAAGATGTACCGAATGCATCTGGATGGTTTTGCAATGCTTGTAATCTTAATTCCCAATATGCTTCCGCATCCGTGGCAGTCAATTTTCTTATTTTCATAGACTTTCTCCCCCTCACAAGATTCCTAAGTTCAACCTACTCTGCTTTTACTAGAAAAGCATAGGTGACATCGCCCTGCTCCCATTGCCCAGAAATACGGTAAACATAGTTATCTTTAGGCTCGGGAAGTTTCAGCTGCAAATCATTCATCTGTAATTCCTCCCACCTTCCTCCCTCACTCTTCCCTTCGATTTCAATAACTTCTGGCGGACTGTCAAATTCCAACTCGATATTCCCTCCGGATACAGCACGCAGCCCTTGATCTTCATCCAGATCTTCTGCTGGGTCGGCAGCATCCACGCAAACAGCTTTGCCATTTTCATTCCAGCAGTAACCGCCACGCATGGCAGTAATCACTTCTTCGCCCGTATGCACTTTCAAATCTGGCGGCGTAGGCTCTGATGGATTTTCATTCCTTTGAAAAATTAGAAGCAGTACAACACTAGCAAACAGTACACCGCTCACAAACACGATAGTTTTTTTATAATTCATCGCCAATCCCCCTTTCTTTATTTTAAACGAAATCATCCATTTTTTGGTTTAAGATTCCTCTTGGAATAAAGAATCAAAGTATCAACTACTGTTTTCCATCATCTGCAATACAATTAGAAAAAGAATGCCTCTGCTGTAATTTTTAGCAGAGGCATTTCTTTTCATATGGACGCTTATTTATTATTCGCAAATAGCTTGATAAACCTCTCCATGACCGGTTGGATTTCAGATTGAATAGCTTCCATGACAACTGATAAATGCATGGTATCTTCATTTGCTAACAGGCTTTTCAAGCGTTTAACAGCAGCGATGGATACTTCTGTATTTACGTTTATCTTGCAAATCCCTGAGTTGATTGTCTTTAGAATCGTTTCATGCGGAGTACCAGATCCACCGTGCAGAACTAACGGAATATCAACACGTTTTTTTATATCTTCAAGTAAATCCAGGTCAATGTTCGGCTCTCCTTGATACATTCCGTGGACCGTACCAATAGCTGCAGCTAAGAAATCCACACCTGTGGCTTTGACAAACTCCTCTGCTAACTTCGGATCAGTTAGTGATCCCGTTCCCTCTTCCTCATCAGAAAACGCTCCTCTTGCCATCGAGCCGATTTCTGCTTCCACCGATACTCCTGCTAAATGGGCTATCTCTACTATCTCTTTTGTATATTTTATATTATTTTCCAGGTCATGTTTCGAACCGTCATACATAACAGAATTAAACCCAGCGCGTATTGCCCGGATGATTGTTTCTTTTTCGTAAGCATGATCCAGATGCAAACTTACCGGAACGGAGCTTTTGCGCGCGAGACCTTTTACCATCTCGGCAAATCCATCTATATCGACCGCTGGCACATACCGCTCTCCCAGCGCGATAATCACTGGACTGCCAGCAGCTTCGGCTGCCGCAATAGCAGCCTGAACTGTTTCCAAACTATATACATTAAAAGCCGCGACAGCATAACCGTTTCTCTGTGCATCCTGCAGCATTGCTTTTGTATCCATTAACATATTTATCTTCCTTTCTATTACATAAACAAATCTAATAATAAAATGCATAGCAGACCGACAACAGAAATGATTGTAACGCTTACAGACCAGGTTTTAATCGTCTTGCCGATAGACAAATTAAAGTATTCTTTGTAGATCCAAAAACCAGCATCGTTGACATGGGAGAAAGTGATGCTTCCCGCACCTGCAGCCAATGCCATTAATTCCGGACTTGCACCGGCACCGGCCAATGGAGCCGCAATTCCAGCCGCTGTGAGTCCGGCAACAGTTGCCGATCCCAGCGAAACTCGGAGAACAGCCGCAATCAACCATGTTAAAATGATTGGTGAGAATCCTGAACCTTCCATGAAACCTGCAATATACTGATCTACTTCACTATCAATCAAAATCTGCTTAAAAGCACCGCCACCCCCGATAATCAAAAGAATCATCGCAATAGAGGCAATCGATTCCGCTATCGTATTCATGACATCTTCAATCGAGCGCCCATTATTCAGACCAAAGGTGAATACGCCCAGGATGACAGCAATCAACAATGCAATAGAGGGATCTCCGATGAATCCGACATACTTCAGTAAACTGGAATCAGGATAGAAGATTTCCATGAATGCATAAATGAACATTAAAATAACCGGGATTAGCGCTGTGAAGATACTGATTCCGAAACCTGGCATTTCATCATCTGCCAGCCGTTTTGAGTTAAATAGTTTCTTAGGAATATCGCTTTGCAGATTTTCCATTTTAAACATGCGTGTATAAAGCACACCACCTATAAAGATAGAAGGGATGGCTATGATCAGACCAATCAACAGCATGATGCCGATATTTGCATCAAAGATAACAGCAATCGCAGTCGGTCCGGGATGAGGGGGAACGAATCCGTGCACGGTAATCAATGCCGCTGCAACAGGCATTCCAATATATAAAACCGGTAGATTAGCGCCAATTGCCACTGTGAAGACAAGCGGGATGATGACGATGAATCCGGTTTCATAAAACATAGCAATTCCAACGATAAATGCTGTAACAACTAACGCTGTCTGTACTTTATTTTGACCGAAACGCGCAATCAATGTATCCGCTATACGCTGGGCTCCGCCTGAATCAGCCATCAGTTTTCCAAGCATGGTCCCAAAACCTAATACAAGCGCTAGGTCTCCAAGCGTGGAACCAATTCCATTTTTCACTGACTCAAGGGCTTCAATGGGATGCATCCCTTCCAAAATTCCGACTAACAGTGCCACAATCACAAGCGATATGAAAGCGTTTAATCTAAAGACCGTAATAAGCAGCAAAAGCAGCGCCACTCCGATACATATATATACAATTGGCATAGTGTACCTCCTCGTTTGTCAGGCAGTACATCCCATTACGGGAAAGTACTGCCCTTATGTCAATACGCCAGTTCCTCTACTACTTCTTTCAAGGTAGTGACTTCGCCCACGTTACCCGGGAAGATCACATAAGCGAGGCCCGGGAACCTGCTTTCGTCTCCAGTCACCCATACTGGAATGCCCGGCTTAATCTGCCCTGCCACCGTTGCACGTTTAACCGCCAGGCCATTCACACCGATATCACTGGAGGTGATACCGCCTTTTGCAACAATGAATTTAGGACGTACGCTTAAGGAAGTTACGATATTAGTAACAGCTTTTGAGATTTTCACTGACAGCAGTAATTCTTCCTCTTTTTTGCCCGGGCCAAGATCCAATCGTTCCCTCCGGGTATAAACAGCAACTGTTCTTCCCTGTTTGATAAGCGTTTCTGCCTCTTTCAGTACCCGATTGAATTCCTCGCCGAAGGCCTTTTCCTCCAATACTAAATGCGTGTTGAATTCGATAAAATGAAGGGCATCCAATTTCTTTAATTGTTCGAGTTGCTGGGTCGTTTTCTTCACATGGGAACCTACCAAAACCAGCCCGCCATTTTCCGCATTCTCTTGAATCAGATCTTGCTTTGATAAGAGCGCGCGGTCAGAAACCCCGCCGATCACTTTGGTCAGCGATGCTGCTGTGCGGAACATGAATTTCTTGCCAGCGTTCATAGCGCGGATGAGGGCAGTCACAGCTATCTGCACATCTACATAATCGACTGCATTTATGACAACCTTATTGAAATCTTCCACCTGCATTAATTGATCTAAAAGCCCATCAATGTCCAGTGCCCGAATTTTATCCAGTGATAGATATGTAACCTTATCTGCCTGATATTTTCCTTCTGTTTTTTCCTCCACCCACTTGCCAAGATGGGAATGTGTAAAGCCAAATGTCCGGTCTTTGGCAAACTCGGTCATACCAGCCGGAATCAAGCTGTTCCCACTTTGAACATAATGGATATTATCAAGCGTATAGCGTCCCCCTTCCTTGAAGAAAGGAAAGATGACCTCTCCATCAAACTTGTCACCGCTTACTTTTTCCACTGTCTGTTTCAGTACTTCTGTTTCCAACGGATAGTGCCCTCTAAGGGTGGAATCCCCGCGGCTAATAATGATAAAATCTTTATCTTCTTCTTTGGCAACCGCCGAGATGACAGACGCGATGTCCTGATGCACTTGCTCTGTTTCTTTAGCAGTAAAAGCCCTGGAATTCGTAAGGATAAAGAACATGCTGTTGGTTTCTTTAAATCCGGCACGAATACTTTCTGCCGTCCAATCGGTGTACACGGAAATATCATGAATGGTTTGTACCCCTGTCGGATCATCATCCAATACAATGATTTTCTTGTTAAAGGATTGCAGTGCCTCATCCAGCTGCTGCTTTGCTTTTGATCCATCCACTTTTCCAAATCGCTTCAGCTCATCGACTTGACGCTCGGTTTGCTCTCCTATCATGTTACTTCCTCCCTACTTCTACGTGGGCGAGTTTTTCGTAATATTGCACAATGCCACCATGGTCATCCGTTGCTTTTCCATCTGCTTTCAGTGCATGGAAAATCTCAAGCAGCTGACTTGTAAGCGGAAGCGGAACGCCAATGCTGTGAGCTGTATCCATCACATTGGTAATATCTTTCAAATTAATATCAATCCTGCCGCCTGGTTTGAAGTTGCGATCGAGAATCAGTGGTACCTTTGCATCCAGAACGGTACTGCCAGCGAGGCCTCCTCTGATTGCCTGATACATTTTTTCTATATCAATATTCGCTTTTGCTGCTAGTACAAGCGCCTCAGACATGGCTGCAATATTTAAATTCACTATTATTTGGTTTGCAAGTTTTGCTGTTGCACCGCTGCCATTATCTCCTACCAGGACGGTCTCAGCTCCGACAATGTCAAAGATATGCTTAGTTGCTGCAAAATCCTTTTCTTTTCCCCCTACCATGATTGATAGGGTTCCATCTATAGCTTTTGGCTCTCCTCCGCTGACTGGCGCATCCATCATACGTATGCCTTTCTCCTTCAATGCAGCTGCGATTTCCACGCTGTCGACCGGAGATAGTGAGCTCATATCAATGACAATTGAGTCCGCTTTGGCAAATGAAGCTACACCATTTGCTCCCAAAACGACATCTTTTACATGCTTTGCGCTAGGCAACATCGTAATCACAACGTCAGTATTTTCTACTGCTTCCTGGATGGATAGCGCTGGTTTTGCTCCTACTGCTGCCAACTGCTCGACAGCCGTCTTATTGATATCAAAAGCGGTTACATTTTGACCTGCTTTTATTAAATTCAATGCCATCGGTTTCCCCATAATCCCAAGTCCAATAAAGCCTATGTTTGATTTCATGATGATTTGTTCGCCTCCGAGAAAGTATTGAATACGTTTGCATTCTTAATTTAAACACAATTATATTATTTTGTATACAATTTATCTATATATTGTATACATTTTTTATTTTTTTGCTTTGATTTCTAGTGTGTTTGTCTTTTTACCAGGATTTGATATGATGATGGTAAACCCTGCAGATTCAATCCGTATGGGAAACTTAAGGTGGAGAAATATGAAAATGGACAAGAAGAAAGCTGTGCAGCAATCTTATGAAATGGTACGGGATAAGATATTGAACGGTCAGCTGCAAAGCGGAGAAAAAATTACAGAAGAAAAATTAGCCGCTGACCTCGGTTTCAGCAGAACGCCAATCCGTGATGCGATCAAAAGATTGGAATACGAAGGCTTAATCATCAATAAAAAGGTAGTAAAACCTACTGATAAAGATTTACGGAATATTTTTCAGGTTCGTATGCTTTTGGAAGGATATAGCGCCCGCTGTGCTGCAATCTATTCTTCCGCAAATCAGCTATCGACATTGGCTGAATGTGTAGAAATAGGTAAAACAGGCTCTTATGATGAGATCATGGATGCCAATGAAAAATTCCATCAAATAATTGTCCAAACCAGCGGTAACGATAGATTAATTGATACTATTAACCGCATGCAGAGTATTATCTATTTATTCCGTAAGACAGTGGTATTTTATAACCGTCCTTTTCTTATTGAGGAGCATGAAGATATTTTTAGCGCGATAAGAGACAGACAACCGGAACGAGCGGAAGAATTAATGAAACAGCATTTGGAAAAAGATCTCGACTTCTGTCTGCATCTGATCAATAGTCAAAATTAAAAAGGAGAACCGCGGATTAGCGGTTCTCCTTAAATTACTAATGAGGCGTATGGTTTTAGTCTGCATCGCTGGAATAGATACCAATTGCAAAATGATTCTTCGTTTCTTAGCTGCGCCATTTCAAACCATTCTACTGACCTCTCTTCCTCAACCCAGATAATAGCCTTCAAATAAACGACCACCAAACGGCTTCAAGCACTCATCTGCTAGCTGTACCATGGCTCGCTTATCATGCAACTGATAAAATGCTGTTAAACTATGTTCAAACCGACTGGCCAATTCCGGATCCAAATCATGAAGCTCCCGGAACATCCATTTGCCGGAACCTATCCAGTGCTTGCTTGTGCGAAGCTTGAAGACTGCCAGGTCATGAACGATGCTGTTAGCTAGAAAATAGGCTTCCCCACCATCCTCTTTATCCAAAAAGTCGTCTATCAAGTTCGTGATCATATAGCGATGATGTTGTATTATCTGATCGCTCCAAGGCAAAGGCCCGGTGGCGAGAACCCGTCTTGCTTCAGCTTGCATCTCATCAACAGCAGAAGATGGTTTCAAGACAATAGCTTCGCTCGCCATCCTTGGTAATGATGGAATTCCACGCATTGCATCACTGCTAAAGAAATCGATATACGCATCACCTGTATAGACGAACGCCTCGACCGGCCAGTCAAGGAAACGAACTGATTTCCTATAGGCACTATTCTTGCCTGCATACAGTATGATGATATCCAAATCGGATGTCGCAGTAGCTTCCCCTCTGGCACAACTTCCCGCAAGCAAAGCGCCATCACAATCAGGATGGGCAGTGTCAATATAGTCTTTTGCCGCTTCAACCGGCTTCTTCATAAAAATTCCTCATTTCCGTTTGACGTCTGTATCCAGTATCTGTATAATGAGCATACAACAAAACAGAAGCGTTGATAAGGACAAGATGCACGCGCCTCTTTCTTTCAGAGAGTGAAGGAATTTGCTGGAACCTTCACAGAAAAGCAGATGCATTACCACCTTGGAGCTATTACGGGGAAACTTTAGTATCCGTAATCGGGAAGACCGTTATCGTATTTTGGAGCATCAGCTATATGCTGATGAAATTAGGGTGGAACCACGACCGCAATCGTCCCTTTAGGGAGATGACTGCGGTCTTTTTGTTTATCATTTTATATTTAAAACGCAATGCGAAGGACATGATTCCGATCATCCCTCTCCTGACAGAAAGCAGGGTCACCGGCTGAGAGCCCTGCAGGAAGAGCAATCCGAATTACCACCTTCAAGCTATAGCGGGGAAGTCACAGTATCCGCTATCGGTAGAACCGTTATCTCATACAAGCGCCTATACACTGGCGGAAATTTGGGTGGAACCACGACCACAATCGTCCCGATCATGGGAGGATTGTGGTCTTTTTTATATTCTAAGGAGGAATTTATCATGAACAAACAAGCAGAAGCAGAAAAACGGAACCATCGTAAACTAGGTCAGCAGCTCGAGTTATTCCTGAGCATGGAAGAAGCACCAGGCATGCCTTTCTTCTTGCCAAAGGGAATGGTACTGCGCAATAAACTGGAGGAACTGTGGAAAGAAAAACATGCGCAAGCTGGATACGATGAAATCAAGACACCGATCATGATGAAGCAGCAGCTTTGGGAGCAGTCCGGCCACTGGGATCACTATCACGAAAATATGTATTTCTCAGAAGTGGATGATCAGCGCTATGCCATCAAACCGATGAGCTGCCCTGGTGCTGTGCTGATTTATAACAGCAAGCTCCGCAGCTATCGGGACTTGCCTATGCGTTATGCCGAATTGGGGCTGGTGCACCGCCATGAATTGTCCGGCTCACTCAACGGGCTGCTTCGAGTCAGATCATTCACACAAGACGATGCGCATCTGTTCGTCCGTGAAGATCAAATTGAACAAGAAGTGGAAAAAGTCCTTCATTTGATTGATGATTTCTACAGCCTGTTCGGCTTCTCTTATGAAGTGGAGCTATCCACTCGTCCAGAAGACTTCATGGGCTCACCTGCTGTTTGGGATAAAGCGGAAGCAGCCCTGGAAAATGTACTCAAACGACAAGGAATTGCTTATAAAGTGAACGCCGGTGATGGTGCATTTTATGGACCGAAAATCGATTTCCACATTCTCGACAGCCTCGGACGCAGCTGGCAATGCGGTACTGTGCAGTTAGATTTTCAGATGCCGGACAAATTCGACTGCAGCTATATCGATCAGGAGAACAGCCGCAAACAGCCGATCATGATCCATCGCGCTATCTATGGATCAATCGAACGCTTCATGGCCATACTCATCGAGCATTATGCAGGGGACTTCCCGTTCTGGCTGGCACCTGTCCAAGCAAGTATCTTACCGATCAGTGATGGGCATGCAGATTATGCCAGGGCCGTTGGCGAGGCACTTCAAAAGGCAGGCTACAGGGTATCCGTTGATGACCGCTCGGAGAAAATCGGATTGAAAATACGGGAAGGATCACAGCAGAAAGTTCCTTACCTGCTTATCGTCGGAGATAACGAGATGCAGAACAAGACAGTTGCTGTCCGAAAGCGTCCGGAAGGAAATATCGGGGAAATGTCTTTGGAGAATTTGATTGAACGGTTTGAAGCATAAGAAAAAGCGGATGCTCTAAGTAGCATCCGCTTAAAATATGCTAATCAATTCCTTTGTATAATCATGACGGCCATTATCATAAATGTCATCTTTCTGGAATACATCAAGTATTTCGCCATCTTTCATTACAGCAATGCGCTGACAAAGCTGATAAACAGCAGCCAAATCATGTGAAATGAACAGATACGACATACCGAGTGTTTCCTGGAGGGATGCCAGTAGCTCTAATATTGCTCCCTGTGAAAGGACGTCAAGGCTTGCTGTTGGTTCATCAAGGACAATCAGCTTAGGTTCTATGCTGATAGCACGCGCAATCGTCACGCGCTGTTTTTGTCCGCCGCTCAGTTCATGCGGATAACGATCACCAAGCTCTTTCGGCAACTCTACTGTTTCAAGCAACTGCTTGACAAATACTTGTTTGGAAGTGAATTGAAAGTGCTCCAACTGGAGCTCATCCTGAAATTGCAAATACGGATCCAACAATGAATCTTTGATTTTCAACTTCGGGTTCAAAGAGGCAGTTGGATTTTGGAAGACAGTCTGTACGTTTCGACGATAGTCTCGAAGATCTTTCCTGGTGGCATTTGCAAGAGACTTTTCATTAAATATAATGGACCCGCCTTCAACTTTTTCCACACCTAACAAACAGCGAGCCAGTGTACTTTTGCCGCATCCGCTTTCTCCTACCAAACCTAAGCTTTCACCCTTGGCAATGGAAAGAGACACATCATTGACTGCCAGTTTGCCAGGATGATAGCTTTTTTTCAGATTATTGATTTCGATAACGGTCATGACTTGCTTACCTCCCTGACGCGCATGGGCAATGTCGGGGCAGCTTGGATCAGCTGCTTCGTATACGCATGTTCCGGCTGGTGGATGAGCTTTTGTTTTGTTCCGACTTCAATGATTTTCCCATCTTTCATAACCGCAATCTTATCAGAATAACGAACAACATGGCGCCAATCATGTGTAATGAATAGGATCGCACAGCCTGTCTTCTGCTGAAGCTCCTGCAGCAAGGAAAGTATTCTGTGCGCAGATACACTATCAAGTGCAGTTGTTGCTTCGTCGGCAATCAAAATATCAGGTTCCAAGAGAAGCGCAAGCGCAATGGACGCACGCTGCAGCTGGCCGCCGCTCAGCTGGAATGGATACCGCTTAACAAAATCGGCGTCCAGGCCAACCGATTCCAATGCCTCTTTTGCCATACTGTTACGCTTTTGCTTTTCTTTCACGCCATGTGTTTGCAAATATTCATCCATATGCTGCTGGATTGTCAAAAATGGTGTGAAAGAGCCGTGATAGTCCTGGAAAATATAACTGATCGCCTTTCCTCGAAGCTGGTTCATTTCCGTCTTTGAACATTCAAGAATATTGCTGCCTTGGTAGTTTACACTGCCAGAAGCTCGTAAATTGGGTCCGAGCAGCTGACCAATCGCTTGTGATAGCATCGTTTTACCGCTGCCGCTTTGACCTACGAGGGCAAACCATTCACCTTTATCGATGGTTAGACTGACATGATTGACAATCGTTTTCTCACCATGCGATACGGTTAGATCTTTAATCGATAAAATCATGGCTGCACCTCCTTTTTCACATCGAATTTATCTCGTAAATAGTCACCGAGGACATTTGCCACTAACACTACCGCAACGATGGCCAGTCCAGGATAAACCATCATTTCTGGGTTTGCTTGGAAATAAGGTCTGGATTCATTGAGCATGGCTCCCCACTCTGGTGTTGGCGGCTGTGCCCCAAGACCGATATAAGACAGCGAGGAAATGAGCAAAATGATCTTGCCAAAATCCAAACTGGACAGTACGAGGACATTTCCGATAATATGCGGCAGCAGATGTCTGCGCATCATCGTAAATGTGGACAAACCATTGATTCTGGCAATGGTGATATAGTCTTTTTGCACTTCCGTCAGCACCGTACTGCGTACCATCCGGGCATAGTTGACCCATTTCACAAGAACGATGGCAAACAGCAAATTCCCGATACCTGGTCCCAGAAGACCACTTAGCACAATGGCAATCACTGTATCCGGGAAAGCAAGGAAGCCATCGGCAATTCGCATGAATAACCGATCGACCCAGCCACCCCTCAATCCAGCAAGCAGGCCGAATGGTACACCGATGATAACTGCTGCCGCCAAAGCAATCAAACTATAGCCGACAGTCAGACGGAAGCCGAGCAAGAGCCGCGTCAGCACATCCCGGCCCAAGTGATCCGTCCCCATCGGGTGTTCCCATGAAGGGGATGCCAACCGGTTCCCAACATCTGTCATCGTGGCATCATGCTTCAAGTAAAGAAACGTGTATGCCACCACTGCCAATAACAGAAGCAAAAGCGCACTGATCAGCCAGATCTTGGTCTTCTTTATTTTTTTCTGAGAAAGAGCTATAACACTCATCTAGCTGAGCTTCCTTTCTTTTAATCGGAGTTCAGGATTTACATATCGATAAGATAGATCCACTAATGTATTCACAACAAATACGATAGCCGCCATCAGGACGATATAGCCTTGAATCAGCGGATAATCACGCTGGCGGATAGAATCAACGACAAGCTTTCCCACACCAGGATAAGCAAACAATACTTCCACCACGACCACACCGCCAATCAAACTGCCCAGGCTGACACCGAATACGGTGATAACAGGCGGCAAACTATATCGGAAAGCATGCGAGAAGAAGATGCGCCTTTCTGAAATACCGCGCGCTCTCGCAGCACGGACAAACTCCTGACCTAAAGAGTCCAGCAGACTGGAACGGAGCAGCCGCACATAAACACCTGCGATGGCAAGTCCCAATGTCACTGCTGGCAGCACAAGGGACAGCAAACTGTCACGTCCCATTGTCGGGAACCAGCTCAGCCTCACCGCAAACATATCAATCAAGATAAGCCCAAGCCAAAAGCTTGGAACTGCTGCACCGATGATGGAAAAATAACGGCTGATATGGTCGATCCAGCTATCCTTATACAGAGCGGAGAGGGATCCCAATGGAATCGCGACCAGCAGCATGACGATCAAAGAACCGATGGTCAGCTCCAATGTAGCCGGAAGTCCAGTCAGCAGCATCTCCAAAACCGGCTGACTCGTAATATAGGAGTTACCAAAATCAAGTTGAAGGAAATCCAACAGCCACTTCCCATATTGAACAAGTAATGGATCATTGAAACCCATATCTTCCCTAAGTGCGTCCACCTGCTCTTGGCTTACATTCAATTCATCCACATTCAGGATGGTAAGTGCCGGATCACCTGGTGCAAGGCGAAGGAAAAGGAAACTGAAGAAAGTGACGAATAAGACAAACAGCACGACCTCCAGCAGCCGCCTCCCAATAATACGAACCATCACTTCACATCCAATTGATTTGTAATCATATAATACTCGCTTCTTGTCGTAACCCAGTTCTTCACTTTCGTTTCATCGTAAGCAACAAGTGTGTCTGGATAAATCACAAATGAATTGATTTGATTTTCATCTACATAGTTGGCAGCCGCTTCTGCTAGTTCCGCCCGCTTCTCTGTATCTACTGTTACATTTAATTCATCGATGATCTTCGTCAGCTCTGGTTCATCTGCACCGCTGAAATTCAATGCCCCATCTGGGTGATACGTAGCATTCAAGTAATAGCCTGCATCCCCGCGAGGAGCTGTCAGGTTACTATATGTGGCCAAATCCCAATCCCGATTTGCTGCCATGTATTCTTCCGGAATCTCGATTTGACGCAGCTCTACTTCAATTCCAAGTTTTTTTGCATCCGATTGGAATATTTGTGCAATCAATGGAAGATCAGCTCTTGCGGAATATGTCAGCATGGTAAGCTCAAGAGGTTCCCCATCTTTCTGCATCTTGCCGTCCACCAAGGAATAGCCTGCTTTTTCAAGATATTCCTTTGCCACATCTTCTCCCGTTTCATGTTCACTATAGCTTGGCGCAAATGGCAACGAATCAGGGAATGGACCTTTTGCCGGCTGTGCATATCCAAGCAGCACAGAATCTGCAATTTCCTCTCGATCAATCAAGGCATCCAATGCTTTACGAACATTTACATCCTTAAGAGCTTCTCGCTCCATATTCATCGTCAGCTGGTGAACGCGGAAGGTCTCCGTTGATTCAACCTTTATGCCATCCTTTGCTTCCAAGCTCTCGATACTTTCTGTTTCCGGACGAAATACAACATCCGCATTGCCCGACTCCAATGCTAAGGAGCGTGCATTTGCATCTTCATTAAAGGAGAATGTCACAGAATCAAGTTTTGCTTTTTCATCCCAATAATCTTCATTGCGAACAAGCTCCAATTTGCTGCCAGGCGTGAAGGATTCCAGTTTAAAGGGGCCTGTCCCAATTGGGTTATTTACAAAGTCGCCTGCTTCAACATCAATAATCGATACATTTGGATTTACAAGTTCAGAAACGAATTCTGGAAACGCCTGCGTATTCATGATATGCAATGTCCTATCATCTGTTGCTTCGATAGAATCAATTTTCAATGCGTTCTGGATAGCTACGTTATCCTTCAAAGATCTCTCCAATGATGCTTTCACCGCTTCCGCATCCATCGGTTCACCATTCTGGAAGTTGATGCCTTCACGAAGCTTGATCGTCCATTCTCTTCCTTCATTTGTGCCTTCCCAGCTCTCGGCCAACCACGGTTCGATCGTCAACGTTTCTTCATTCAATCGCACCAACGTTTCTGTCATACCGGCACGCAAAGGTACATAGCTGGAATCCACATTCGGATCCAAGGAATTCGTCGCGAAATTATAAACGAAGGTCAGATGCTTCTTGTCCCCTTCCGAACCGGCATTATCCGTACATGCTGCAAGCAGCAAGATAAGTACCGCTATCCCCATAGTCTTTAATAATAACTTTCTCATCCGTATTCCTCCTTCAACCTCTATATATATGTATTAAATTTCGTAATGATTACGTTTTGTATGTTATCGTAACGATTACGTTTTGTAAAGTAAATTTTTTCAAAAAAATAGCCCCGTTAATCGGAGCTATCTTCCGTAGGTGCTAACTCGTCCTCGGTCAGCCACTTATGGTTCTTTACTTCTTCCCCTGTAGCAGTCGACTTGTAATCCACCATATACACGGTCGTATCTTCCACTTTTTCTACAATCGCTGTGGCACCTTTCATCCCTTCCATATGATCAGCCTCTAGCGTTGCCTCGATTCCTGGCTCAAGCGGCTGCTCATCCGCTTCCTTCAGCTCTTCCTGGATGACCCAGCGATGGTTATCAACATGCTTGCCACCATTCGTTGGTGTATATGTGACTTCATAAGCATATGTATCAAATGCACCGATAATGGTTGCCTCTGCACCTTTCATCCCTTCCATATGATCGGCTTGGATGATTGCTTTGCTGCCAGGCGGGTACTTCGGATCCTCTGCTTCCTTAAGACCCTCCGGTAATTCTCCCGATTCATCATGCTGCATATGTTCCATTTCATTGGCACCTTGGCTATCTTGCGTTTGCTGTTCGTCATTGCCGCATGCGCTGAGCATGAAAACTGCCCCAAGCAGAATCATCAATATCCTCATTTGATTATCCTCCTTTTCTAGCACTAGTATGTATCACAATCTCATTTCCCTATACCCTTTCAAATACGCAGAAAACGCAGCAATGCTGACACACAAAAAGGACAGTCTGCTGACTGCCCTAGAGGGATCTTGTAATGACCTGCTTGTAATAAATCACAGACAGAGCACCAAATATGGAATATAGCAGTGTATAAACAACCATTACAGCCAGCATCGGAATCCATAGAGATGAACCGAACCAAAACCAGCCAGACTTCACAGCGAAATAACTATGTGACAAGCCAATCAGTAATGGGATGCCAAAGTTGAAAAGCTGTTTATGTACGATGCCTTTTCTTAGATCCGTTTTGGTATAGCCTATCTTGCGGAGAACGGTGTAAGTTTGCTGTTCGCTGTCACCTTCATCCATCTGCTTGATATACAAAATGCTGCCAGATGTAATGAGGAATGCCAGACCAAGGAATCCGACGATGAACAAATACAGTCCCATCTGCATCTTCTGCTGAGTCTCTGATAACTCTTTTGAAACAGCGTTGTCCTCAAATTGCTGCTTCTGGAATAACCGAGCAGCACCCACTTTATCCCTATCATCCTGTACAATTATTTTAATAAAGGATTGTGATATGACAGAAGGAAGCTCTTGCAGCTGCCTATAATCCGCTTCATTTAAAATGCCAATTGGAGCACCAAAGGAGAGGAATGAAGGTACTTGGTAAGTGTCATGAATGTCTACCAATTCCAGGGTACGTTCGGCTTCTCCTAAAAAGTGCACCTCTCCGGGCTGGAACTTCAACGAGCGCTTTAATCGATCACTTTGACCTGTTAGTACCATCTGTCCACCCGACAGATCCATGCCTACTTGACTATCTGGTATAACCAAGAACTGCTGCTCCGCTGTAATACCTGCACCCTTCCCAAGTATACCAGTCAAATCTGCACTCAGCTCTAGTGTTGACGTTTCCTTTGTCTGTACCTGAATGCCTGATTCGTTAAGCACATGTTCAAATGTATTGGCATCCTCCTTTGCGAGAAAGACAAAGTCTGCTCCGGCAGTCAGCGCATCTCCATCCTTGCCTACAGAATAGTACGTAATATAACCCAGCGATAGAAATCCGATTGCCAGTGCAGACACTGTGGTGATGACAGTGAGCAAGAAAGCATTTGTCCGCATCCGGAACATGATGCTCCCTAATGAAAGTACCTGCTTAATTGAAAGATACCCACCCTTACGTTTACGAAAAAGCATCAGGAGGAACGTAACGGACCCTTTAAAGAAAAGATATGTACCGGCAATACAGGATGTCAGGATGATCAGCATCTGCACCATCAACTCATTCGTAGCATCAAAGTCACCGCTGAACAGCCTTGTAGACAAATAGTATCCGAATAAGATAAAGAGCATTCCAGCTATACCGATTATCATTTGCCACCAGGTAATGCGCTTCCCAGCCGTTTCGGAAGTATCTCGTACAAGAAAAAGAGAAAGCAAGGTCTGCCTCTTTATCTGGAAACTAGTTATGATCATCAATAATAAGTAGAGTAAACTGAATACAAGAATGGTCCATCTTAACGCCAAAGTGGAAAAATTCAGTTCCGCAATGGTTTCAAGCCCTGTCAATTTGTAGAGAATCATTGTGAGCAGTTTGGATTCCAAATACCCTGCAAAGACCCCCAAAAGTAAACTCCCCAAATATAAAATTGCATTTTCTATGGCCAGCATAAAAGCTATCCGGCGCTTTGCCATTCCGACCAACTGGTACAAACCGATTTCCTTCGATCTGCGATTGATTAAAAGTCGATTGGCATAGATAAGAAAAACGGCTACAACCCACAACAGCATAATGGAGGCTACCTTTATTGCTGCACTGACTTTTATCGAATCTTCGATTGAGCCCATAGAAGCATCAAACTGCAGTGTCAGAAATGCAAAATACAGTCCAACGCTGAATACAAGAGCAAAAAAATAAAGTCCATAGTGGCGTAAATTTCTTTTTGTATTGCGATAGATCAATTGGTAGATCGACATATTACTTGCCTCCAAGTAATAAGGGCCGCTAAGCAGCCCCATAGTTTAAAGCGATTGTTTGATTACCTTGTTGTAGTGGACAACTGATAGTATGCCGAAGATCGAATACAGGATTGTATAAATCACCATCACGACAATCATCGGTGTCAGCATGACCGAGCCAAACAAGAACCAGCCAGATTGGACAGCGAAGTAGCTGTGCAAAAGTCCAATGACAAGCGGGATACCGAAGTTGAATAGCTGTTTGCGCTGGATACCGCGTCGAAGATCAGCCGTTGTGAAACCTAGTTTACGGAGAATTGTATAATTCGGTTTCTCGCTTTCTGCTTCATCCATCTGCTTAAAGTAAAGGATACAGCCAGATGTGATCAAGAATGTCAGGCCTAGGAAACCAACGATGAACAGGGTAAGACCGATCGTGGATTTCTGATCTTCAGCAACATCGATTCTGGATGCGCTGTTATCCTTCGCTTCTAGATCCAGACCATTAAATAAATCATTTGCCTTTTGCAGCTGTTCATCATCTTCAATCGTATAACCGAAATACCAATGATAGCCTTGATTCATATCTGGATTGATATCTTGCTTCAGCTCTTGGAATAGCGCGTCATCGACAATCATTGTCGGCAGTCCGCCCATGGTGTAATAATTGGAAATCGGATATTCATCCTCAAGTCCTGTGTAATGCAGAGCTGTTTCGGTCTCTTTTCCAAGAACTGTAACGTCACCTTCGTCCTTTAGTGACATGAAACGCTGCAGCAACTCATTATATCCAGTCAGTTTCAGTTCATCCGGGGCTACATCCAACCCTGCTGCTTTCTCGCTGATGACAGCTGTATCCATCATAGAAGAATCCAAATTCAGCTCCAGCTCAGTTTGCAGAATGTTTTCGATATTGAGCTGTACTGTGTACACTTCTGCTTTGTCTTCGGTATAAGCGATATTATTATCATCCATTGCCTGACGGAAAGCTTCGGCATCACTTTCTGTTAGTAAGGAGAAATCTTTCCCTCCGGTATAGTTATAAGCCGTTTCTTCGGCAGAATAGTACGTAATATAACTCAAGGAAAGCAGTCCGATGGCTAACGCAGATACTGTCGTGATGATGGTCAGCAGCGTGGCACTGGACTTCATCCGGAACATGATGGAAGACAGAGACAGAACCTGCTTGATGTTCAAATAGCCTCCTTTTTGCTTCCGGACAAGGCTCACCAGAAAGGCGACAGAACCTTTATAGAACAAGTATGTCCCCAGAATGACAGAAAACAAGATAAAGAA
Organism: Terribacillus jepli; assembly: GCF_047228925.1. NCBI lineage: Bacteria > Bacillati > Bacillota > Bacilli > Caryophanales > Bacillaceae > Terribacillus > Terribacillus jepli. Next base: position 152,000 of record NZ_JBFEGH010000001.1, on the reverse strand, counting down.
CATGACTAGGAATAATTCCTTCATCGATGTAAAATCACCATCAAATAATTTTCCTGACACAATATAACCTACTGCAATCAACGCAATCCCAAAAATACCGATGATAACTTGAAAGACTGATAGTTTCCGAGCTGTCATTTCCGTTTTTGATTTCACGTGAAACAATGAAAGAATTGTCTGGCGTTTGATGAAGAGTATATTCATCAACATGATAAGTGCGTAGATACATAGGAATACTACTAGAGTTTGAAGTAACGCCCTTGATGAAAACGTCAAGGATGCAATTCCTTCAACACCGGTAACTTTGAATAATATCATGATTAATAGCTTTGAACCTGCAAATCCCAAAATAATTCCGACGATAAGACTGCCAAAATAAAGAATGGCATTTTCTGCGCTTAATATATTGAAAATCTTATTTTTCGTCATGCCAATCAATTGAAACAGACCAATTTCCTTACTGCGCCGTTTGATAAAAATCGTATTGGCATACAGCAAGAATACAGCAACGATAAAGATAAGCAGAACAGATGCGGTCGCTATACCTGCACCACCTTTTACCGAACCCTCTACAGGATCCATCGCCTTGTCATATTGCAAAGTGACAAAGGCGAAATACAATCCCGAACTGAAAATCAGAGCAAAGACATATAGGTAATAGTTACGCAGGTTTTTCTTCAGATTACGGAAAATCAGACTATTAATGCTCATTTTGCACCCCGCTGAGTACACCTTGTGTGGACATGATGTCTTTGAAGAAGGCTTGGCGCTCTTGCTGACCTTTGTTCAGCTGTGTATAAATCTGACCGTCCTTGATGAAGATGACGCGGCTGCAATAGCTGGCTGCGGCTGGGTCATGTGTGACCATAACGATCGTTGCTTTTCGATTTGCATTCAATGAACCGAGCTTGTTCAACAGATCGGATGCCGATTTTGAATCAAGTGCACCCGTCGGCTCATCTGCGAAAATGATACTTGGCTCATGGATGAATGCACGAGCTGCAGATGTCCGCTGCTTTTGACCACCGGAGATTTCGCTTGGATATTTGTTCTGCAGTTCCATAATACCGAGCTGATTAGCTACTTCCTCAAATTTACGATCAGCCTCTTTCTTTGGCACTTTTTTGATAGACAACGGAAGCAATATATTCTCCTTCACTGTCAGCGTATCAAGCAGATTATAGTCTTGGAATACGAATCCAAGATGATTTTTACGAAATTCAGCAAGCTGCTTCTCTTTCATGTTTGTAATCTCGTTATTTTGGATCAGGATCGTTCCGCCGCTTGCACGGTCAATGGAAGACAGGACGTTCAGCAATGTCGTCTTACCAGATCCGGATGAACCCATGATGCCGACGAATTCTCCTTCCTCGATACTAAGGTCGACACCCCGCAGTACTTCCTGTTTGTTGAATTTATTCCCGTAATTCTTTTGGACTCTTGTCGCTTCTAGAATACCCATCTTTTCGCACCTCTTTATGTGATTTGTTACCTCAAGTATACGGATGCCCTTGCATATGCTCCTGCTTTTCAGCTAACAAACGAACAAAAGCGTGTGACAATCCTGTCACACGCCAGTCATTCCGACCATATCGTTTCGTTTCGGGAAAGTAAGTGTAAAGCATGTACCTTTTCCTAGCTGAGAAGATACATCCACTTTGATCCGAAGCGGTTTTGCTGCTTTCTTGGTCAGATAGAGGCCCATACCGGTGGCAGCCTTATCATGCTGGATAGTGGACGTAAAACCCTGATCAAAAATACGCGGCAAGTCTTTTGCATCAATTCCGATGCCTTGATCCTGGATACTGATTCGCACATGACCATTGATTTTCTCACTTCCAATATGGATGTCGCTGTTTTCACTGTACTTGACTGCATTTGATAACAGCTGACGCAGGATGAATGTGAGCCATTTCGTATCACTCAGCACCACCTCTTCCTCCAAGTCCAATTCGAACCCGATTCCCTTCTGCATACACCACGAGCGCAAGGTGCGTATCTCCTGGCTGATGACAGCATGCAGATCAATCTTTTCTATAAATAAGTCATTTTCTATAAAGGTGATACGCTTTTGATGAATCTGCGTGTCCAATAGCATGTGTACACGCAGCCATTCATACGTCAGCTGCTGTTTCAATGCTGCATCCTCGATACGTTCGATGATCAGCTGCATGGCAGTCAACGGTGTTTTCACTTCATGAATCCAGGAAAGCAGTTCGTCCTTCTCCCGTTCCAATGACTCCCGGCGATCAGTGGAAGTCTTATTTAGGAAGTTTACTTGTTCTTGAAGGCTATCATGGATGATGTATTCATAAGGTCGGTCTGGTTCAGGCAATGTTGACGCGTCCAGACTTTTCTCCCAATCTTTCAATCCGCGATAATAACGTGTTTCACGATGGTAACGAAAGATAAGAAAGGCTATAAACAACAGCCAAAACAACAATAGTACGTAGAGTATGGAATCAAAAGGTATAGTGGTATCCACATACACAATCAACAGCAGCAAACCTGAGAGCAAGACAAACATACAAAGCCAGCTTGCCTTATCCCGAAGAAATTCCCGGATCATGGCTTGTTCATCTCCAATGCACAGTAACCCTGACCCACCTTTGTTTCAATTTGCTGCCCCAAGCCGATATCATCCAGTTTCTTTCGGAGTCGATTCACATTAACGGTCAATGTATTATCACTGATGAAACGCTCATCATCCCATAGACTCGTAATCAATTTCTCCCGGGAGACAATCTTGTTTTTCTGCTCAACCAGAAGCTTTAAAATAAACATCTCGTTCTTCGTTAATTCTACTTTGCCCGCATCATTTTCCACTTCGTTTTTCTCGTAATCGACTGTGGCACCATTCCACGTCTTCAGCTTGACGGTATCGGTGCTATAATTGTACACGCGGCGTAAGATAGCCTGGATTTTTGCGATAAGCACTTCAAAATGGAATGGTTTTTGGACAAAATCATCTCCGCCGAGCTGCATCGCCATGACCATGTCCATTGGATGGTCCCTAGAGGACAGGAAGATGATCGGCACATTGGAATGCGCCCGTATCATGCGGCACCAATGGAAGCCATCATAACTTGGCAGCTGGATATCAATCAGTACCAGGTCCGGCTGTACTGACGAGAATTTTTCCATCACCTGGCCAAAATCATCTATACCATGCACTTCATAAGACCATTGCGTCAACCGCGCCTGAATTTCTTCAAAGAGACTTTTATCGTCCTCGATCAATAGTATTTTAAACACGTTCGTCACCTCATTTGTCTTCCATAAAATTGTAACGAATACCCAATGTTTTTACTAGCACCCTTTGGTAAAGATTGTTTCTATATCTGGCTTGTGCTAGAGTTTTCTCATATAAACAAAGCGAGGTCCTGTACGATGTTTGATCCTACTATATTCGATAACTTGAAAGTGGCTTTCGAGAATCAGCTATATGATTTGGATAATCTGGACAATGAGATTACAATTGTTTCCCGCCACGACCGAATGGAAATGGCTGCAATGTCACGTGAATTCCGACTAGGTTTCACATTGTTCGAAAATGCGGATGTGACCGCTGAAATTTGCCTGGAAGCATCCCTGCGTGATCTAGCCGATGAGATATTGGAGGAGCCGGATAAAAATCCCGGCTGTACATTACGTCTTTTCTTCTATACTACAGTGGAAGATCCCGGTACAGAGTGTCCTGTCATCGAGTCAATACTGACTCAAATTTGGACTCCTCCAAGCCGTCCGGAACAAACGCTGCAGTATGTATACGATAAACAGCAAACGCATTACCAAAATACAGTGGAAGTACGTTTTGATCGGAAAATCAATGAGAATCAAATGGAGGATCTGCCGAATCTGATTGATCATATTCTCGATTCATTGGAGGCTCTTACAATGGAATAAGAAGGCTGCAAATGATACGGAGGAGAGAGCGTTAATGATTCAACGATTCTTTCCATACATGCAGGATGACTGCGGGAAAAGTTAACAGGTGGCATTTCAATTCCCGCTTGCAATGGTACCATCCATCATCTGCTTTAACCATGCGAACGGTAAGCAGGAGTCCTTTTTAGGATTGCAAGATTAAGCAGTGGTCCATATACTTCTAATTTAAGGTACAGAGGGCATCTCTGTACCTTTTTTGACCCTAAGAGGTGAAAAATGGATGATGAAGGAATATTCAGTAAAACATTTGCCAAAATCACCTTACTTTAACAGATTGTAATGATATAATTTTTGTATACATGCACCTCTACTAAGGAGAGATTAATTATGGCAGTTATTCATGAAAGCGAGATTTTACAAATTAAGAAGGATGATGAAAATAACGCTTTGGTTATTAAATTATCTGGTTTTGCTCAGAAAGATAAAGCCGGTTCGTTTGTTTCCATTTACCAGGATGCAGTATCAAAGGTAACTCCTTCAACGATTAATCTGATTATTGACTCGACAGAATTAAAAACATTCCACCAAGAGATTCTTCCGGTATTGACTAAGAGCTACGAACTATACATGAGTAGCGGTTTCAAGAAAGTAATTATGGTAAATCCAAAAGATATTGCCGCTAAAATGCAATTGGCTAGAGTTGCTAGATACGCTCAGTTCAATGGCGTGTTTGTAGACTCAATCGATGAAGCGTACTCACTATCAGAACAGTAATCATATCTTAAGCGGATAGTAAGAAACAGATAGACTACTTTAAGGGGTAGTCTATTTGACTGTAAGGGGGCATACAAAAATGCATCAAAGTGTAATCATCAAAGAAATCGGCGTTTATCATCCAAAAAGAAAAATAAACAATGAAGTATATATAGAGCACTTTAAATCATTAGGTCAAGACGAAGAGAAAGTAAGGAACTTCCTAAAAGATATTGGAAGAGAAAATCGTTACATCTCCGAAGAAGGGGAAACAACACTATCAATGGGTGTGGAAGCAACAAAAAAAGCCCTCGAAAAAGCCAATCTATCAGGAGAAGATTTAGATATTATCGTATTTTCTTCTGGAACTCCAGAATATTTGTTCCCGCCAAACGCTTTAATCATCCATAATGAGATACAGGGGAAACGTGAAGCAGTGGTTTATGATGCTAATTCAGCCTGTGTAGGTATGGTTGTTTCTGTGGATCAAGTTTCCAAAGCACTACTGGCCAATCCAGATTCTAAATATGCACTAATAGTTGGAGCAGAAAGAATGTATCATTATGCTGAAAAAAACGATCCATTTACATATGGCGGTTTTGGTGATGCTTCATGTGCGATTATCTTGGAGAAAGTCAATATAGAGGATGTTGGTGTCCTGGGTGCCTCTTCTAATACTGAATCGCAATACTACAAAGAAATGTTATTTCCAGCATGCGGACTATCAAATATCCTTGATGAGGATGTTCCTAATGATGACAAGCTATTTAAGTGGGGAAAACTTCATTCCGGCCCACTATTTGATTATGCTCCGAAGCAAATCACTGATTTGTTAGAAAAACATAATGTCAATCTATCAGATGTAAAACAATACTTATGTACGCAGGTTTCTATTAGAGCAATGGAAAAAATGATGAATTCCCTCGGGGAAAACGAATTTGATAAGTTCTATATCATTGGTGATACATACGGTTATACCGGAACAAGCAGCCCTTTTATTGCTTTAAATGAAGCAGTGGAAAGCGGAAAAGTGACCAGAGGTGACTACATTGTGTTTTGGTCTATCGGAGCAGGTTACACCGCTTGCGCTTTATTAATGAAGTACTAAACCAATAACAAAATGCATTTACTATAGAAGCAATTGAAAAGGGAAATATACATAAGGCTTCCCCCTTTGCTATGGTTAGGGCGCTTTAACCTTAACAGAGCGTATCCTTTTTTTGCTTGTATAATCAAGAAACTAACATAAATAGATGTGTTCTTCTCCTAATCCTCGGAGAAGAACACATCTTTCGTTTTTATTTTACAGGGTTTGTCCCAGCTTCATTTTTTTGAGGGTGATTATTTGTTTATTTAAGCTGATCGATAACGTAATCCACCGCTTTTTTGGGATCGCGTGTCAAACTGATGTACTCAGCGCCCTTTGTTGCCGCCAGTTTGATACCGAGACGATCGGTATCTTCTTTGATATCTTCAAAATACGACCCAACTTGTGGTGCCAGGATGACCATGTCGTAATCTTGCATGATTTCATAATGGGAGCCATACGCACCAGCGGATGCAGAAATCGGTACACTGAATTGTTCTGCCCCTTCTGTCAATGCATTGGCCAGCATGGCACTAGTGCCTGCGCCTGCGCAAAGGACAAGGACGTTAGTCGGTTTCACTTCATTGGATACTGTTGTCACTTCTGGTTCTGCTGCTTGCGTTGCAGCGATGCCGCTTACTGCTGCAGCCATTGCAGGTTGTGTTCTTGCTGCGGCAGCTTCCAGCTGCGCGTTGCGTGCTTCCTGCATGACTAGCTCTTTATCATATACCTTACAGAATGGCAGGTAGATCAAGAAGTCTACGATGATCAAAGTCAGCACGAGCACAAATGACCATAAACCCATTCCGGTTCCGAGTATAAGTCCGATCGGTGCCGGTGTAGCCCAAGGCAGGACGTACATGAAACTGTTCATGCCGATGACGTCGACGAAGAACTTGAAGATACATACGTTGATCATCGGTGTGAGCAGGAACGGGATGAAGAAATACGGATTCAGGATGATTGGCGCTGCAAAAAGCAATGGCTCATTCACCGCAAAGCTGACCGGTATGAAGGAAGCCTTACCTACCGCTTTTAGTTGCTTGGATTTTGCCAGGAGCATGAAAATGAATGGAACGACAAGTGTGGCCCCTGTCCCGCCCATTGTCCCGACAAAGTTGCCTAGTCCTACTGTCAGTACATTGGATGCATGTTCTCCTGCATTATAAAGCTGAAGGTTTGCCTCGACATTGACGTAAATGATAGCTGCAATGGCAGGTTCCACAATGGATGGTCCGTGTACACCGACAAACCAGAAGAACGCCATCATCCCCCAGATGATCATAATACCTAGATAACCATCGGCTGCTGTGAATAACGGAGAAAGCAGTTTAACAAGCGCTTCGGCAAATGGCACGTCCAACGTTGTACGAACGACCAAGTCGATAATCACCATGCCAAGGACTGAGAAGGCGAATGGAAACATATCCTTGAATGTCTGCGAAATGGTGCCTGGCACTTCTTTCGGCATTTTGATGGTAATATTCTTCAGCACACAGAAACGATAGACATTAACCGTTATGAAAGCTGATACAAACGATGCCAATAAACCTTTGGTTCCCATGTACTCGGCAGAGAACCCTCCATCAATCTGTGAAACACTCAACAGCATGAAGCCGACGATCGATGCCAGCATTACCGATGTCGAGTTGATTACTTTGTTCTTCGGCATCTTTCGGTTCATGGACTCGCTCAAGCTTCTTGCTGTGGTAGCAGAAACAAGCAAGCCCACCACACCCATGGAATAGTTATATACTTTCCACAGCCATGTCGAGACGCTTTCCGGCCAGGCGAATCCTAATACTTCCGGTAAAGCTGCCAGAAGGATGAAAATACTGGCGAATAGAATAGCAGGCATCGCCGTCAGGAAGCCATCCCGCACTGCACCCAGATAAATATTCCGGGAAACCTTTTCGAAAAACGGTTTCCCTTTCTCAATTTGTCCAATAATCCCTTTCATCCCACTTCCTCCTCCTTAGCTCGTTTTGCGGTAGAGCTCGACGAAGTCCTGAACGAGCTCCCGAAGAAGCAATGTTGTCATCAGATGATCCTGACCATGGATGAAGATGAAGCCGATATCCATATCCTTGCCTGCTGCCTCATCAGCCAATATCTGCGTTTGTGCATTGTGAGCCAATTTAAGATTTTCATCAGCACTTTTCAGTTCCTCTTCCACATTCTCAAAGTTACCCGCACGTACCTCTCGCAGCAGCTTCATCAATGAGCTGCGAGCATCCCCGGCATATGCAACAATCTCAAACCCTAGCATTTGCAATGATTCTTTTGTCATAATAATCCTCCTAAAACGCTTTCATTATGTTATTGGAAAGGCACGGCAAACAGCGTCCGCCGTGCAAGTCATCAATTAATCATCTTTGTCTCGCTCAGGCGCTTATACCAATAAGCGGAAGCCTTCGGATAACGCTTTTGCGTCTCGAAATCCACATAAAACAGACCGTAGCGTTTATTGTAGCCGTTTGTCCAAGAGAAGAGATCCATCAAGGACCAGAGGAAGTAGCCTTTCACATTCACACCATCCTCTATCGCTTTGCCGATTGCTTCCAGATAGACTTTGAGATAATCGATTCTCGCCTCATCCATGATGACTCCATCTTCGAACTCATCTTTGTAGCCCATCCCGTTTTCGGTAATATAAATCTTGTTATAATGCGGATAATCCTCTTTTATTCGCACAAGAATGTCATACATGCCTTCGGGATAAATGAGCCAGTCCCAATCGGTGCGTTTCAGGCCTTCTTTATAGATGCGTTCTCCGATTCCTTTCACTTTATAAACAGAGGTCCCTTTATCTCCTGTTCCATTGTGATGAATCTGCGTCTGGCCATCATACGCTTTGACGAAGTGGCATTGGTAGTGGTTGATTCCAAGATAATCATTTCGCCGGGATGCCTTTTTCATGATCTCGAAATCTTCATCAAGGAATTCATAGGTCGCTCCGTTCGCTTCAGCAATTTCTTCGAGTGCTTGCATCGTCTTCTCTGAATAGTATCCGAGATATGTAGCATCCAAGAGGAAGCGGACCGAAAGCGCATCATCCAGAAAAGCTGCATGTCGATCCTCAGGGGAATCAGTTGCCGGATATTTTGTTTCCAATGAATGCACAACCCCGATTTCACCAGGATAATTGTTATCTTTGAACAAGTTGACGGCACGAGCGTGGGCGACCATCATATTATGCAAGCATTGGATGATCTTCGAAAAATCACTTTTTATGGATGGAGGGAAGGTCCCGAGTAAGTACTGGTTCGTTGCCACCGGATAAATTTCATTGAATGTGCTCCAATAACGCACTTCGCTGAATTCCTTAAAACAGAAAGCCGCATAGTCGACGAAGGCATCCAAGTTATCCCGGTTCAGAAAATCACCTTTATCGAACAACTTCTTCGGTGTATCGAAATGATGCAGCGTAACGAAAGCTGTTATATTTCGCTTCTTACACTCAGCGAAAAGATTATGATAAAAGTCCACTCCTTCTTGATTCACCGCACCCGTCCCATCAGGGAAGATTCTCGTCCAAGCAATGGAAATACGGATACCATTAACACCGAACTTTTCACAAAGCCGGATATCCTCAGGATATTGATGATAGAAATCACTGGCTGGGTCCGGACTGAAGCGCCCTTGCTTTTCCAGGAATTCATCCCAGGCTACCGCTCCCTTACCACCTTCCTTTGTTGCGCCTTCTGCTTGATAGGCTGCTGTTGCTCCTCCAAATATGAAATCCTCCGGCAACTTATACATGATTGGATTCCTCCTTATAATGTTTGTTCAAACAGAAATATAATGTTTGTTTTTGTTATCTTTCGTTCATTGTAAACGGATACAACGGTCGTGTCAATGACATTTTTTCTAATAACAGGAATACACTCGTGCATAACCTTCATATATTGTTTGATTTTGTTTATTTATATTGACTGCATAAACTTGCATATGATAAGTTATGTTTAAAGTTTCGAGGTGAAAATAATGTTGAAAAGAGAGCGCTTATTAAAAATAGTGGATATCGTCAACAAACAAGGAATCATAACAGTCAACGATATCATCCACGATTTGAATGTTTCGGATATGACAATTCGCAGAGACTTGGATGAATTGGATAAGGCCGGCAAGTTAGTAAGGATACATGGGGGAGCACAAAGTATCACCCATGCGATGGATCAGGAATTATCCCATGTGGAAAAGCTTGGCGTTCAAGTAGAGGAAAAAACACAGATTGCAGCTCTGGCCGCATCTCTCATAAGTGATCGCGATACCGTTTTTCTCGGTCCAGGAACGACAATTGAACTGCTTGCTCGTCATCTGCTCCAGAAAAAGATCAGGATCATCACGAACAGTTATCCAGTATTTGAAATCCTGACTCAAAGTGATACGGCTGAAATCATGCTGATCGGCGGGGATTTTCGCAAAAATACTGGTACCTTCGTCGGACCGCTGGTCAACAGCAGTTTGCAAAAACTCAATTTCACAAAAGCTTTCATCAGTGCAAACGGCGTCCATAATGAAGAGATTTCCACATACAGCATCGAGGAAGGAGAAGCACATCAGATTGCCCTGAACAACTCTCGCAGCAAGTACTTGCTTGTTGATCATACAAAATTCAACCGGGAAGATTTCTATGTTTTTTATAATCTGCATGACATGGATTATCTGATAACCGATGATCAGCTTCGCGAAGATGTTCAGTCGCATTACGAACAATATGTAGAGGTTCAACTATCGAAGTAGGCTTAAGGAGGAGAAAAAATGAAAGGCGTCATATTCGATTTCAATGGCACTATGTTTTTGGATTCCCACTTACACGAGCAGGCTTGGTTTCATATGGTCCGGAAATATGCTGCTGGATCCATCACGGATGAAGAGATTTTCACAAATATACATGGGCGTACGAATAATGAGATTCTGCGGCATTTCGTGAGTCATGAGCTGTCTGCCGATGATATACGGAAGCTCTCCGATGAAAAGGAAGGTCTTTATCGGGAGCTTTGCCTGCAAAATGAGAAGGATCTTGTACTGACAAACGGCTTAACCGGGATTTTGGATCACCTGAAAGCACAGAATCTGCCTCGTACAATTGCGACTGCAACAGTGAAAGAAAATGTCGCCTTCTATTTCGATGTATTCAAGCTGGACAGGTGGTTCGACTTTGAAACCGTCACATTCGATGACGGCAGCTTCCCAGGAAAACCTGCTCCTGATATCTTCTTGATTGCAGCTAAGAAACTAGGTCTGCAGCCAAGCGAGTGCCTTGTGATCGAAGACGCTTTCTCCGGTCTGACAGCAGCCAAAAAAGCTGGCATCGGGAAGATCATTGCAATCGACCCTTTCGGCAAGAACCGCGAAGCATTCCTACAGAATCAGCTCGGTTCTGATGGTATTATCCAAGACTTTACGAACTTTCACGATATATTAATAACAGAACCCCTCATCTAAACAATGAGGGGTTGCTCCATTACGCCCGCACGGTCTTCCCTAATTCCTTACCAAGACCAAAGTAATGTCTAAAGTTATAGATAAGTGGACTCCATTTACCAGGATCGATATGATGCCCTTCTTTTATAATGTCTTCTTGTGCATGGACGGCAACAGCATCGACCTCTACAATAGCAATACCCTCCATATAGTCAGGCTCCCTGGTGTGCCTTACTTTCCCTTCGATCTGTAAAGGACATTCTGCAACAGCATCCGCACTCACTACTGAGGATATTTTTCTTGTCAGGCCAGCTTCACGGAATTTATCTTTAACGTAGACGCAGCCATATGCCGCTTTACCTGGAGGAATCATTTCTTTTCCTGTGCAAGTAGCAAGCTTCTCCACATGCCGCCATAAATCCGGACTCGGAACATTCAGTACACATTCACCACGGCGCTTCAAATTTTCATATGCTTTCCCGTCGGTACCGAGGCCGATGACTAGAAAATGATCCAATGCCCATGAGGAAGAAATCGGACTGATATTTGTTGTCCCATCCTCGTTAACTGTCGTAAGCAGGACAACTGGGTTGCCATAATATAAGATTTTTGGATTTATTGTTTTATGTACCATAATTTACTTCTCCCCTTTCCATCTTTAGCTTAAAATAAAGATAATACGAACGCCATCGAAATATGGATACCTGGAAAGGAGAATCGATTTGCACTCGCCGCACGTTGCAGCAGCTGCCAGCCTGCTCAGTGAAGAATCACGCAGTATCATGCTCACCATGATGATGGATGGTCGGTTCCATACGTCCGGGGAGCTTGCCCGAGCTGCCGGCATCACTCCACAAACAGCCAGCTTCCATCTTAAAAAACTGGAGGAGGCTGGATTCCTTGCACAGACAAAGCAGGGGCGCCATCGCTATTACGGGTTAAAGGACCCCGCAATCGCGCAAGTCATCGAATCTCTGCTGACAATTACACCGCCTGTCAAAGTCTCCTCGTTCAATCAGGCAGCAGAAGACCAAGCCATCCGCTATGCCCGGACCTGCTATGATCATCTTGCTGGTTCACTGGGCATACTGGTTGCAGAAACGCTTACTTCAAACGAATATGTAAAGAAAGATCAAGATCAATACATCCTCACACCAAAGGGAGAAACTTTCTTCTCCAGTTTTGGTGTCGATCTGGAAGCAATCCGAGGAAAAAGGCGTTCATTCTGCCACTGCTGTCTGGACTGGAGCGAGCGCAAGCATCATCTGGCTGGTTCTTTAGGGAATGCATTGCTGGAGTGTTTTTTGGAGCTAGGTTGGTTGAAAAGAAAATCCGGATCACGGGCACTCCTTCTTACCGAGATAGGAAGAAATGGTTTTGCCGAGATTTTCGATTTGGACATAACGAACAAGCATAAAACACATGACAACAAGGTGTATTTACGATAAAATGTGCATAAGATAACAACGACAAAAAGACCGCCTGGTGCTGGTAACACCAAACGGTCAAGCAATAGCAAGGATTCCTCAAAGGAATCAGCCCACAAAAGAGCGAAAAATAACCTACCCATCATGAGCCGTCACTCAAGGGTGGTTATTTTTTTTGGTTTCTATCAGACATGATCGCAACGATGAGCGTACCGAATGAAATCATCAGCGTCAGCGTTTCGAATACCGTCAGAGGCATCACCTCCCTCCCTGGAGGGATAAGTGAGCCGACCACCCTTGAGTCATCTATGCTATTGTCTGTCCATTATATCAGCCAAGCCTCCAAGCTACATCTTACTTTTGATGGAATTTTTCTGACATTATAAGTTGGTATATTGCTATAATTAGAAAAACACTTAAGGTGGGATGGAATATGCCTTTACTTGATGTACCGTATATCAAGCAGAACCCTGAACTTCCTTCCGGCTGTGAAGTAACTGCCTTGGCAATGGCATTATCTTATTACGGACAAACTGTCGATAAACTGACATTAGCCCGTGAAATGCCAAAGGATGGTGCCCCTGCCGAACGCACTGAAGACGGAACGATCCGCATTTGGGGCGATCCGGAAGACGGTTTTGTCGGAGACGCTTTTGGCAATGGTATCACAATTAACCCGAATCCGTTGAAGCAAGTTGCCGACAAGTACCGGCCAGGAAGTCTGGCATTGTATCAAAAGGAATTTCGTGTCATTGAAACACATATAGCAAATGGACATCCCGTTTTAGTCTGGTTTACGATTCACCATGACATGCCAACTCCACGTATTTGGCATACGCCAACTGGTAAAGTCGTACAAGCACCACGACCGCTGCATTGCATTGTCGTCACTGGTGTCGATGACGAGTATGTTTATTTTCATGACTGTGAATCAACAGAAAAAAGCGGAGAACATATAAGAGTTGAAAAAGCCCACTTTATCCAGATTTATGATGCGATGGGAAGACGCGCACTCGTTATTACATAGTAAAACACGGTTCATGACCGTGTTTTACTTCATCGCTTCATATATTGCTTGTACAACAGGACCATAATCGCCTGTGGCATATTCATCTCCAGCGAATAGATTGCTGTTTTGTTCCGGATCAAGTACAGGTGTATGCTTCTTATTCGTCAGCAGTACAATCCCGAGATCATATTCCGGATCGATGATCGTAACGGTTCCTGTCCAGCCTGTATGTCCATAAGCTGTATCACTTGCCAAGGAACCAAACATCCAATCCATTGTCCCTTCATCTCCATTCCTGCGCCAGCCAAGACCATAGGTTTCATTTGTTGGAGAAGCCGCTGTAAACTGGTCGATTACTTCTTCATTGAAAAATCCCCATTTGCCATATCCGCCACCATTTAACATGACTTGCAGCAGAACAGCCATATCATTGGTGGTCGAGAAAAGTCCCGCATGCCCGGATATACCATCCATTGCATAATAGCTCTTTTCATCATGGACTTCTCCAATGATCGTCTCCGTCCTGATATTCGGGAAAGAGAAATACCCATCTCGTGTATTGCCCAGCCGCTCTGTCGCTGCCACATCTTTCGCTTTCACACCGTTCTCCAATGGATTGAACATCGTATGCTTCAAACGGAGCGGCTCATAGAAAGTTTCTTCCACATACGTATCCAGTCGTTCCCCTGTCACACGTTCCACGATGGCACCCAGAAGCATATAATCAATGTCGCTATACAGATGGTCCGTTCTTGGCTCATATTGGAGCGGCACTTTTGGCAGGAGTTTGATGGTACGTTCGCGGTCCTGTGAATAAAATGCACCTGCGATACCCGGGTTATGAAATTCGATACTCGCTGGAAAACCCGCTTGGTGCTGCAGCAGATCTTGAATCAAAATCGTATCCTTCCCTCTTATCGCTGCATTTGCCTCATCTTTGAATTCTGGAATGTAGTCACTGACTTTATCCGTCAATCTGATGTCTCCCTCGCTGACCAGATGCTGCAATGCAAAATTGGTGGCGTACATCTTTGTATTGGAAGCCAGATCGTATAATGTATCCTTCTTCACTTTCTTCGGATTTTTGAGCTCCTCCAGTCCGTCATACACTTGCCGGTAACCGTAGCGGGAATCCTTCACGATCTTTCCGTCTTTTATAATGATCAATGACGCTCCCGGAAATCCATTTTCAATGTCGGTTTCAATTAATTCATCCACTTTCGCTAAACCTTCCTTAGTGAATCCCGCTTCTTCAACCCTCTTCACCTTTTCCAATGTTGGGTACTCATTGGTGTTAGCAAAAGCTTCCGTAGGGACAAATAATAATAAGAATATAAGTGGGAAAATAGCAAACTGCTGGCCAATACGTTTCATCCGATCTCCTCCTTTGTCTTGTCTACTTTTTCCCTTAAGCCAAGACAAATTCCTTTCTCTACCCAAAAAACACGAAAAAAGCACTGCGATATGCAGTGCTTCAGTTTTGATTACAGGTAAATTTACAGGTCAGTCAATTAATTCCCGATTTTTTTGGTAGGACCTTCGAAGGGATATAAAGTTTGTTACAAATAGCAATAATGCTCCGAGCGAGCTGACCATCAGACCTTCTAACAAAGACACTTCCATCGTTCCAAACAAATAATACAACGAAACCATACCATTGAACACAAGGAAGTAAGTTGATGATTTAACTACTACCAGCTTTCTCTCTCGTCGATACGCTTTTTCCGTCATGACTTCGGCAAACTCCATACCAGACAGAATATACCGAACCCAAACATAAGCTATTGTCCCGAACATCATACATATCAGTACAACCAAATTATCCATAAGGATGAGCTCAAAGCGGGATATAACAATCAGGGAGATTATCGCTATCAGCAGTAATATAGCAGCTTCTGCAAAGTAAACCAGCATATTCCTCCGCTTATATTCATCATTCGGCAGCAAAAAACGAATCCATGTTTTCTCCATCTCACTCTACCTCCCAAAATAGATCATCCAATGTCTTTCCTAATGCTTTTGCAATCGCAACACAAAGCTGCAGTGTCGGATTGTACTCTCCTTTTTCGATTAAGCCGATTGTCTGTCTGGTGACACGCACCTGGCGGGCAAGCTGTTCCTGCGTCATCTTTCGTTCCATTCTTGTAAATTTCACTTTGTTTTGCATATGTCAGACTCCCATGTAATGTATATATTACATTTGCAATATATACATTACATCATGCGCAGCTTTGAGTCAAGACAAAAACGCATGCCTCTGCATGCGTTAATTATCTTTTTTGAGTTGTCTAAATTGCCAGATCACTAGAAAGAGAGAGAAAGCGATAATGATCGAGAGTATGATGATAAGTTTGCTTTCCTCTTCTATATTGATGTAACGTAAAATCACCTGTGGAATATAAAGAACTGCTGGAACAATGACGGAAATCCACGTTTTCCAATATAGTGCTGCCGCAATGAAAATGAAGCAAGCGGCAATAATCACAGCTATATTCATGGACGGACTGATTGTCAGCACTGGTGTCTCAATAAAGAGATCTCCCACCAATATTCCCGTGAACATGGCAGTAGGAGCAAATCCCATCACTATATATAGCATGACGGTAACTTTTTTTGATAGTTTGTTTGCTGCTATAAAGCGATACATTCCAAACAGCAGGAGTATGGTAACAATGAATACCAAGGGATTTCCAATGAGCACCAGCAGGGAATAATCTCTTTCGTCCGCTATCGCCTTATTCATAATGAGATACGCAAAGGCATTCAATAGGATAAGCGGTACAAATATAAGCCAAAACTTTCCATCCGCTTCCACCTCTGCTTCTATTTCCTTCATGTACGCTTTCGGAGACTTCCCGATGATATGCTCGACACTTTTGCCATTCTGTTCCGCTTCATACAAGTGATCTTCAAGTTCTTCCAATAACTCACTTACTTCATCTTCCTTCTTATTGCTGGCAAATAGATAAATCCGCAAGTTATCGAGAAACGCCTGACTTTCCTTGGATAATGTCATGATTGTTCCCTCCTTAGAATGTTATTAACACTGGACGAAACTTCTGCCCATCTTACCTTGAAATCTGCTAATTCTGTCCGTCCTTCTGCAGTTAATTGATAATATTTCCGCTTCGGTCCGCCTGATGGCAATGTTTTACTTGTCGTCGTGACGAGACCTTCTTTTTTCATCCGCAGCAGCAATGGATAGATACTGCCCTCGCTTACCATAGTAAATCCATAGGCTGCAAGCTTCTCCACCATTTCATAGCCATACGTCTCGCGTTCCGCAATGATCGAGAGCAGACAGCCCTCGAGAATGCCTTTTAATAATTGGCTGGATGACAAATTTACTTTTCCTCCCCACTATATTGTTTAGCAAGGTAGTTGATCAAAAAAAAGAAGCCGACTAACTACTTTGTTTTGCAAGATAGTTATACTGTAGCATAAGCTTCCCTCAAACACAACCATACTTTTCCATAATTGTGTGGTATGCTCAATAAAATCATACTCATATACATATAAAAACTGGGGGGACATGCATATGATTGATAATCAAACAATGAAGCATGATGCATTGGAAAGCTTAAGCGGCAATTGGGGTAAAAGCGTACTTGCCGTATTTCTCTTTGCTGTTATTTCGACTGCATTGACTTTGTTAACCAACCCTTTGCTCGGCTTGGATGAAATAACGACTTTAAAAGAAGACATTATTGCTAATATCCAAGGCACCTTGATAAATTACGTGCTGCTAATGCCTCTATATGTCGGAACAACCTGGATGCTTCAAAGTCTTGTCCAAGGAGAGCGCCCTTCCTTTGGATTTATTTTTTCACCTTTTAGACGCTTCTGGCGGTACATGCTGACAGGACTGATTTTAGTCGTCCTGCTGACATTTTGGACTTTGCTGCTGGTTATCCCTGGCATCATCAAATTTTATAGCTATTCCCAGACACTTTACATCCTGCGTGAACATCCAGATTACTCACCACTGGATGCTATCCGGGAGAGCAAAGAAAAGATGCGAGGCTTCAAATGGGCGCTATTTGTATTGCAGCTAAGCTTTATTGGATGGGCTATATTAAGCATCTTCACCCTATTTATTGGGCTCTTTTGGTTAGAGCCTTATGTCCGTACTACCATGGCAAGCTTCTATGAACTAAAAATAAAGCAGGCATCCAAGTGATGCCTGCTTCTCCCCTAAATAAACTCCCTGGGGATTTTTTCATTCCATTCCTTCGTGAAGATTTCTTTTTCGCCTTCAAATGCGTGAAGTTCATGCTTTAGATAAAAGTACATGTCATCGCACCACATGTTACAGGAAAGATCCAAGTGTGTCTGCCATTCCCCACGCCCGATGTCCATTGTCCAATCACATTGGACGCTGGCGGATAGAGGTTCGCCTTCTTTAATTGTGTAGACATTACGGTTCGTACTGCCGTACTCCAAACCGCTATCTGCGAGTTTTCGTGCACCCTCATCTGAATAATCATCCAATATCCAGGTTTTCCCCACCGTGTCATACCGTATTTGGCGCTTGCGACTTTCCGGGCGCAAGATTTCCTTCTCCAGCACAGGTGCTGTTTCAGGCTGCTGAAAAGGAGACAGTTGCTCATCAATGGCCTGTGGTTCCCTAACCGGGAGCAGCAGTTTTGTGTTATCACCAGGATAAATCGTAAGCGTTGCTGCTTTTGGAGATGGCCAAGCGTGCGGCCAATATGTCGGCGCGACTGCCACTTGCCAGCGATGACCGGCCGGAAGTGCATGGGCAATATCATTCAATTGGATCGTCACTGAAATTTTCTCACCTGGCGTCAATTCTTCAGGAAATTCATGACTGTTACGGTGAGTCAGGTTGAGCATGCCCCATGTTACACGTGTAACACTTCCATCTGGAGCGACGTCATTCAAGCGGACTGCCACCAGTGCTTGCTCTTGATCGCTCGATATTTCCAGCTCCAGTTTAGATGCTCCGAGTATTTCCATTCTTTCTTCTAAAGGAGCACTGGTGAATACAGTCGCAAATCCATTTTCCAGACGTTGATCGGATGGCATATCACCCGGCTGGCCAAACGGACAAAATACACCCGCGTAAAGACCATGCTGCTGCATGCTTGCAACAGTGACCGGCATACCGGCACCAGATTCTTCACTCAGCGTTTGTCCATGCAGGTAGAAAGATTTTTGCTCAATGAGCGGGGAAGGCCATTGTGTTTCTGCAACCCATCGACCTGGTCTATCTTCATATTCCACCTCAGGCAGAACACTTTCTTGCATCCAGGCACGAAGCATCGGCTCTTCCATGATGCCTGTTTCGTGACCTTTCAGCCAATAATCCCACCAACGCAAGCATTCCTGCAGGAAACCGATTGATGGCCCCGGTATTGCAACTTCCGGATATTCATGCGCCCATGGCCCAATCAGTCCCTTTTTCGGTACTTTCAATCCTTCCAGCAAACGAGGGATGGCATTCGTATAACCATCCGCCCAGCCACCGACAGCAAATACAGGTATCTCTATGTCTGCATAATCCTCCTTGACTGAGCCGTGCTTCCAATAAGCATCCCGGCGCTGATGACGTACCCATTCTTCTGCAAAGGGTGGCGTCTCATCCATTCGCCGGATCCAATCTTCCCGCCATTTCTTCCCGACAATTTCCGGATCAGCAGGTCTTGCATTGTACGCAAACATCGTCGATGCCCACCAAAGCATATCGGAAGCAAGCAACGCCCCGCCCTTATAGTGCACATCATCTGCATACCGATCATCTGTCGAGCAAATAGTGATGACAGCTTTCAATTCAGGTGGTCGTCTGGCTGCAACCTGCAAACCATTGAATCCTCCCCAAGATTTCCCGATCATGCCTACCTTACCAGTCGACCAGGCTTGATCAGCTATCCATTTCAATACATCTTCTGCATCATCTTGTTCTTGCGGCAGATATTCATCATATAGGATGCCTTCTGAGTCGCCGCTTCCGCGAATGTCCACGCGTACACTTGCATATCCATGGCCCGCAAAGTAAGGGTGGCGGATGGAATCACGCAAAGCGGTGAAATCACCTTTCCTATAAGGGATATATTCCAGAATCGCTGGTACCGGTGTTTCATTTGCGTCTTCAGGAATCCAGATTCTTGCTGATAATCTCACACCGTCACGCATCGGAATCCAAACATGACGTATCTCTTTAACGGAATGCGGATATGATGTTTTTATTTGCAGCTGGTTATCTCGCACATTGAATACCATCGCTATCTTCCTTCCTAGGCAAATTTGCATTAAAAAATGACTATGCTATAATTTATAATCATGATTACTTTTTAACTTTGATTATAATATCATACGCGATTACGACTTAACAACCATGGGGAGGCGAGCACGAACGCGTATGTAAAGGAGACAGAAAAGCACGATGAACAAGAAAGAAATCCAAAAGAGCCGGATGTGGAAATACTTTGTGGAAGCGACAGCAGATATTATCCGCGAGGAAGGGTTAGAAAAAGTGACGATCCGGAAAGTAGCGGATCGTGCTGGCTACAATAGTGCCACGATTTATAATTACTTCTCCGATCTATCTCATCTCATTTTCTTTGCGTCCATGACATTCTTGAAGGACTATACCGAAGAAGTCGTCGCTTATATGAATCGATCCGATAAGCCTCTGGAAAAGTATTTATTAGCCTGGGAATGCTTTTGTACGTATTCCTTCCGTTATCCAAAACTATTCCATGCCATTTTCATCATGGATCTTGGCGACAGCCCAGAAAATATGCTGGAACGTTATTACACAAAATTTCCTAAGGATCTGATCAATATTCCAGAGGAACTGCACTCGACATTATTGGAACGCAATATGTCCAAACGGGGGCGCTCTGCCTTGGAACTGGCACTCGAAGCTGGAGAAATCAGTGAAAAGAATGTAGATGCCATCAATGAATTGACGATCCTCATCTGGCAAGGGATGTTCAACAATGTGCTGAACCACCGCCGATCATACGATCCACAACGCGCGATGAAAAAAACGATGCAATACATTACTGAAATCGTCCGGAATGAGACAGCTTTCGATTTTTCGGACAATAAATATGCACCGTAAACAGGAGGTTATCATGTGCTGACATTCGAGAATGTAACAAAGATCTACAGCGGCAGCAAAAAAGCCGTGAATAACTTGAATTTAGAAATAGAAAAAGGCGAATTCATCTGCTTTATCGGACCGAGCGGCTGTGGTAAGACGACCAGTATGAAAATGGTCAACCGGCTGATCGAGCCAACCGAAGGAAGAATTCTGATCGATGGCAAAGATATCATGAAACAAAACCGGGTGCAGATGCGCAGGGAAATAGGATATGTCATCCAGCAGATCGGGCTGTTTCCGCATATGACAATCAGCGAAAATATCACGCTTGTCCCAAAGCTGCTTCAATGGTCCAAGGACAAGCGGCGGGAGCGGGCAAAAGAATTGATCAAACTGGTCAATCTGCCGGAAGAATACCTGGATCGTTACCCACAGGAACTGAGCGGCGGACAGCAGCAGCGGATCGGTGTTTTGCGTGCACTGGCTTCCAATCCGCCACTCATTCTGATGGATGAACCTTTTGGTGCGCTGGACCCGATTACACGTGATGGATTACAGGAAGAATTCAAGAATTTGCAGCGAAAGCTAGGCAAGACGATCGTCTTCGTAACCCACGACATGGATGAAGCTATCAAACTGGCGGATCGTATTGTCATCATGCGGGATGGAGAAATCGTGCAAGTTGATACACCTGATGAAATCCTGCGTAATCCAGCAAATGAATTTGTCGAATCCTTCATCGGAAAAGAGCGTTTGATTCAAACAAAACCAGATGTTAAAACAGTAGGTCAAATCATGAATAAGATACCGGCAACTGTTCATAAAGAAGAGACATTATCCACCGCTATCCAGCGGATGAAGGAGAAACGCGTGGATTCCTTGCTCGTTATTGGAGAAGATCAGACACTTGAAGGCTACATCGACGTAGAGGATATCGAGGAAAACCGAAAAAAATCGACGCTTGTCGGTGAAATTGTCGAAACAGAGCTTTATCGGGTCAAAGAAGACAGCCTCATACGGGATACCATCCAAAAAATGCTCCGCAGGCATACGAAATATGTACCTGTAGTGGATGATCAAAATCGACTGAAAGGTATCGTCACTCGGGCGACGCTTGCCGATCTAGTCTATGAATCTATCTGGGGTGATGAGGATGACAACTAAGAAGGAGGCACAGACCATATGGATGCATTAATTCAATTCTTCCAGGAACAAGGCAGCACACTTGCCCTGAAAACGTGGGAGCATTTATATATTTCATTGATTGCCGTTCTTCTCGGTATCCTAGTCGCTGTACCAGTCGGCGTCCTGCTCACCAGATTCGAGCGCGCAGCTGATACAGTCATCCGTATCATCAGTATCATACAAACCTTCCCAAGTCTTGCCATCTTGGCATTCTTCATTCCAATATTAGGTGTAGGAAAAGTGCCCGCCATTGTCGCCTTATTCTTCTACTCCATGCTGCCGATTCTCCGAAACACCTACATCGGCATTAAAAATACAGATAAAAATCTGCTGGAAGCAGGTCGTGGTATGGGCATGACCAATGCACAGCTTATCTTCAGTGTTGAACTGCCGCTCGCAATACCCGTCATCATGGCTGGTATCCGGGTATCCACTGTTTATCTTATCGGCTGGGCCACATTAGCCTCATTCGTCGGAGCTGGCGGACTCGGGGACTTCATTTTCGATGGGTTGAATCTTTATCAGCCAGAACTGATTTTAGCTGGTGCGATTCCATCGACCATTTTGGCTTTGCTCGCCGATTTTATCCTGGGCAGAATCGAAACCAAACTCACACCGACAACAAGAAGTGCGCAGCAGGAAACCGCATAGGAAGGAGCGACGACGAAAATGAAAAAGCTAACCAAACTTATCATGATCGGTATGTTGACAGCCCTTCTTCTGTCTGGCTGTTCACTCCCTGGTCTGGGCGGCGGATCAGGGGAAACGATCAAAATCGGTACAGTCACCACCTCCGAAACACAGACGCTCGGCTATATACAGAAATACATGATTGAGCATTATACAGATTTAAATGCCGAAATTGTCGGCAACTTGGGTTCTTCGATCGTGATGCATCAAGCGATGGTGAATGGTGATGTGGATATTTCCGCAGCGAGATATACCGGTACCGATTTGAGTGGAGCCTTGCATATGGATCTGGTAAACGATCCCGAGGAAGCGATGGAAATCGTTCAGCGAGAGTTTCAGGATCAATTTGATCAAAAATGGTACGACACATATGGATTCGATAATACGTATGTCCTATCCGTACGACAAGATGTAGCTGAGAAAGAAGGATTGGAGAAGGTTTCAAACCTTTCATCGGTTGCCGATAAATACCTATTTGGTGTGGATAACAGCTGGATCAACCGTGAGGGAATCGGATATGACGAATTCGTGAAGAAATATGGCTTTGAATTCAATAAAGTTTACCCGATGCAGATTGGACTCGTTTATTCTGCTTTGAACAATAAGAAGATGGATGCTGTTCTGGCGTACTCCACAGATGCCAGACTAAAGCAATTTAACTTGGCTACCTTGGAAGACGATAAACATTTCTTCCCTCCTTATGATGCCTCCCCAGTTGCTTCTAATGACTTGCTGGAAGAACATCCAGAGATCGATGATATCCTACAAAAGCTGGTAGGGAAATTCGATAATGACACAATCATTGAACTGAATTATCAAGCTGATATCGAGAAAAAAGAACCTAGCACGATTGCCAAAGAGTATTTAGAAGCTCATAACTACTTCGAAGATGAATAAAGGAGGTGCGGAAACTTGGACTTACTGAAAGAATTAGTGACCTATTATAATGATAATGGAGCTTACGTTTGGACTGAATTTTACCGACATTTCTTAATGTCTGCTTACGGCGTATTATTCGCTGCTATCGTGGGTATCCCAATCGGAATCGTTATTGCCCGCTACAGCAAACTCAGCCCCTGGGTTATTTCCTTTGTGAACGTTATCCAGACAATTCCTGCCCTTGCCCTGCTCGCTGTCCTCATGCTGGTGATGGGATTAGGGACGAACACCGTCATCCTGGCGTTGTTCCTTTACTCCCTGCTTCCGATTGTAAAGAATACGTATACCGGTATTCTTGGCGTTGACAAGACATTGAAAGAAGCAGGTAATGCCATGGGAATGACAAGATTTCAGATTTTGCGGATGGTTGAGCTTCCTTTATCACTTTCTGTTATCATGGCCGGCTTACGCACCGCGCTTGTCATCGCAATCGGTATCGCAACAATTGGTACATTCATCGGTGCTGGCGGGTTAGGCTCCATTATCGTCCGAGGTACGAATGCAGCAGAAGGCGGGGCCATCATTCTAGCAGGCGCCATTCCGACTGCGCTTATGGCAGTACTGGCCGACTTTGTCATGGGTTGGTTCGAACGGTTGCTTTCTCCTGCCAACAGCAGAAAATTGAGCTAAATAGTGAAATGCTCCGGAAATACCCGGAGCATTTTTTTATTCGAAGCTGAAGCTTATTTCCCATTGCTTCCGAAGTTGATCCATGATGTTCATAACATCCTTCGTATACGGCAATGTTACATGTGGAACATCCTTTTCGATCAGTTCCTTCATCGCCCTGACTTCATACTGCAAAGCCTTCGCCGTCTCTCCAGACTCCATTGTTTCTGTCTTACCTTCTTCTATATAACAAACAGTGGCTTTCTCAGCCCGCGAAAACCGTTCGATATCGATGAATCCTTTTGTCCCCATGACAGTAGCACGTTCAGGAGATTCCACCATAAAAGATAATGTAATGGCAGCGAGCTGTCCTTGCCTGTTCTTCAGGATGATTCCTGCCTGCTGGTCGACGCCGGTTTCATGCTTTGTAACTGTGCTGATGATTTCATTTGGCTCATCCTTTATGAACAGACGTACAAATGACAAGGCATAAACCCCAATATCCAAAAGCGCTCCGCCTGCCAATTCAGGATTGAAGAAACGATTCCCGGGATCGTTTTCCTTGATGCTGTTGAAGTTCACACTCAAAGTTTGAATCTCACCGATCTTGCCGGCATCTACCAATTGCTTTAACTCCTTATAAATCGGCATATGATATATAGTCATGGCTTCAGCCACAATCAATTGTTTCTCTGTAGCTAAATCAGTGATTTCCTCTAGCTGCTTTGCGTTCACTGTAATTGCTTTCTCCGCAAACACATGCTTCCCATGATGCAGAGCTTCCATAATCGTTTCATAATGAAAAGCATGCGGCGTAGCTATGTATACAACATCTACTTCCGAATCATCCAACACGCCCTGGAATCCTTCGTACACTCTAGGTATATCGAATTTTTCTGCGAAAGCTTGCCCTTTCGTTTTATTCCTTGCCCCGACTGCCAGTAAGGATTGCCCTTCTTCCTTCAAGGCTGCCGCAAAATGGTGTGCAATCGAACCCGGTCCTAGAATAGCCCAATTAATCATCCGTTTCTCCCCATTTCTCTCTTGTATTATTTTAGATATACCCGAAAAAGCCATGGATGCAGCATACTTCCATGGCTTCTTTCTTAGTTGTATATTTTCTCCGGTATTTTAATTACCTGATTACCTGATACATATGGTGCAATATCATACTGCTGAAAAACAAGCGCAATTCCATCATCAGTGAAGAAGAAGGCTGTATTTTCATTCAGATGAATATCTTCTTTCTTGAGGTCGGGATAAAATATCTCCGGCCTCGCCTTTGCGTAGGTGAATACATAATGCTGGACCTTCTTTAGCTGACTCGGTGTCTGCAGGATATCAGTCAAATAAACGCGCTTCTTATCCTTCAAGTCGTAATTAAACGATTCTACGGCCGTTGAACCATGTGCTCCCCCAGTAAATATATAGCTGCTCATTAATATGCTGAGCAGGTGGTCCGAATTATATTTCACTTCAAAATCTGTTTGAAAATCCGGGTCATAATCATATTTCCGGCCAGCCTCGATATTCTCCTTACGTGCCTCAGCAGCTTTCTCGATATATGCTTTGAAATCACTATTGATCATCCGCGTAACCTTTGGGGTTCCAGCATGCTTCACTTGCGGGTATTTCAACTCATCAATGTCATTATAGTATTCAGTTTCTACGATTACATTTTTCGTCGGCAGTGCTTGCACTGGTTGTATAAAGACAGAATAGGCAAGCACAAACACAAGCATGATCATCGCTTTCTTCATCAGTTTCCCTCCACTGTTTCATCTCGTTTACAGTTTGTGCAGGTCACCGATTAATTATGAGCTATATCGCGAGGGAAGTAGGCATTCGTTCTGCTTATTTTACATAAATCTGCAATGATGCCGTATTGTTTCCATAGGACCAGATTGTGTTTTCAATCTTTAAGGTAGTGCTGAATTTTTCGATCCATACTTGCTTAGCATGTAATAATGCTGTTAGCTGAGCTGCATTCAACGTGGTTTCTACGATCTCTTCATTCTTTTGAAAGACGAATACTACTTTCACTCCATCACTTTCCATTACTGGGTCCGTCATTCGTTCCTCCTATTTCGTAATGGGCTTATATTTAAGCAACTTCTATTCAAAAAATAAATTCTACATCAGTCTTAAAAATCCCCCCGTGATGTTATGGGCACTTAAAAAGCCATTTCCTTTCAGGCAATGGCTTTCCTTTCACAGAGCTGTTCCTGTTAAATCTCCATTTGTGCAGAAGTAGCTTTTGCTATCTCCAAATCATGCGTAACCATTATGATCGTCTTCCCAGTATTGTTCATATCCTGTAATAGCTGAAAGATGGCATCCCTATTTTTGATATCGAGATTTCCTGTTGGTTCATCGGCAAATATATACTTGCAGTCCTTCGCAATGACTCGTGCAAGTGCAACTCGTTGCTGCTGCCCCCCGCTCAACGTATAGACCCGTTTCTTTTCATAACCGGAAAGACCTACTTTCGCCAGGATTTCTTGTATCATTCTTTTTTTATCGTTCATCTTTTTATAAGCAATGGCCAAAAGGATATTCTTCTCTACCGTTTCGTTATTGATCAAAGAGTAATTCTGAAATAGATAACCAAACTCATTCCTTCGCAGCAGCATCGTCTGTTTCATATTAGGGTTTTTAATCCCGTCGTATTCTATATCTCCGCTATCCGGCTTTTCCAGAAGACTCAATAGATTAATTAAAGTTGTTTTTCCTTTTCCGCTCTCCCCTGTAATGGATAGGAACTCGCCGCTTTTCACTGTCAAAGAAAAATCATCAAATATGGTTTTCTCTTTAAATTTTTTCTTTAGATGAGTAGCTTTGATCATCTCTATGCCTCTCTTCTGAGTTTAGTATGCATATTGGCGGTGTAATATTTGCTTAAACCAATCACAAGCAAGGCATCAATTATTATACCTCCGAATACAATGACAATTAGGGAAGGTAATGATACAAACAAAATCCCTAATAAAAGAATGCAATAACTCAAAAATTGCAATATCAGCAGTGTTCTGTTCGTTCTGAAAAACGAATAGCCGTGAATATTTTTCAATAATACTTCCACTTTATAGTTATAAAAGTGACATATTGTGTAGTAAACGCTAGTGGTGAATGCAGCGATATATAATAGAATGACCGCCAGCAATAATAAATAATTGTCTGTTTTCAATTCTTGTATTTCCTGCCCATACTCATCAAAGACAGAGATAACGGAATTAACCTGTGATGCTGCATCATGTTCGCCTGCAATCTCCTCTAATTTCTGAGTAGGTTCTGCTTGATCTGTATAAAAGAAATACGCTCTGGACAAATAGCTCATATAATAGGAATCATCGAACTGTCCAGTATCTAAAATGGCAATCGGGTCTTTAATAAAGTAATCCCCTTCTCCTTTATTGTCAGAGTTATACGTAAAGTATTCTTGGTTATCTCGTACATAGATGATATTTATAGCTAAATCGTCTTTAGAGGTATCATCCAGTTCCTGACCCTTTGCTTCTCTATAAATGTTCCCTACCTCGACCTTCTGGAAATAAAAATAGTCCAGGAAGTTCTTTTTGATTTCATTTTCTTTGTCTTTGAGGGATGCAGGAACCAATAAATTCGTGACAGAAGCGTCAGATACGATAGATCCTTCAATTTCTCCCGTCTCTGCCTGGATCTCATTGAATTTCAAATAGTTCTCGTTTATAGTTATCGCTTTTCCATAAGGAGAGGTCGACGCATTCTCGTCATCTGTGTTCATCTCGTATAAATAGCTTCCGTTAGAGCTTATTTCATAGTTGCTCGCATCAATCAGAAAACCATCCAGTTCATGATTTAATTGATTATATACCTGCTTTAAGTTGTTATTTTGCACACTTTCTATCGCTAGATCAACTTGTCCAGTGGAATACAGAACCGTTTGGTACAAATTCTCTGTTTGATTCCATGTTTCCAGATTATCTTGGTAATCTTCCAGTGATTTCTTCGTTTGATCCAATTGCGAAAGAGCACCAACAGCCGCAATAAGAAATAAAATCTTCATTACATAACTGAGTGCCATCAATGTTTTATAAAGCCTCTTGC
Source organism: Terribacillus jepli (assembly GCF_047228925.1). Lineage (NCBI taxonomy): Bacteria > Bacillati > Bacillota > Bacilli > Caryophanales > Bacillaceae > Terribacillus > Terribacillus jepli. Next base: position 123,825 of record NZ_JBFEGH010000001.1, on the reverse strand, counting down.
CTTTCAAAGCCTCGTATTCTTTCCCAAAGGAAAAGATTAAGCCTGTCAGCAGGAACGTATAAAGAACTATTCCAACAAATAGTACTACTGCCACTCCTGCGTACAGAAGCGTAAAGTCTAACAAATTCAGAATCTCTTTCTTCGTAATAACACGGAAAATCAGATATAGAATATAACTTGTCAGAACGGCCGCAATCAAAGGTGAAATAAGCTTTTTCACTAAGATAATGGATATTCTGCCATAAGAGTACCCCATCACTTTATAAAGCATGACTTGGTCGCTTCGATTTATCAGGTAGAAAGAAATTACACCGATCATAGTAAGGAGAATGATAAGCGGTGATATGAGAAAGGTCAGCGGCTGGCTGATCACTACCGGGTCTATACGTGCTTCTATCAGCTCCGAAGAAACCCCATCCTTTTGCAGCTGATCCAGCATGGCGGAAATGGAACCAGCTTTATCATCTATGTAATAAATACCGCTTGCACTGGCTTGTTTCTGGTTATCTAAATTCCAGATGGATATAGCAATCGTACTTTCTCCGGAATGGAACGATCCACTTTTATCATTGCTGGAATCATTGAAACGATTTGTTATAAATTGTGTGGTTCCCTTCTTTGGAAAAACACCATCTATCCCATCAATACGGGAGCCGAGGGTAGGATCGGTAGTGAATACCCGGATGGAATCCTGATTTACAAATACATATTTAGAGATATCTAAATCATATCGTTCAGCATATGTTTCAAGTAAGTCGTTGGGGTTTCCTTCATAGTCACTAAAATTAAATGCTACTGCCGTTCTATCTTCATATAGCAGTTCGTTGAATTTGTATTGCTCCAGTAAATCATATATAACGTACAGGCTTATCAAAAGGAATAAAGAAGTTAAAAACCCTAAGATTGCTCTCACAATTTCACCTCATAAAATAATGCAAGAGTGAAAACACCCTTGCATTATCACCTTGTTTTTTATCTATAATCGTAGTAAGCCTTGTTAGTTCCCCAGAAGCTCCAATCCAAGTCAGCCTTGCTCCACAGACCCTTTGCTTTCCATCCACCATCATCATGGTATCCGGCACCATTGGTAACAGAAGCTCGTCCTTCTTTCGTATAATGTTTATACTCGGAAATCACTCTGCCATCCCTTTTGCCTCGGATCCAATAACCGCCGGCTTTTTCCCCGGATTCTGCATTAATTGAGAATCCAGTTTGTGTGTCTTTAACGAAGCTTTCCGTTACTCCTTGACTTGCTTTGATGATTTCAGAGTTCCCGTTTTCAGTAAGTCCATTACTTGATGCTGAAACCCCTCCTGAAATCCCGCCTACAATAACACCAGCCAATAAAGCTCCTGCCAAACCCTTCTTCAACTTTGACACATCAATCACCTCTCCATTAATTGTTAAATAATGTAATCGCTAGGTGTGATTTCATTATATAAGTATCTCAGTGCAAAACAAGTAATATTTGTAATAATTTTCAAATTGTTACTTTAGTCTTTATTCATATAGCAGTTTTCTTAGCATTTCTTTTAGAAAGCAACAGTTTTTAACTATGATTTAGTAACTAGTAATATATTACCTGCTGCTATTCAATACTATTTTTTTACATCACTGGGCATCAACCCATCGTTGGTTATTTCTATGGTCCAGCAGATAAAAGTACAGCTATCCCGTACAAAATGGTCTTTCAAATCAGTGAGCAGTTTTTTTACAAACAACTCATCTTCTGTACTGGATAACATACGATATAACGCTTGTCCCTTCACATGGAGCCCTGGACATTCCAGCAAGCCATCCGTCGTTACGAAAAGCCGATTCTTTCCTTTCCGCAGCTGCCTTGTACCAGTTGTGTACGAAGGGACAGGCAATGTCCAGGCATTCTGCCGACCGATCCATTCGAAAAAATGTCGTGTATTTTGTTCGAATTCACCCATTCTCGCTAGATCTTCATGGAAAATATAGAAAAGACAATCCCCAACTGAAAGCCACCACACATAGGCATCTTTGCGGAAAACGAAAAGGCAAGCAGTCTCTCCGGTTGCATTTTGGCATGCATCCAGGAAAGAAGGGTTGGATAATTGAGCGGTAACGAATGCCGGCACTTGTAAAAAGGCATCCGCGGACTCGGAAGCTGCTCTCAAGGAAGTCTCCTCCTTCAAAAGTGTTTCGGCAACAAGTCTGGCACTATCTGCTGTATGATGTGCATCCATCAGCAAGACGAACTCCCAATCCCCTCCGGTAAACAACAATACGCCATCTTCGTTTTTCGTTTGACCCGCACTCGTCATTCCGCCGAGCCTTCCTAACACCAGATTTCCGAATTGTCTTACATCAGGTGTATCCAAGAATGCACGTTGATGGCCTGTCCAACTGAAGCTATGCATGAGCATTCCCTTTCATAAAGCGCTGCAATTTCTCGGTAACATGCTTGATTTCCGCCTCGCCGCCAAAAGGTGCATCCGGCCAAGCATATACTTCCATCGGTCCCCAATATTCTTCTGGTGTTCCAGCATATCTGGGGATGATATGCATGTGAACATGAGGCACTGCATTCCCGGAGACAAGCGTGTACACATGTTCTGCCCAAAAGACCTCCTGCAACCCTTTGGCAACCTGTTTCATTGCAATACCGAATGCAGCTGCTTCTTCTTCTGTCATATCCCCTATCTGCGGAACATGCCGTTTTAAATCAAGCATGATGTGGCCTAGATAAGTGGGTTTTCCTTGCTTATCGATATGACTGGTATAAATGTAGTCATTTTCAAAGATACACGCTCCGCTCACTTGCAAACGATTTGCATGTTTGTCACAGATAAAGCATTCTCCCATTCATTTTTCCTCCTTATAAAAAAATGCCCATCGTCTCGTAAAGAGACAATGGACATTGTGGTACCACTCTTTTTCGGTGAGAAAGCTGCTCACCCTCGAAAACTGATAACGGCCGCCAGCCGACCAGGCATTTCCTCCCGGGCACTCCCAGATGAGTTCGGATGCTTCCCTGGCTGCCTTGCACCGACCGGCAGCTCTCTTAGACAGATTTCCATCCTACTGCTTCTGCTCCTTGTGTCTATCTATTCCAACAATTGCTTGCGGTTGAACGTATTCCGGTACAAGAGATCCCGCTGATGGTTATTAACGAACATTCTGACGATATCACTTACACCCTTCAGATGAATCAGACGATGGCTTGTAATATATTTTATATCCCCATTATTTAAATGGATGGATAATTCGCCCTCCCCCGTTCCCTCTGTATAAAGGATATAGTCGATGCTGTCATAGCTGGTCGTATCCATATAAGCTGGTTTGAGCAGCGGTTTGTGCGTAAACAAGATTCGATTTTGTGTAACACCAAGGATGCCAGTCCTCTCATCAAGCTTACTTTGTACGTAGAGAAATATCCGCTCTTCTTCATCTAAGTACGTGGACAATTCCTTCAGATCCCTTTTTTGCCCCATTCTCCGCGTTCTCCTCACTTAATATACTTGCTTCCTATCCTGATTCATACTTTACTAAATATATATCGTACTTCTGAAATTATGCAATAAAATTGCAGCGAATTCATCTCTTTCCTGCTGTCGCTTGCACTCTCCTACATATTACCAGCTATATAGAGAGAATGATACCTCCCATCTCCAATTTTTCCATCCCTTCCTAGACTTTCTTCTAGGAAATTAGGCACTTTTCATTTCATTCCATATAGGGTTACGGTATGATATTTATGTCTTAATTTGCTTATTTTCCAAAAAAGACAACCTTGTTAAAGAGAGGATGAAAGAAGTATATGAAACTGTTCCGTATTCCAGTTGCGTTATTGCTGTGCGCTATCGCCCTGACCTTATCTGCCTGCAGTAACAATGATGAAGCAGCTGCAGATGAGCCAAAAACGCCGACAGCAAAAGCAGCTGCAGAAGGAAACGAGGATACAGATGCATTGTCTGCCGACTTGACGGACACTGTATCAGCAGACAATCCCTTCTTCCCAGACCGCCTGACAAAAGATTCGGTTGCGGAAAAGGAAATGCTGTCTGAACAGAACTTTGATCAGTCCGAAACCGATGACAACCTGGAAGTGACCCTCAAAGGGATTCAATATACAAAGCTGAAACCGGCAGATTCCTACGAGGAATCCTTTACCGGATTCAAGGATCCGGAAAAAATCGTCGCTGCGACAGCAATGCTGGAAGTAAAGAATGATGGTGAGGAAACAGTACCTTTACAAGATATGGGTGCCTTCCTTGAAACGCCGACTTATCGGATTTTGAACCATAATGTTTTGGAAGCAGATTCCGGGGAGATTGAACCTGGTCAGACTTCTACCAAATATGTCGTCTTCCTGATGGATCAAGCTGATTACAAAGAAGAAGATGACTTCTCCCTGCGTATATCCAGTATCACAGATACAGAAGAAGAAGACTTGCTGGCAGCCGATCTGACATTCAAGCTGCCCGCAGACTAAACAAGGAGCACATGCCAGTCAGGCGTGTGCTCCTTGTTTTTTCAAGAGGAATGCAGATGGGAAATGAAGCTGTAGAATCGGTTGATATCAGTTAAGTTCCTGTTACACTTGGCGCTGTCCCGGCAAACATAATTCCCTCGCTTTACATATGTTCCTTGGCCGCGCCCGATTGGTTCTGCCATGAATAACCCCACGCTTTCCAGCTTGTTGCAAATCGCACATATTCCAGGCTGGGAGGACGGCGTAAATGTGCCGCGAGCAGCTATCATTCCTTCTAGGTGTGGGGCAACCATGTATTTTGCTTGCTGGCCATTATCATTCCAGCCAAGATAAGATGTCTTCTCCCAATCTATGTCATGCAGCTTTGGCAGATGCAGATGCTTCACTTTCGGAAACAGCTTCCTGAGCTGCTCTTCATTCACAACAGGAAAGGCTTTGATGGAAGGACGCAACTGCGCCAAAAAAAGCTCCGCATCAATCTCATCCTGTACATCCCGTATTCTCCCGAGCATTTCCGCCTCTTCTTCCGTAAGCTCCTCAAACCTGTTCTTGATTTTCTCTTCCGCTAATGAGCGAAGTCCGTAAATCACGTCTATGTCTTTGACAGAAGCAGAGCTATTCACAAGCTGCTGCACCTGTTCTTTTATATTGTTGTATTGGTCGTTCCGGATAAAGGCTTGCATGTGGACATCCCTCCGTTTTGATCGCTTCCTCTCATTTTAGCAGACATCGAGCAGGAAACAAAAAAACCGGATTACTGGAAGAAATAACGAAAGGCGCGGCTCATCGTCGCCGGAACGACTGATGCATGGTTCTCATCTTCTGCCACATGGTAGACTGCCCCTTCTTCCACGCCGTTCGGCAAACGCTGATAGAGTGCTTGGGCATCCTCGACCATGAAGCCTTCTTCATTACCAACACCAATGAACAGCTTGGCATCCTTGGCATCATTCATAAACGAATAGATATGCTTTTCATTCCACCAGATGGATGGACTGATAGCCAAATAGCATTGAAAAGCCTCCGGGCGTTTGAACATACTGTACAAGGTAAACAACCCGCCCAGAGAATGTCCATACAAGCACTGTTTCTCCTGCTGGATAGGATAGCTGTCCATGATCCTGGGCTGGAGCTCCTCAGCGAGCCAGTCCAGGAAAGTATCAGCTCCTCCATGCTTGCCAATCTTCATGCCTTTCAGTCTATCCGGATACTTATAAGCTGCAGCCGGCGGTGTAAAATCATAAAATCGCCGCTCTCTGACAACAGTATCTTCGGCTTGTAATGCTATCCCCACAACTATTGCCGGCTCGATCCCTGTTTTAGGTGCATTACCGGCTTGATTTCGTATGGTATCAGCACCATATCCGAAATACATATGGCCATCCAACACATAAATGACAGGAAAACCTTCTGGCGGCGGGGATTGTTCCGGAACGAATATCTGGACACGATACTGTACTTCAGGCTCCTTTCCGGCAACTATCATTTCTTCTATCATCATTCGCCTCCTTTGTTCGCTCTTGCCAGCAAAAACAAGAAATAAGGTACTCCAATAATCGAAACGACAATACCTACTGCCAATTCTGCCGGGGCAAAGACGGTTTTTGCGATATAATCCGAAAAAACGAGCAGTACCATACCGGTCAGCGCGCTGATAGGCATATTATAGCGGTAATCATTCCCGACTAGACGCCTGCTGATATGCGGTGCAATCAAACCGACAAAAGCAATGCCACCGGAGACGGATACACAGGCACTGACCAATCCGATACTAGCCAGCAGCAGGACGACCTTCTCACGCTCATTGCGAATCCCGAGGCTGCGAACCGAATCATCGCTCAACTGAAAATAATTGAGCAGATACGATTTCCGGTAAAGCATGGCGCCAAGGATGATGATCCATGGCAGCATGGCATAAATATAAATCCAGTTCGCATTATAAATACTGCCTGTAGTCCACACCGTGGCCATTTCAAAATCATTTGCGTTCATTTTCAGGGATATGTACAAAGAAAGCGCCCCAAAGCCTGTTCCCAGTGCGATACCAGTCAAGATGAGCCGTTGCATATCAAGCGTACCTTGACGCCAGGAGAAAGCAAATATGAGCAGCGCCACCAGCAGACCACCCACAAAGCCGAATATCGGCATCATCAGGACGGCCAGCCAACCGCCAATCGACTCTGATTGGATCATTCCTTGGAAGAAGAAGATATATATGACGATAGCAGTCCCGGCACCGGCATTGATGCCAAGTATGCCTGGGTCGGCGAGGCCATTGCGCGTGATTCCCTGCATGACAGCTCCAGCAATGCCAAGACCTGCACCAACGAGGGCACCGACAATGATCCGAGGCAGACGGAACTGAAAGATGACCAGTTCAAGTTTACGATCATCGCTCCATCCAAAAAGTGTCCGGAAAATTTCCCCAAGGCTCATTGCATAACTGCCGCTTGTCAGATGCAGGTAAATGGAGATCAAGAGCAGCACCGTAATGATGAGTCCGCTGAGCACCAGCTTCGATCCGATTTTAAGCTGCATATTGTTTCCCTCCCTTTCTCCAGATGAGATAGAGGAAGAACGGAACACCGATAAAAGCAGTCACAACACCAATCGGCGTCTCAAACGGCGCGTTGATAAAGCGGCTGATCACATCCGACAAGCAAAGGAAAATACCGCCAATGACTGCAGCGCATGGAATGAGCAGCCTGTAATCGACTCCGATCAAAAATCGCGTGATATGGGGCACGACAAGCCCGACAAATGCGATTTTCCCAACAAGGGCAACAGCCGTACCAGTCAGACAGACAACACTGAGCATACTGATCAGTTTGATATACACCGTCTTCTGACCCAATCCTGCTGCAACCTCTTCACCCAAAGCCATGACGGTGACCGACTTGGAAACGGACATAGCCAAAACCAAGCCAACCAGCCCAATCGGCACAGCCAATTTCAGCATATGGACATCCACGCCATCCATTCTTGCGTTGTACCAGATGCTGATATGCTGTGACACCTGGTAATAGGAAGCAAATGCTGCAGCAATCCCGCTCAGGAATGTACCAATAACTGTCCCGATGATTGCCAGCTGAACTGGCGCCATCCCGTTTTTCAGCAGTGATGCAAAACCAAACACAATGCCTGCACCAAATGCTGAACCAGCCATGGAGTAGAGGATCATCATATGATCAGATAAACCTGGAGCCAATATCATGCACATTGTAATCACCAAAGCCGAACCGTCATTGACACCCATAATGGATGGAGAAGCGAGATAGTTCCTTGTGATTCCCTGCATTATCGCCCCTGCTATAGCCAGGAATGCCCCGACTAGTAACGCTGCCAGCGCTCTCGGCAATCTGGCAGTCAGGAGGATGGTGTGATCGACATTTTGGGCGTCATAGTGGAAAATCGCATCCCAAATCGTACTTACAGGCATGTCCTTAACACCGTACAGTACAGAAATCAATACAACCAGAACTCCTGTCAAAGGAGCTGTAAGCAGAACAAACCAAGCAATTCTATTTTTTGTGCCTTGGTACATGCTTACTCAGCCAGCTTCTCGGTTGCTGCTTTCAGGAATTCCGTTTTACTCCACGCTGTGCCTCCTTGGGCCAGCGGATCGATCGAGTTTACGAATACATGATTATCCTTGGCTGCATTAATCGATTTAAATATTTCATTAGCTTGCAAATCATCTAAAGCACTAGCATTCTCCGGGTTTTCTGTCGCTTCGAATTGGAGGAAGAGATAGTCAGGATTTACTTCCGCCAGTTTCTCCAGCGATATTTCTGCCTGTGCTTCCGCTTCTTTGACAACTTCAGGTACTTTCAACCCCAGATCGTCGTATAGAACCGGGTTCAAATAAACATTCTCCGGATAGACATACAGGCTGCCTGCCCGGATGCGTACTACAAGTACTTGCTTATCCTGAAGCTTTTCCCCAAATTCTGTCTTGCCTGATTCCGCGTCTTCCTTATAATCTGAAATGATTTGTTCTGCTTCTTCCTCTTTATCTGTCAGTGAGCCCAGAAGCTCCAAGTTTGCTTCCCAGTTTTCCGAAACATGGGAGTATGGAATTGTTGTAGCAATATCATTCAGTGATTTGCTCACATCTTCCGGGAATTTAGAGGAACCTAAAATTACGTCCGGTTCAAGAGAGAGGATCGTTTCGTAATTCGGCTGCATCTTCTCGCCAATTAGTTCTACACCCGACAACTCATCCTTCAAATATGATGGCGTTTCTCCACCGACAGATAGTGCGCCAGCAGGTTTAACTCCTAAAACAGCTGCATCCTCCATTGATTCAAGGCTTGCTGCTACAATCGTGCCCTTTTCTGCCGGCAAGGTATATTCTTTATCTAAGTATGTAATCTGCTGTTCCTTTTTCTCTGAAGATTCACCAGATGCTGTATCTTCCCCATTCCCGCAAGCAGCCAAAGAAAAGCTCAAGGCTGCTGCAATGCCAATACCAGTTACTGTTTTCCACTTCATATTGCTCTTCTCCTTTTCGTACTTTAGCTTGATCAGGACTAAAGATCGGGATTAATTGATAATGATTATCATAATCAACTATAGCAAAATAGGAAAAAGATGCAATAAGAAATAGCCACCAACCCCATAAAAAAAATAAATAAGCTGCAGGGAATCCTGCAGCCCTCCTCAATCAAAATGTAATTTATAATCTTTGGACTTGATCCAGTTCCACTTTTTTGTGAATAGATATAATAGTAGCACGTTCAAAACAAAAGGCAGTAAAAAGAAAACAGCTACCATGATAGTAATATTAGCAGTTGTCCATCCTCCATCGGCAAGCTGCATATAGTTCAGCGGTCCAACAAATCCCGACAATCCAAATCCTGCACTATATGGCGTTCCTTCGATCTTCAATAATCCTGCCAATGCCCCCAATACTGCCGCTGTCAAAAACATGGGCAGTGCAATACGGGGCTTCATGAAGAAGTTTCGCATTTGGATTTTTGGAGAACCGAGAACATGTGCCAAAGCAGTACCAAGTGAATTGGCTTTATAACTGGCAATGGCCAACCCGACACCCGCTGCCACAATCCCAAGATTGGCCGCGCCAGATCCGATGCCAGCCAAGGAAATGACCGTCGCCACACCGACAGTGGATATGGGAGACAAAATAATGAAACAGAAAATAACTGCAAGAAGTGCTCCCATTATTATTGGCTGCCATGTTGTCATCCCTGCGATTCCTTCCCCTATAAGTCCAGTACCGCCTTTTATGTAAGGTAATAAAATCAAACCTATCATACCAGGGACAAGTATACTTAAAGTCGGCAGCAGGAGGATGCTGTATGCCTTCAATCTGTCCCCGATGAATCTTACGAATAATACTGCCAATGCTGCTGTTATGCCTGTATTGATGACAATACCGATACCTTGCAAAGCAAAAAGGCCATCCGCCGTTTTCTGGATCGCTCCGCTTCCGACCATGGCAGCTATGCCTACACTCGCTGTCTGTATGGGTGTCAGCTTGAATGAGATACCTACCATAACACCAATCAACACAGGCAGCAGGCTCATGACGAAAACTGTTGTGTCATACACTGCTTGCAAAACAGGCGCGTGGGGTATTTCAAGCTTCAGCAGTTCACCTAGCAGTGCATTCGGAATCAAAGCAACGACGATGCCGATGCTCATGCCATTCAGCAGCTTGCTGAAAAATTCTTTCATCTGCTTCTCTCCTCTCATATAGCGTTTGATTATAGATAAGCAATTATGAATTGTCAATATATTCAGACCAATAAAAAACTCATCCGGATGGATGAGTCTTTCTTATCTTGTTTGGCCATTGCCTTTCATGACATATTTATAAGTGGTCAATGCTGGCAGTCCCATCGGACCTCGTGCATGAAGTTTCTGTGTTGAAATACCAATTTCAGCTCCGAATCCAAGGGCATGACCATCGGTGAATCGTGTTGATGCATTATGATAAAGTGCTGCTGCATCGACAGCTTTCATGAATTTGCCGACTGCTTCATCATCTTCAGAAATGATAGCCTCCGAGTGCTTTGTTCCATAACGGTCGATGTGGGCGATCGCTTCTTCCACTGAATCGACGACACGCACCGCTACATCCAGACTAAGATATTCATCCGTCCAGTCCCCTTCAGCTGCAGGAGTGCAGTCAGGCAGCATTTCAACAGCTGTCTCATCGCCATGTGTCTGAATGCTATTTTCACGTAATGCCTGTACCAATGCATCTTTGTTTGCTTCCAGCCATTCACGATGGACAATCAGTGTCTCCAGGGCATTGCATACCGCCGGACGATCCGTTTTGGCATTCAGGAAAGTTGCCAGTGCCATATCGACCTTTGCAGTTTTATCAATGTACATATGACAGTTGCCCACACCCGTTTCCAGTACAGGTACTGTCGCAGAATCAACGACAGCTTGAATGAGTGAGGACCCGCCGCGGGGGATGAGTACATCAATATGCTCCTTCATCGTAAAGAGCTTTGCCGTCTCTTTCCGATCCGTCGATTGGATGAGCTGAACTGCCTCGGCAGGTACTTTCGTCTCCTGGAGTGCTTTCTTGATGACCTCCACGATTGCTGTATTCGTATGAATGGCCGATGATCCGCCTTTCAAGACGATTGCGTTACCGGACTTCAGCGCAAGACCTGTCGCATCTGCTGTCACATTCGGACGAGCTTCATAAATCATGCCGATGACCCCAAGCCCAACTGTGATACGGCTGACATGCAAACCGTTTTCCAATGTCCATTCACTGACTACCTGTCCAGTCGGATCCTCCAGTTCAACAACTTCTTTCAGTCCGTTGGCCAAATCTTCAATACGCCCACGAGTCAATTTCAAACGGTCAAGGAATGCTGCTTCAAAGCCTTTTTCTTCCCCAGCCTTCATATCCTTGTCATTCGCTGTGAGAATCGCTTCATATTCTTTCTCCAAATGCCCTGCCACTGCAAGCAGTGCCTCATTTTTATCCGCAGTCGTCAAAAGTGCAAGCTTTTTAGCTCCTGCTTTCGCTGCAATGGCTTGCTCTTCGACTGTTACTACTTCTTTTATTTGCTTCACGGTTTTCCTCCTTCAGTCATCGAATTGGTACAGTGTGTTCCAGCTCACAGACAAATGCTTCCTGATCGACGATGGACTCTTTCCTATTTCGTACCGAGCCTCTCAATGCTTGCCAAAGCTCTGACGCAGCTTGATTTACGATGCCAAGTCCGATTCGCGCTCCTGTTTCGTCCTGAATCCGAACGACATCGCCCTTTTTAAAATTTCCCTTGATCGAACTGATATCGGCAAACTCTATCGAAGCTGGCACTTGGCTGGTTCTCTTGATGATAATTTCGCCCTCGGGACCAGAATTGAAGGCAATCCACTGTTTCTTGCGATTCAAGTAATCCATATCTTGATCAGCTTCGAAATACGTGCCGCCTGCCTGGCCCAATACCGAACGATAAATGATATCTTCTTCCGTCGCATCTCCAAGGAAACCTTTGATACCTGATGCCAATGCAATCTTGAATGCATCCAGCTTTGACTTCATGCCACCGGTTCCGACTGCACTCCCTGCATCACCTGCTGCTGCCTCGATTTCGGGTGTGATGGCTTGCACACGCTCAATGCGTGTTGCTTCCGGATTATTGACTGGATTATCCGTATACAGTCCATCAATATCGGACAGTACCGCCAGAAAGTCCGCGCCGACCAAACCGGCAACCTTAGCTGAAAGTGTGTCATTATCTCCAAAGCGCAGTCTGTCGACTGTTACGGTATCATTTTCATTTATGATCGGGATGATACCACGATCAACTAAGACATTTAACGTATTTCTAACATTATTATAACGGGTTTCGTCCGAGAAGTCCCCTCGGGTAATCAAAATCTGCGAGGCTACGTAGCCATGGGACAAGAACAAATCTGAGTAAGCTTCCATCAACAAGCCTTGGCCGATTGATGCAGCTGCTTGTTTTTCCGGCAATGATTGCGGTCTTTCCAGAAAACCTAGCTTGCGATAACCTGCCGCGACAGCTCCAGATGATACAAGCAGCACCTCATAGCCATTGTCTTTCAGTTTCACGAGCTGCTCCACTAGCTTCTCCAGCTTCTTCCGGCTGATTTCTCCATGCAGGCTGGTCAATGAACTGCTTCCGATCTTGACGACTATCCGTTTCGGTTCTGTTGCTTGTATAGAAATGATGATATCCTCCAGTTTTTTATTTTTCCCTTTCGTACATTAGCGTGCCAGCAGTTGTTTTTTGAGTTCCTCGCTGATTTCATTTGATCGTTCTGCCGCTGATAGAATTGCTTTGGTCATCGCTTCTCCTGCTCCCGCCTCGTTCAGCGCTTCCAGACCAGCTGCGGTCGTCCCATTCGGGGAAGTTACTTTCTTTCGCAGCCTGGCGGGTTCTTCCTGCGTTTCCAGTAGCATTCTGGCCGCACCAAGCATTGTCTGTGTTCCGATCTTTCTTGCTGTTTCCTGATCGAATCCCGCGGCAACACCGGTTTCCTCGAAATGCTCCATCAGCTTATAAAAATAGGCAGGTCCGCTTCCAGCCATACCGGTGAAGACATCCATTTGATTTTCTTCGATGACAAATGCTTCACCAAACGTCCGGACCAGCTCCTTGACCAATGCGAGCTGTTCAATGGAAACATACCTCCCTGGTGCAATCGCAGTAGCTGACTCCCCAATGGTACTGGATGTGTTAGGCATGATACGAACAACGGGTTGGTTGTCTGGCAGATAATGCTCGATCTGTTCATTCTGGATACCTGCTGCTACCGATATGATCAGCTGTCCTCTCCGAACCTTCTCTTGCAAATCGATCAATGCAGCGGTCATGTCCTTCGGTTTCATCGCAAGTATAATCACATCCATACCATGCCAATCCACCTGTTCCTGAGGAATTGAGGTAATGCCATAGCGCTCCTGCAGCTCCTGCAGACGTTCCACATTCGTTCGGTTCGTCACATAAATCCGCTCATTTTGGAGACTGCCCGAAGCCTGCATTCCGGCGATCATTCCCTCTGCCATTGATCCTGCTCCCACATACATAATCCGTTTGTTAGTTAAGATACCTAATCGCTCCTTATTATTAGAATATTTCGTTCCTTGTTAACAGTTATCTATGCTACCACTATAGGACCCTATGTCAAGGAATGTGACGACTCCAATGCCCGTCCCACCAACGATTCAGCCTCATGAGCTAAGCATTGTAAACGCTTCACAAATTATTCTCCTTCACGTTCAAGGAATGGTCATAATATCCTCCATTTTCCTACTTGTAAGGGCATGAAAATTGCCCTAAGCTTAGGCTTGTACTACTTTACTCATTATTACTTTTACTATAGAAGAAAAGGAGTTGTCCTATATGGAGGCACAAAAAGAGCCGTCGGTATCGAAGAAGAAGCAGCAGAAGCGTCGGTCGCTTTATCAGTCTGTCTGGCGCTGGCATTTCTATGCAGGTCTTATCATCATGCCATTTCTCATTATTTTGGCTATCACTGGCAGTGTTTACCTGTTTAAACCTCAAATCGAGGCAGCCCTTTACAAAGACTATTATGAAGTCACTCCTCAAACTACTGTCACAACTCCATCCGAGCAGATTAATACAGTGGAAGCTGTGCACCCGAACGCAGCAGTGACGTCATATCGTCCAAGTGACAGTCCGGACCGTTCAGCAGAGATAGGTATTACAGAAGACGGGAAAGCTTATACCGTTTACGTTGACCCTTATGAAAATGTCATACTCGGTAAATTAGAAGACTCCTTCAAACTCGTCAATGTATTTGAAAAGATTCATGGTGAGTTGCTGATGGGAACTGTCGGGGATCGTATTGTCGAGTGGGCTGCTTGCTGGGCGCTGATCTTGATCATTACTGGTGTCTACCTAGGCTGGCCGAAGATGAAAGGAAAATCGAAAATCCGCGGGGTCCTTATTCCTCGCCTGAATAAAGGGAAAAAGCTGCGGGCACGTGACTTGCACGTGGTTCCTGCATTCTGGATTTCATTAGGTCTGCTCTTTCTTATTTTGACAGGCCTTCCTTGGTCAGGGCTATGGGGAAACAATTTCCAGACACTTACTACAAATGCAGGTGTCGGCTATCCCCCTTCCGTGTGGGTTGGGGATGCTCCTGCTTCTGATGTGAAAACAAAGGAAATCGCAGATGTGCCTTGGTCAGCTGAGAATCTGCCAGTTCCAGTTTCGACAAATCAGCAATACACACAGCTTTCTGTAGACGATGTTGTGTCGATAGCGGAAGAGGAAGGTGTAAAGCCGGGATATACTATCATGATTCCGCAAACACAGGATGGCGTGTTCACTTTATCTGCTTTCCCGCCGCATGCCCGTGATGAAGTGACGATGCATATCGATCAATACACTGGCGCGGTCTTGGCGGATTACCGCTATGATAATTATCATACGCTCGGTAAAGTCATCGCTTACGGCATTACCATCCATAAAGGCACGGAATTCGGAATCTGGAATCAGATTATTGGTCTCCTCGTCTGTATCGGAATTGTCGGCATTGCTGTGAGCGGCTTCATCTTATGGCTCTCCAGGAAACCAGAAGGCAAGCTAGGCTCGCCGAAAGCACCTTCCGACAAAGTCATGAAGGGTGTTATTGTACTTATCATCATCCTTGGTATCATCTTCCCGCTTGTCGGAATTTCGATTATATTCGTGTGGTTGTTTGACCGGTTTGTCATTCCGCGTGTACCCGCACTGAAGAGGTTCTTCAATGCATAAGAAAGGGGAAAACAGATGCGACTCATTAAATTATCACCATTGTTACTGACGTTCTTCTTCCTTGCTGCATGCTCGGCGGATCCCGAAGCGGCTGATCATTATGCCAAACGGGAAGAAGTGAATGTGAACATTGAAGCTCCTGCATCCATCGAAGCTGATTCTGCTCCGCAAATCGATGTAAAGCTGACTCAAGATGGACAAGCACTCGAACAGGAAGCATCCGTCAATTTCCTTGTCTGGAAAGATGAAAATAAAACAGATGCAGAAGAAATTCCAGCGTCGCTTGATGCAGACGGATCATATCATCTTGAATATAACTTCCCATCGGATGGTGTTTATTTTATAAAAGCAGATGTAAAAGTGGATAACATCCATTTGATGCCGACGAAGCAAATTCGTGTCGGAGAATTGACAGAGGAAGAGAAAGAAAAAATTCTACAAGAGCAAGAACAAAAGAAACAAAACGATAGTGGTACTCACCATCATCATTAATAGAAAAGCCGTATTTCTTCCGGAATACGGCTTTTTAAATTGGAAATTTCTGTTACGATAGAATGGTATTCCACTTTTTAAGGAAATGGTGATGCTTATGCATAGGCTTCGAACATATATAGAGAAAGTAGATTATGTCTATTTTTCCCTCGTTGTACTGCTCGGATTGGTAAGCTTAGTCAGCTTATATCAAGTACAGCTGCTGCAGGGGGAATACTTTGTCATCCAGCAAATCGTCTGGTATGTGATCGGATTGGGAGGCTGTTTTATCGTCTCCTATTTTCTTGATATGGATATATTGAAGCGCCTATCGCTCTTTGTTTATCTGTTTTTCCTGTTGTTATTGGTCGGCATCCTGATTGCACCAGCCAGCATATCCAAGGAGATCAACAATGCATACGGCTGGTATTCCATCGGCGGTTTTTCATTCCAGCCTGCCGAATCGATGAAAATAGGGTTGATATTATATCTGGCACAAGTAATCAGTAAAGGGACAGATGCATCTCCCTCTCTCAAAGAGGAAATGTGGCTTATCGGAAAATTGACGATAGTCACCTTGATTCCTGTAGCTGTCGTCATGCAATTTCCGGATTTCGGTAACGCGATGGTCTATCTTGCTATTTACGGTGCGATGCTGCTTGTCTCCCGCGTCCGGATCAAAACGATCCTGCTCATCTTCTCCATTCCATTAACGATCGTCATTGCATTGACGATTACATACTTCTTTGCAACTGACTTCTTCCTTGATCGGATACTCGGCATGCTGCCAAGCTACCAGGCAAGCCGTTTTTATGGCTGGCTTCAGCCGGAAAAGTATACTATTTCCGGTTACCAGCTGAACCAGTCCATCATGGCGATTGGTTCCGGTAATGTGAGTGGCTATGACCATCTCCCTCATGTACCTTATGCCTATTCAGATTTGATTTTTGCTGTCATTGGCGGCGTCTTCGGTTTTGCCGGGACCAGCATTGTGCTGATGCTTTACTTTATTCTGATCTATAAGATCATCATGATCTCCCAGCGTTATCATGATTCCTTCGGTTCCTTGGTCGGTGCAGGAATTGCTGGATTCCTCACATTCCAGATTTTCCAAAACGTCGGTATGAGTATCGGATTGATGCCTGTTACGGGGCTAGGTTTGCCGCTTATCAGCTACGGAGGGAGTGCGCTTGTCATTACGCTGGCTTCGCTTGGGTTGATTCTTAATATGCGTGTGAATACGATATCGTTTATGTTTGGAAGCAAATAGCGTTTACTTCTGCTAGCATATGCGTTATATTATTCGTAATTACTACTATTAAGGTGAGCGTATGCAGCATAAAAACTATTTGGCACTGGCCCTTCCACTGACATTATCGACAATCACGACACCGTTGCTCGGCGTTGTCGATACGGCGGTCGTCGGGCAGCTTTCCGATGCCTCGTATATTGGCGGGGTCGCCATCGGTACTGTCATATTCAACACGATGTATTGGCTGTTTGGATTCCTGCGGGTCAGCACCTCCGGGTTCGCTGCCCAGGCATCTGCAAGCCTGGATACAGAAGAACATGTCATGGCATTGCTGCGGCCTTTTTTGGTCGCCTTTATTGTTGGTTTGCTATTCGTTCTCATCCAGCAGCCGATTCTGCACTATTCCCTCTCCTTCCTTGGAGCGAGTGAGGCAGTTAATAGCAGTGCTTCAACTTATTTTTCCATCCGGATTTGGGGTGCACCATTCGCGCTTGCCAACTATGTCATCCTCGGCTGGCTGATTGGCATGTCTTATATCAAAGCGACGCTTGTCCTCCAAATCAGCACGAATATGCTCAATATCATCCTTTGCATTCTGTCTGTCCATGTGTGGGATTGGGGAGTGGCAGGCGTTGGAGCTTCTACACTGATTGCCGAGATTTTCTCCTGCGTATTCGGTATCTTGCTATTGCATAAATATGCCGGCAGCATCTGGCAGCATCCATTTGTTCATGCTTTGCGGCGTGCAGTGGATCCCAAGCCTTTGTGGCACATGATGAAGGTAAATCGTGATCTGTTCATTCGAACGATATGCCTGCTTGTGGTCTTTAACCTGTTTACGGCAAAAGGAGCTGAGTTCGGGGAAGATGTGCTGGCAGCCAATGCGATTTTGATTCAAATTCACTATATGATGGCATATTTCTTTGATGGATTCGCCAATGCATCCAGTATTGTCGCTGGCCGTGCGCTTGGGGAACGCAATGAAAAACTTTTCTCGCAGTCGCTGCGTCTATCTCTTCAATGGGGACTTGGTATCGCGGCGGCACTAGCGCTTCTGTTCCTTATTGGGCAGAAGTGGATTTACCCGTTGTTCTCCGATCAGCAGCATATCATTGAACTGACCGCCTCCTATGCCAACTGGCTTGTGTTGTTTCCAATTGTGGCTAGTCTGGGGCTCGTCTATTACGGCGTGTTTACAGGTGCGACGGAGGTACGCTTTGTTCGCAATTCCATGATTCTTGCTGTTGGGCTCTATTTAGCAGCACTTTATGCGCTGCAGCCGCTTGGCAACCATGGTCTGTGGATTGCTTTCCTGCTGTTTAGCCTTGGACGTTCCGTCTTCCTCATCATGTATGTACCAAAGCTGCGCCGGCTGTTCCAGCAGACGGCAGCAGCCTGAATCAGGCCTGGTGGCCTCCGATTTTCGTACTGCGTTCGATCGTCATCCCGGCAGCTGTATAGCTGCTGGCACGCAGTATCGCAGTAGTCCCGAAGCGTGCACGGATCTCATCCATCGCCCGGCTCAAATCCTTTTGCTTGCTTTTGTCCTCAAATAAGCTGAGCTGTGTCGCTTCTTCATTGTATAAATTGGTCAGGGAAACAGACACCCGTCTGATTTCGCGGCCTTTTTGGTAATGCTCATGAAATAATTCCAGACAGAGCTTATACATATCCGTCGTCAGATTCGAGGGGCTGGTGAATGAACGGGAGCGGCTGAATCCACCACCATGCTGACTCGCATACCCGATTGACAAGTGGACTGTATTGCCTTCCTTCTTATCCCGCCTTGCCCGTCTGCAGGCTTCCTCACAGAGCTCCAGGATGATGGTCGGAATCTCTTCGCCTCGGTAATTTCGCAGCAAGGTGATGCCATGACCATAGCTCTTCTGCTCCTGCTTGACGAAATCCCCGAGCACCTCGCTCTCATCGATTCCCCACGCATGCCAATACAATTGCTCCCCCATCACTCCATATCGTTTCTTGAGATGTTCCAAAGAAGCATGCGCCAAATGTCCGAGTGTGACAATGCCCATTCGGTTCAAGTTCCGCTGCATGCGGCGTCCGATTCCCCAAATATCCTGTATCGGAACGGGCCATAATAAACGCGGGACATCCTGATAGCGGCAAACAGCAATCCCTGAAGCTTGTTTCTTGGCATGGATATCCATCACGACCTTGGCAAGGAACTTATTATCCCCGATTCCAATCGCTGCTGTGACCCCGAATTGCTCCAAGATATCCGCCTGCAGCTTGACTGCTGTCTCTTCCGCAGTTCCATGCAGTTTTTCGGTACCATCGAGCGTCACCCAAAATTCATCGACCGAATAGACATGAATTGCTTCCATCGGGACATACTCATGCACAAGCTCGGTGATTGCCACCGAAACCTCCAGATAATCCTTCATATGCGCTTCGGCAATCACGATTTCCGGATCTTCCGGCAATTCGAAATACCGGCTTACATTGCTGATGCCATGCTTCTTCTTCAACGCAGGGCTGGCAGCAAGCACAATACTGCCCGGCCGCTTCGTATCCCCGACCACCGCAAGCAATGTCGTCATCGGATCAAGGTCGCGTTTGACGCATTCCACACTTGCATAGAAGCTCCGCATATCCACACACAATACCTCATGCTGCTGAAATCCGCTGTAATCCAATTTCTCCACCTCCAAAGGGGAACTAATGTTCTCGTATTAGATTACCCGATTTCCAGGTGTTATAGTAGCTGTAATTTTTGGATGGAGAGGAAAAACGAAAAAGATTACCTAGAACACCTGATTACACCCCTATTATTTGGTATTGTAGTTATGTAAAGGAAATTAAGAGGTGTTCAATATGAGAAAATGGTTGATTTTTCATTATGTAATAGGAATCTTAGCAGCAGCAGAAATTATATATGATCTCATTCTGGATAGACACATGAACTGGCTTTATCTAGCCATACTAATCAGTCAATTGTGTGCAATATATGCTGGAAAACGAGAACAAAACGAGCAAGCATCACATTAACTTCCTTTAGTAATGAACTGCGTCCTAAAAGTTAAAGTAACACGCAACTTTTAGGACGCCGCATAGTATCAGTTTTCCGGATGACTAAATGACTCCCAATTGCTTTTAAGGCAAATCTTTAAATTATATTAGCCCTCATTAAGAAAAGAAATGCTTCAGTGTTGATTGAATACCAGCTGCATAAGGGGTTCTGCACATCTGACTATGCTTCTGTTTTGCCTCCTCTGTTGCATTGGCAACAAGGAACCCATGTCCCGCATATTGCAGCATTTCGAGGTCATTCCCACTATCTCCAAAAGCATAGATCTGGGCAGGTTCCACCTTGCAGTAATTTGCTAAGAACTGAACAGCAGCCCGTTTTCCGGTTCTCAGTGGAATGAAATCAACATCATATGCCCCGTTCGGATCCCCTGCCCGCGGATTGCACGCATTCACATTCAATCCTATCTTAGCTGCAGCAGCTGCACGTCTTAATCTACCCATTACACCAGTCATATCATCCCCATCGGGAAAGTAATAGAAGTTCTTTTTGTACGCACTCTGCCCATGCGATGTCTGTGGTTGTAACGCTGTCCCATCCAGGGAAAGCTGATGAATCAGTCCATCCACGAGTTGATTGAATTCTTCTTGAATAGGTAAAAGTCGTCTCCAATCGTATATCTCCTTGAGTTCTCCATCGGCTGTTATCTGGTACAGTTCCGTTCCCAGATTAGCTGCAATGAAGTGGGGCATATAAGTCAGATGCGCACGTTCCATTTTATCAGCCAGGGCTGCACAATCACTTCCAGTGACCCAAGCTATCTTCACATGATGCTGCCTGGCAATTCGATTGAGATAGAGTTCCATAGCATGCAAATCCTTCAACTGCCCATCCTCGCACGCATGAGGAAAATAAGTTTCATCAAAATCAAAACAAATAAGCGCCTTGGTGCTATCGGTACTGGCAAAGCATCTTTTTGTATACATTATTCAATCACCTCCTTGGCTACCATAAAAGATGGGAACGTTCCCAAGTCAACAAGAAAAACAGATATGCTATGATATAGCTACATTTAAAGTCCTAGGAGCTGGTTGAATGCGTACCATCAACGATATCGCAAGGCAATGCGGCGTTTCCAAAAGTACTGTCTCCCGCGTATTGAACGGGCATCCTTATGTGTCTGAACAAAAGCGGCAGAAGGTCCTTTCTGCTATCGAGGAAACCGGATTCACCCCAAACAATCTGGCTGTTCAATTTCGTAAGCGCAAGACCTCTGCCGTAGGCATAATCACACCCCAAGTCGATCACCCTTATTTCGCATCACTCGTCCAATCATTATCGAATGCCTGTGCAGCAAAAGGATGGAAACCCGTTATCTTTCAAACATTCGGTGATAAAAAGCGCGAATTGGATGTATTCGCTAAGCTAAAACAGCGTGAGTTGGATGGTATAATCCTAACGTCATCAGCACTGGAAGCTTCCATTTTGGCCCATTGCCTAGAAAATGGTCCCATACTTATTTGCAATGAGAAATATGAAATTGATACGACTGTATGCAGCCTGGACGAAGAGAGTGCCGCCTACAAATTGACCATGCATATGCTGCAAACAGGCAAGAAACGTCTTTTATTCTGCCTCGACCAAATTTCTCCATCCCAAGAAGCTAGGTATAAAGGTTTTCTAAAAGCATTAGCTGAGAAAAATTTAGCAGAAGGCGCAAAACGCATAGAAGCAATGGTGACGATTGAGGATGGTATTCGTTTAGGAACCGAGTTATTTCGCAATAACCAATCGCTGATAGATGGTATTTTTGCCGGGAGTGATTTCGTTGCGGCAGGTATTTTGCATGCTGCCAAGCTGCATCAAATTTCTGTACCCGAAAAGTGCGCAGTCACCGGGTTTGATAACCATCCTATTTCCCGGATTACCGATCCACCGCTGACCACTTATGATAATGAAGTTGCTGCTATGGCAGAAGAAACTGCTGCGCAATTAGACTTGCAGCTAAATGGTAATACATATGCGACCAAACGTTTACTATGGAAGGGATATATTGTACAGAGGCATTCCACATAAGAAAGACCCGCGTTACGCTCACTTTTGTGCGTCGCGGGTCTTCTTATTAGGCTTTTACTTTATTGAAAAACTGCGGCAAATGCTCTTTATGCGCTTCCAACAGGTCATCGACCAAATTTTTCGCGATTTCATCCGAAGGTACAAGCGGGTTGATTGTCATCGCTAGCAAAGCGGTATTATAATCACCTGTTACAGCCGCTTCTGCACCGACACGTTCGAATGATTTGATTTGCTGTACGAGACCTCGTACTGGAACTGGCAGATCGCCGATTCCGATCGGTTTTGGACCTTCTTTTGTAATGACACAGTTGATTTCGATGGCAGAATCGTTCGGGATGCTTTGGATAGCCCCGTTATTGATTGTGTTCACTGTCTGGATATCGCGTTTGTCATTGTAGATGGAGTTGATCAGGCTGCAGGCAGCATCGCTGTAGTATGCACCGCCGCGTTTGGAAAGCTGCTCTGGTTTATGTGCCAGATTAGGATCCTTGTAAAGCTCGAACAAATCACGCTCTACGCCTTGAACGACCTCAGCGCGTGTACCTTCCGCATCTGCTGATTCAAGCTCAGCTTCAAGCATTTTGGAAGTCTGGTAATAATAACGATGATAAGGACAAGGAATGGCCTTCAAGCCTTTGATGAAACCAGGTTCCCAGCTGAAGAACTTGATGTTTTCCATCGTCATTTCGTTATCATCGCTTGTCATTTTATCCAAGACTGTCTCTGTCACGTTTTCACCGTCCAAATAGACGTTCAGGCCAAATACCATATGATTCAATCCTGCAAAGTCCACATGTACACGGTCCGCATCAGCACCGAGCAGCTCTGCTATTTCCATCTTCATTTTGATCGGCACATTACACAAACCGACGACATTTTTGATATTGGAATAACGAAGCACAGCTTCCGTTACCATACCAGCTGGGTTCGTGAAGTTGACGAGCCATGCATTCGGGCAAAGCTCCTCCATGTCTTTACAGATATCCAAGATGACCGGGATTGTCCGCAAACCTTTGAATAGACCACCTGGTCCGTTTGTTTCCTGTCCGATGACGTTATATTTCAATGGAATCCGTTCGTCCTTCGCCCGTGCATCCAAAAGGCCGACACGGAATTGTGTCGTAACGAAATCTGCATCCTTCAAGGCTTCCCGGCGATTCAATGTCAAATGCACATCGATCGGCAAGCCAGCTTTTTCGACCATGCGTTTTGCCATATTCCCTACGATTTCAAGCTTTTCTTTCCCTGCTTCCACATCCACGAGCCAAAGCTCTGTAATTGGCAATTCATCATAGCGTTTGATGAACCCTTCCACGATTTCCGGTGTGTAGCTTGACCCGCCGCCGATTGTTACGATCTTCAATTTTCCCATGATAAAAGCCTCCTATATGGTTACGTTTTAGATCTACAACCATAGCTTAATTGCTGGAATGCATCCCAGGTCAAGCACAAAATCGTAAGGAATTTGTAAACAGGTCGTCCAAAGCTTACAAAACGTTCAAATTCCGCTAAAATAAAGGTAAGAAAGCGATTTCCAAAGAGGTGATGTACATGAGCAATATCAAGCAGATTGCACAGATGGCTGGCGTTTCCCGCAGCACTGTTTCACGTGTCCTCAATCAACATCCTCATGTCCATGAAGATACTCGGCGAAAGGTTCAGCAAATCATTGATGAGCTGGACTATATCCAGAACAGCAATGCCGTGCAGCTGAAAAAAGGCAGGACGAATACAATCGGCGTCGTTTCGCCTTCCATCAGTCACTATTTCATGCAAATCGTCCAAGGTATTGCCGAAGCTGGCACCTCCTGCCAGTATCAAACCCTGCTGTATCAAACAAATGAGAAACCGGATCAGGAACTACAGGCACTGGAAATGCTGCGTCAAAAGAAACTTGACGGGCTTATAGTCCTGCGCTGCGGAATAGGCTGGAAAAAAGTTGCTGCCTATACGAAGTACGGCCCGATCATGACGTGCGAACCGCTGCAGCATCCCAAAATCCAATCCATTTATATGAATCATTATGAAGGGTTCCAGCTCGGCCTCGAGCATTTGATAGAAAAAGGCTATACCCGTATTGCCTGCACAATAGGAAGAGCAGAAAGCAGAAACAGTCTGGAACGAAAGAAGGCATTCGAGGATATTTTGCAAAAGCATAGGCTGCCCGTCCATCCCGATTGGATCCTGGATGAGACGTTCACAGTCGATGACGGACGCAAAGCTTTGCAGAAACTGTTGACTGGTAAAGAAATGCCCGATGCGGTAATCCATGCCAGCGATTATGTTGCAGCTGGCATGGCAGCCCAAGCACGAACAAAAGGAATCAGCATTCCCGATGAACTGGGATTAGTCGGCTTTGAATCCGACCAAAGTGATATTGCCGGACTGATGGAGCTGACACATGTACGCAATCCCCTTAAACAGATGGGAGCAGAGGCATTTCGCCGCATGTATGCGGAGCTGACCGCAACACCTTATACAGCAGCCGACCTTTCCTTCTCCCTGACTGAACGCCAATCCACTGCCCGAGGTGTGAAACCAGTGCAGATAGGAAGGGGGCATTAAAAAGTTCTATATGTATAATCGTTCCGCGTGCTAGGATAGTGGCATGGAGGAATGAATACGATGACGCTAAGAAAGGCTATCAATTTTACGATTTGTGCCATCCAACTAGGTATATTCATTATCTGGTTGATTGCGTGGGAACAACTTTCCACCAAAACGGGGTGTACAATTTGGGGAAGTTCGGTGGCACTCGGTGCAGCTATCTTCATTTTACGATTGCGGCAGAGTGGGAACAGCATTGGTAACAGTGATCGGCTATTAGGCTTAGCCACCATACTGAGTATACTGCTCGCAGTCGTTTCTGTTCTGATTGATTATACGGTTGCCTCGATGCCTTGAGCTGTTGCTACCGGAAATGACTTCATAACCACTTAAAGGAGCTGTTTTCCAAGCGATCTTTCCAAATCCCTATCTTTTTACTGCCTGCCAATCCAGTCCAAGGAGTAGGCAGCGGTGAGTCTGAAAAGGGAACCTACCCCAAAGCTTGAGATCGACACGGATGTTGTAATCGACACCACAGAACCGAATGACATCTCTTACGCCGCTTTACAAGACATTACTTTAAGAGAAGGCAGCACATCCGGTTCACTTGAAGTTCCTGACGCAACCGGATCAGATGGATAACGTACTGAACACAAGAGACAGAAAAGGAATAGCTGCCAAGCTACTCCTTTTCACTGAAGTCTTTTATAAAACGGCGGTGACTCCCGACCATCTTTTCCGGCAGTCCATCAAGCGGGAAAAAGGCCAACTGCATAGATTCTGCTTCATCGCGCATCAGCTCTCCCTTAAAACGATCCGTCCGATACACGATCGTCACATTGTAAAATTCATCACCATTGGCAGCAACGGCGAAATTATCTTTACCGGAATAAACATCAACCAGCTGCAGATCCTCAACCGTCAGACCTGTTTCCTCAAGGACTTCCCTGGCAGCGGTTTGTTCAGCTGATTCCCCCAATTCCATCAGGCCACCAGGCAAACCCCATGTTTCAGGCGGATGGATTCGCTTCTGTAACAGGATATGCTGTTTTTCATCCAGAAGCAGACATAATGCTCCCACCAAGATGACAGGCTGATGGCCGACATATTTACGAAGATTCTCTACATAACCCACGGGCATATCCCCTTTCTTTCAACCAGTTTACCAAATTTTCCATACGGCTGATAGAATTCTTTTATCCTAGTATGATACAGTAAATATATCAGAACGAACTAGGAGTGATCATATGGAAAAAATCATGTTCATCCAAACCGGCTTCGGTGTCGATGTCCACGGTCAGGACGTCACAAAAGCAGCGGTACGTGCAGTAGTCAATGCTATTCACACAAATTCCATGCCAGGCATCGCAAGCGTCCTGCCGGAAAATGACTTGCACAATATGAAAGTGAATGTCCGCTTGGCCGTTCCTGCAGACAAGGACAAATTGGATGTCGAGCAGGTGAGGGCAAGGATTCCATACGGTACTGTGACGGTAGAAGTGATCGATGGGGGAATGCTGACATCCAGCGCCATCTATTTGGAGGAGAAAAATGATAAGAACGATATGATGTATATCGTGAATGCATCTGTCGAGACAGGCTACTGAGATGATCGAGCATAAAATCTATAATATGGTGATGGTGCATAAGGAAGATCAAGTGCTTCTGCTGAACCGCCAGCACGATGACTTCAGTGGCTTCATCCCGCCAGGCGGAAAGGTCGATTTCCCGGAAAGTCTCACTGCAAGCGCCATCCGGGAAGTGAAGGAAGAAACAGGACTGGACGTCTGGGATCTCGAGTATAAAGGTGTCCAGCATTACGTGAATGATGAGCGGAATGTCCGTTATTTGATATTCTATTATGTAACAAACTCTTTCTCCGGCACGCTTTTGACCGATTCAAGAGAAGGCAATCCCTCCTGGTTCAATAAGACGGAAGCAATGGGACTGCCCATGCAAGATGTCGTCCGAACTGTCTTTCCGTTATTCTTCCAAAGAGGGACATTCGAACTCTATCTGCATAACGAGTCGGAAGCCTCTGATTATGAAGAAGAAATCCTGCGTACATGAACAGAAGGAAGCTGTCGGCTTCCTTTTGTATTATAAATGGCAATGAAGGTACCTCTTTATCTATTCCGATATAAAATTATAATTCATGTGATGGAATTGCTTTAAATCTAGTTTAATAGATAGGTATATTCACTTATTTTTGTAATAATCCATTATTTCACGTTCAGTCCTTACTTTCCCAACTTCCTACACCCTTTTACAATTTCCCATAATTCTGCACTATTTTCCCTGCTGCAGTTTCCCAACTTCCAAGCTGAACTTGTCGGATTGTGTGAACACATCTCCCAAAAACCGCACCATTTCAAGGGATAATTAATCTTCTTCCTCCCAAAGTACCATTGTAAATCTAGCAGTCTAGTCGCTATACTACCCTTTAAGGAAAACTTTACCTACATACGCTATTTGTTTTCCGACTATTTAAACTATTAGCACAGGGAGAGTGACTTGCTTGAAGAAGAATAAATGGATGGCTTCTGCGATGGCAGCCGTTATCGGATTCAGCACTTTTACATTATCATTTGCGCCAGCGCAGGAAGCCCAAGCTGAAGCGTCCACTGAGAAAGCATCAGCCGTGACGTACTCACCGAAAGCCTCACAAGGCGGTGCACCTTTCGATAGCGCAATCGCCAACGAAGATAAATTGATTGAATTACTCAAGGAAGAAGGAAAAATCAGTCAAGATGCTACCGAAGCGGAAGCTCAGGAAGCATTGAATGCTTATCTCAAGGAACGGGAAGAAAAAAGTGCAGAAGCTGCTAAACAACCTCTGCCAGAAGAGTTGGAAGAAGCTGCAATTGATGAGAAAGTCGTAAGTGACACCGACAAACCTAACAGCAATGCCGACAATGCAGCAAACAAATCCCAGAAGCAAGAAGCATTGAAAAAAGGCAAAGGTAAAGGAAAAGATAAGAAAAAGGACAAAAAGGTCGATAATGTGAAGGAAGAGAAGTATGAAGGCGAAGTACGCGAAGATAAAGTACTTGTCCTTGCGATCGACTTCCCTGATTACCAAAACAGCTCGATCACACCGGAAGAAACCGACATGTGGTATGAGGATTACACACATGATCACTACCAGAATATGATTTTCGGTGAGGATGGCTATACTGGCCCGGATGGTCAAGAATTCACTTCCATGAAGCAGTACTATGAGGAGCAGTCCGGCGGAAGCTATACCGTTGATGGCGAGATTGCCGGATGGTATACAGCAGACCACCCAGCCGCTTACTATGGCGCCAATGATCCTGCTCCGGACGGCAGTGATGCTGCAGCGAGGGAATTGGTGTATGAAGCT
Organism: Terribacillus jepli; assembly: GCF_047228925.1. NCBI lineage: Bacteria > Bacillati > Bacillota > Bacilli > Caryophanales > Bacillaceae > Terribacillus > Terribacillus jepli. The sequence continues at coordinate 95,916 of NZ_JBFEGH010000001.1, read as the reverse complement.
CTGACCAAAGCTGGAGAAGACCCGAATATCGACTTGAGCGAATACGATCAGTGGGATCGTGATGACTATGACGGTGATGGTGTCTACAATGAACCGGATGGTATCATCGATCACTTGATGGTCATCCATGCCGGAGTCGGAGAAGAAGCTGGCGGTGGAAGCCTCGGTGCCGATGCCATTTGGTCTCATCGATGGAATCTTGGCGGACTCGTTGCAGTACCTGGGGGAAGCTCCACAAGTGACCGTTTTGACGGACAGCTTGCCGCTTATGACTACACAATCGAACCGGAAGACGGGGCCATGGGGGTATTCGCACATGAATACGGCCATGATCTAGGCTTGCCGGATGAATATGATACAAACTACACCGGCCAAGGAGAAGCAGTAGCTTATTGGTCCATCATGGCAAGCGGAAGCTGGGCTGGTGATGTACCTGGAACAGAACCGTCTGGTTTCAGTGCCTATGCAAAAGAGTATTTGCAAAATGCCCATGGCGGCAATTGGCTGAGCGGAACGACAATCGAGGCGGAAGATTTGGATGACGACGGTGTCGAATTGCTGTTGGATGAAGCCGTGACAAAAGGTACGAATAACGATGTGATTCGTGTAAACCTGCCGGATAAGGAAACGGAAGTCACCAACCCTGCCAGCGGCACATACGCTTACTTTGGCGGTAAAGGAAATGACCTTGATAACAGCATGACAGCAACCTTGGATCTGACTGATGCCTCTTCAGCCGAACTGACATTCAAAACATGGTATGACATCGAACAGGATTGGGACTATGCTTCTGTCAAGGTGAATGGAGAAACCATTCCTGGTTCCATCACGACAACGGATAACCCGAACGAACAAAACCCAGGTGATGGTATCACTGGTACATCCGATGACTGGGTGGATGCTACCTTCGATTTGAGTGCCTATGCCGGCCAGGAAATCGAGCTGTCCTTGAACTACTGGACAGACGTTGCAGTGTCGAATGCCGGATTCTATGTGGATGATATCCAAGTGACAGCTGATGGCAGCTCTGTTCTTACCGACGATGCTGAAAGCGACAGTGCATTTGAGCTGGGTGGATTCGCACAGGATAAAGGTGTTTCCCTATCCGAGCACTACTACTTGCTCGAATGGCGCACACATAATGGTGTCGACATCGGCCTAGACCGTATCCGCCGTGGTGACAGCTTGATGAGTTACAACACCGGTCTTCTCGTTTGGTACGTCGATAACTCCTTTGATGATAACTGGACCGGTACGCATCCAGGCGAAGGCTTCCTCGGCGTAGTCGATGCTGATCAGAAGGCGCTGTATTGGAGCGATAAATCAGTTGCATCCACGCGTTACCAAATCCACGACGCCGCTTTCAGCAAAGACAAGTCCGAGAAGATGTTCCTCGATTACCGAGCAACGAATGGCCTGACACTGAAAGATAACCATACGAAGAACTATGATGAATTCGAGGATGATAACAATTACTTGAACAAAGCACTTCCAGATGCCGGGCGCAAAGTTCCGGAATACGGAATTGAGTTCGAAGTCAAAGCCGACAGCAAAGATGGTTCAGTTGGTAAAATTGAAATCTCCCGCGAAGACTGATAAAAAGAGAAGGAACCCATCATCATTTAAGGGTTCCTTCTCTTTTTGGTATCAGCACCCGGAATACAGTACCTTTTCCTTCCTCACTATTCACTTCTATCGCACCGTGGTGCGCTTTGACGATCGAATGGCTGATGGAAAGGCCTAGTCCGGCACCGCCTTGCTTGCGTGTACGCGAGCTGTCACTGCGGTAGAAGCGGTCAAATACATATGGTAAATGCGTCTTTGGTATACCAGTTCCGTTATCTTTGACAGCTATTTCGGCTGATTGATCTGTACTGACAAGACTTAGCTCTATTTCTCCATGTTCGGGATCTGTATGCTGCACTGCATTATAAAACAGATTCAGCAGCACTTGCTTCAATTTGTCTTTATCAGCTGCCACCACCAGGTGTTCTTCCACCGAAAACCGTACTTTCCTGCTGCCGGCGAGCATATTGAAATGCGGCTTCATTTCCTCCAAAACAGCACTCACTTCCATTTGCTCCAGTCTGATATCCTCGGCCTGATCCAGCTTTGTTAACAAGAGCAGATCCTCGACCAGCTTCTTAATGCGGGTCGATTCCTTGAGCATGCTCTCAAGCGCCGGATAAAGCTGTTCCGGTTTATCCGCTGCCCCTCTCAGTAATACCTCCAGAAATCCATGGATGGAGGTGAGCGGGGTCCGCAGTTCATGCGAGGCGTCTGCAATGAACTGCTGCATTTGCTCTTTGGCTTCACGTTCCGACTGGAAAGAGGTATCGATCCTTTCCACCATTTGATTGAAAGCATCTGTCAGACGTTTGATTTCTATCTGCTTTGTCTCTTCTTCCATACGCTCGGACAAATTCTCAGCACTGGTTCGCTCTACTTTCCGGATGATTCTGTGCAGCGGATCAAGTGCTTTTTTGATCACCCGTGTGTAGAGCAGGATTCCAGCAATCAATGCCGCAATAGCCAGGAGGAAAAATACCTGCAGCTGCCCTTTGATGACATCATTGATCGCTGCTGTTTCGGTGCCGGCCTGCAAATAACCATTTATCTCCCCGAACCGTCTATCAGCAACAATGACAACAAGCTGCTCCTTGCCGTCTTCATCCTCTGTCACAGCGTATTGGGCTGATTTGTCCTCTCTGCCATTTATGTGACTTCGCAGCTCCTCCAGATCCAAACGGGGACTGGCTAATCCATTTTCTTCTGATAAGTCCGTGTAGTTTCCCGATGTATCGATTCTGGCCAGGGAGCGATCGAACAGGAATGGCTGATGCATATCATCATCTTGTTCAAGCAGTGCCGGCGGCAGCGAATGCAGCTGGGATTGCATGGCATCTGCTTCATTCTGGTATAGGAAATCCTTCATCAGAAAATATTGCAGGATACCGACAACAACAAGGATGATAGCTAAAATGAAACAAGATAATGACACAATCTGTTTATTTAAGGTTCTCGGTCTCAACCGGCTTAATCGCTTCATTTGACGTCCAGGCGATAGCCTGCCCCCCTGATCGTACGGATGAGGTGCCTGTCTTTATCGTGGAGTTTTTCCCGCAAGGAGCGAATATACACTTCGACGATATTCTCCTCCCCATTGAATCCATATCCCCAAACTTTATCGAGTATCAATGCCTTGCTTAGCACAATCCCTTGATTCATCACAAGGTATTTGAGCAGCTCATACTCTGTCGGGGAAAGCTGCAGCAACTCTTCCTCCAAGTAAATTTCTTTGCGGCGATCATCGATCCGTATTGGACCAGCTTGCAGCGATTCGCCCAGTTCCGGAAATTGATTTCGGATCCGCGCTTGCATTCTAGCCAGAAGTTCTTCAAAACTAAACGGTTTGACGAGGTAATCATCCGCCCCATCATTCAGACCTCTGATACGATCATCCACTTGATCCCGTGCAGTCAGCATAATGATTGATAGCTTCCGCCCTTTCTTTTTCAGCATCCGGCACACCTCAAAACCATCCATCCCCGGCATCATCACATCCAATATGACAATATGAGGCTCAAATTGCTCTGCTTTGGCGATTCCTTGCATGCCGTCTGAAGCAGTCTCGACGATATAACCTTCGTTCTGTAATCCTAGCATCAAGAACTGCGTAATAGTCTGTTCATCATCGACGATCAATACTTTGATATTTTCCATTCTGTCATCCATTCTTTCATTTTTCTTTATTATGGAATATTTACCTGAAAACCAGCTGAAGATTCCTGATTTCTTCACTTTCAGCAAATCTTCAGCTAGCTTTCAAGTGCACTTCAGCACATGGCTCCATACTAGCAATTAGCCAAAGCGGGTGTGGCTCAGAAGCATTATAGCATGCCCCGAAAAAGTAAAGGAGATGGCAAGATGAATTTCTTGAAACGTGCTTTCTGGAGTATGAAAGCTAAAAAAGGAAAGACCTTATTACAATTGGTGATCTTCACCGTCATATGTGTATTCGTCCTATCAGGGCTTACGATTCAATCAGCAGCCAAAGCATCCAGTGAATTGGCAAGACAGGAACTGGGAGGATCTGTCACGCTCCAAGTCGACCGGGAAGCTGCCATGGAGAAGCAGCAAAGTGAGCAAAGCGAATCAGATGGTCCGCCACAGTTCACCAGTACACCGATCAGTCTGGATGATGCAGAGTCTATCGCAGCTTTAGAACATGTGAAGAGTTACAACTATACCGTTTCTGCTTCTGCCAATGCGGAGGACTTCGACATCATCGAAAGCAGCACATCCACTGATGACAGTAGTGAATCAGAAAATGCGGAGGCTCCTGGCGGTGATCAAGGCCGGGGCGGCATGGTGCAAGCTGACCTTACTGTAAACGGCACGCTGACTAGTGATGAAGCGGAAAGCTTCAGTGATGGCGAAGCAGAAATCGTGGATGGCCGCGGTATCGAAGAATCAGACGCTGGCAGCAACGTGGCTGTCATCGAACAGACACTCGCAGAGGAAAATGACCTGGCTGTCGGTGATACCATCACAATCAGCTCATCCAATGATGAAGATACAACACAAGAACTAGAAATCGTCGGTATTTACGAAACAAGTTCTGCGGGAAGCGACCAAGCCATGAACTTCTCCTTCCTGAATCCATATAACACGATTTACGTTCCGTATACAGCAGCTAATACGCTTAAAGGCGAAGACTACACGGATACGGTTGAGTCCGTCACATACCAAATGGACGATGCCGAAAACATCGAAGCATTCCTTGCCGCGGCTAAGAAAACGGACGTCGATTTAGACGTGTATGAACTCGACGCAAATGATGACCTTTATCAGCAAATGGTAGGACCAATCGAAAACGTTGCTTCCTTTGCGAAGAACATCGTCTATCTTGTGACGATTGCCGGTGCAATCATTCTCGCATTGATCGTTATGCTCTCCATCCGTGAACGTAAATATGAAATGGGTGTTCTGATGGCAATCGGAGAGAAGAAATGGAAGCTCGCAGGACAGTTCATTACAGAAATCGTTGTAATTGCCATTGTTGCAGTCGGATTGTCTTCCCTTTTCGGAAATCCGATCGCGAACGTACTAGGAAATCAGCTATTGGATCAGCAAACAACTGCTTCTGCCGAAACGGCATCCACATCCATGCAGCAAGGACCTGGCGGCGGTGGCGGTCCGATGGGAGGCGGCCCGGGACAAGCTGTCTCTGATGCATTCAGCCAGCCAAGTGAAGCAATCAGCAGTCTGAATATCAACGTGACATGGGAAAATATCTTGATACTAGGCGGTATCGGATTGGCAGTGGCGATCATTGCAGCACTCATCCCATCGATTTCGATCTTACGATTACAGCCGAAAAATATTTTAACGAAACAAGAATAGAAAGCAGGGGTATATATGACGGCACCATTATTGGCATTCAAAAACGTTGGCTATTGGTACACGGATAAAGAAAATGCATTATTTCAAAATGTGAATATCGATTTTCATAAAAATATATTCTATACGATCACCGGTACATCCGGATCGGGCAAAACCACCTTCCTGTCTTTGGCAGGGGGGCTGGACAAGCCGAAGGAAGGTGACATCGAATATGACGGGAAATCAATTCGTAAAATGGGGCTTGGCAAATTCCGTCATGATTATGTCTCCATCATCTTCCAATCATATAACTTGATTCCTTATATGACAGCCTATCAAAACATTGCATCAGCCATGGCAATCACAGGTAAAAAAGCGGAAAACCAGGAAGACTACATCTTAAAGATGCTGGCTAAAGTCGGTATCTCCGAGGAGCATGCCAAGCAGCGTGTCCTCACACTCAGCGGCGGGCAGCAGCAGCGTGTGGCCATCACCCGGGCTTTCTGCTGCGACACTGATTTGATTGTGGCGGATGAGCCGACCGGTAACCTGGATGACAAGACATCCAAAGAAATCGTGAAACTCTTTACCGATCTTGCCCACCAAGAGAACAAGTGCGTGATCATGGTCACTCATGACCCCCAGATCGCAGCCCAATCAGATGTAAACATACAGCTATCCAACGGCAGCTTCCGTATGCTGCAGCATGTCTAAAAAAAATGCGTATCCTTGATGGGATACGCATTTTTTTCATTTCCGTTTCAGTTTATAACCTACACAGATGATGATCACCCATACCGGCAAGATGAACAGTGCCAGACGATAATCCGGAATGAAGGCCATAATGACGACTATAGCGATTAAGAATAACATGACCAGATAATTGGATATCGGATAAAGTGGTAGTCTGAAAGAGAGTTTACTTGCTGCTTCTTTCCCGATACGTTTCCGGAATGCTAAATGAATAATAACAATCATAGCCCAGTTGATGACAACCGCAATCGTTGCAATAGCCATCAGATAGCTGAACACTTTTTCGGGAAACAGGAAGTTTACGATTACAGCTATCGCTGCCACTCCTGAGGATACAAGAATCGCTGCCACCGGAGCACCTGTCCGTTTGCCGACTTTGCCCAAGAATTTCGGTGCATTCCCTTGCTTGGCCAAGGAATGCAGCATTCGTCCATTACTGTAAAGACTGCTGTTATGCGCAGAAACCGCGGCAGTTAGGACGACAACATTCAATATACCTGCAGCAGCCGGAATACCGACGCCATCAAATATTTGCACGAAAGGACTGCTTTGACCGTCGATCTGATTCCATGGGAAGACGGACATGATGACAAGCAGCGCACCAACGTAGAATATCAATATCCGGTAGACAACTTGATTGATTGCCTTTGGTATCGTCTTCTTCGGTGTATCTACCTCACCAGCTGTAATACCGATCAATTCAACTCCGCCAAAACTGAACATGACAAGTACTAGTGACAAGACCACACCTGTCGGACCATTCGGCATGAAGCCCCCCTCATCAAACAGATTGGAGAAGCCAGTCGGAACGCCATTATTTCCAATACCAGTGAAAACGATAAGCAAGCCGAGGATAATCATCCCAATAATTGCGACAACTTTGATGATAGCAAAGTAGAACTCGAACTCACCATACAGTTTGACACTTAATAAATTGATGCATGTAATCAAGATCAGGAAGCCGAAAGCTGTCACCCAAGTCGGAATGCCCGGGAACCAATACTGGACATAGATACCGACAACCGTCAGTTCTGCCATGCTTACTGCCACATAATTGAACCAATAATTCCAGCCTGAGAAGAATCCAAAAAAATCACCTAGATTCCGATAGGCGTAATAACTGATAGAACCAGAATTCGGTGTATCTACAGACAGCTCACCGAGCGCCCGCATAATGAAGAAAATCATAATACCGCCAATCAGATATGCAAGCGCGATTGCCGGTCCCGCCAATCCGATTGAGGATGCAGAACCATAGAACAAACCTGTTCCTATTGCTCCGCCAAGCGCAATCATCTGTACATGGCGGTTTTTTAAACCTTTGTGTAACTCACTTGATGATCGATCATTTCTTGCCATGTCTATGCCCCTTGCCAACTATTACTCTTTCCTTGTTCTCGTCTGCTTCCATTCTTTCCTGACCGAAAGCAATAATCTGTATAAAGCAACAATATCCAGAAGCAGGGCAATGAAAAGATAATAGTAAAATTAATACCACAACGCCCGAAAGCGCATGGGTTATTCCATATGCTATATCAAATGAACACAAAGATAAACCGTAAAATCGAAAATGAATAGCCAGTTGTATGAAAAGGTTCAATACGTAATGAATCACATAAATCCAAAATAACTGATAAAAGTGATTCGATAACAGATCATCCCTGTCTTGCTGCAAAAATAGCCTTTTATCCCGTGCAGCGCCACGTTTATCCGAAGATGCACTCCTAGTGTGACCAACGTTAGATTGAATGATCCTATTCTTCTGCAAAACCTCAGCTGTTATCAACTTAATATCCTTACGATCTGCTTTTGTATATTTATATGTCCCTGAGTAATCAAAGCCTCCCAAAATTTAGTACAATGAGAATGTCTGACTTGTCCAAATTTAGAAGATTTTTTATCATGCACATTTTAAGAGGGAGAATCCAGTCTATGAATAATTTTCCGTTGGAAGAAGTAACTATCTCATCCTTGCAGTTTGAACTAGCATCAGGCAAGCTTTCATCTTTTGACCTAGTTCAAGCTTATCTCGGGCGTATAGCAAACAAAGACGGTACAAACAGTGTCCTGGAGATTAATCCAGATGCATTATTCCTTGCTGAACAAATGGATAGGGAAAGAAAAGCAGAAAAGCTACGCGGACCGCTTCATGGTATTCCTCTTTTGGTCAAAGACAACATAGATACCGCAGATGGCATGCATACAAGCGCTGGAACCCTCGTACTTGCTGATAATTACGCGAAACAGGATGCCTTCATCGTTGGAAAGCTGCGTAAAGCTGGTGCCATCATTCTGGGCAAGGCCAATATGACAGAGTGGGCCAACTTCATGTCAGAACCAATGCCAAATGGTTTCAGCGCCCGCGGCGGTCAAGTACGAAATCCGTATGGCAGTTTCGATGTTGGCGGCTCCAGCTCTGGAACAGGTGCTGCCATTGCCGATAATTTGGCCACAGCAGGTATCGGAACAGAAACAAGCGGTTCTATCCTCAGCCCTTCCAGCAGCAATTCGTTGGTCGGTATCAAGCCAACTGTGGGACTTGTATCCCGCAGCGGCATCATTCCGATTGCTCATAGTCAGGATACTGCAGGGCCAATGACGAGATCTGTAGCTGATGCGGCCATCCTGCTTCAAGTGATTGCCGGCACGGATGAAGCCGATCCTGCCACGCTATCAGCTCCAGCTCTCCCGGATTATACAGCATCACTCCGAAAAGAAGGATTGCATGGTAAGCGCCTTGGTATAGATAGACACACTTTGGATAGCCTGGCTCCTGAAAAACGCGAGCTTATGGAAAAAGCCTTTAAAGTACTGCGGGCTCAAGGCGCAGAGCTTATCGATGTGCAAGTTCCGAAAATCACCAGGGAATCAAGCGTGCTGTATCATGAATTCAAGCATGGTGTGAACCGATACTTGCGAAACGTATCACCTCATCTTCCGGCTCATACTTTGAAAGAGATAATGGAATGGAACCGGATTAACACAGAGGCTGCACTCGTGCACGGTCAAGATATTCTTGAAGCTGCCGAAAAGACAGATGGAACGCTTAAACAAGCAGAATATCTGCAGGATCGCTTAGCTGACATACGAGAATCCCGCACGGAAGGTCTGGATCCTGTCTTGTCAGATGCAGAACTTGATGCGATCATTTTCCCTAGCTATTATGGATGCGACATCGCAGCCAAGGCCGGATACCCTTCGATTACAGTACCGGCTGGATACACAGAGGCTGGCGAACCATTCGGAATCACGTTTACAGCTGGTGCTTTTGAGGAATCTACCTTAATAGAAATCGGCTATGGCTACGAGTGCGCCACCAAGCACCGTAAAGCTCCAAAATAATCCATTCTAGAATACAGTTGAAATATCCCGCCTTGTATAGTAAAGTTAGGGATGTTTTTCAATTGCATAAGAACTCATTGATTTGCATAGGCAATCATTGATCAATGAAAATGACATGCAGCTTCTGCTTAGTTAACAGGTGAAAAGCTGCTTGAACGAGCACGGAATGGATATTCCTGCTGTGATATCTTATTTATTCTAGAATGATGCTGTTGTATAAAAAAGCCGTTCGGATAGAGCAAGAATATCCGATACGGCTTTTTTAGTTAAGTTCACGACAACATGCCATACTATAGACGAGGTGAAAGAATTGGGCAACAAACAAAACAACACAGCTCCAGGCTTGCAAAGAAAGCTCAAAGCCCGTCATTTAGGGATGATCTCCCTCGGAGGCACCATCGGGACCGGTCTATTCCTTGCCAGTGGCGGTGCAATCAGTCAAGCTGGTCCTGGCGGAGCGCTGCTCGCTTATGCCCTCATCGGCTGCATGGTCTTCTTCGTGATGACCAGTCTGGCTGAGATGGCCGCCTTCATGCCTGTATCCGGCAGCTTCAGTACTTACGCAACAAAATTTGTTGATGAATCACTTGGCTTTGCACTTGGGTGGAACTATTGGTTCAGCTGGGCGTCGACGATTGCAGCTGAGTTGGTTGCCGTGACATTGATCATGGACTTCTGGTTCCCGAATACACCATCCTGGATCTGGAGCGCAATCAGCTTGATCATCATGTTCTTATTGAATTATATATCTGTCAAAGGCTTCGGCGAATCTGAATATTGGTTTGCCTTAATCAAGGTCATTACAGTCATTATATTCATCATTGTTGGTCTATTGATGATAGTCGGGATTTTAGGCGGGGAATCGCCTGGCTTTTCGAACTTTACCGTAAAAGATGCTCCATTCAACGGCGGTTTTCTTGCTTTGATCGGCGTATTCATGGCAGCCGGTTTCTCCTTTCAAGGGACGGAATTGCTTGGCGCTGCAGCCGGGGAAGCTGATAATCCGAAAATATCGATACCAAAAGCGATTCGATCTGTTTTCTGGCGTATTCTGCTATTCTATATCCTGGCTATCTTCGTCATCGGGATGCTCATTCCGTATACAACAGAGAGCTTGGCAAGCGAAGATGTACAGCTGAGCCCATTCACGCTTGTCTTCGAAAAAGCCGGTATCGCTTTTGCAGCATCTGTGATGAATGCTGTCATCCTGACTGCAGTCTTATCTGCTGGGAACTCTGGTATGTATGCGAGCACCAGAATGCTGTGGAATCTGGCGAAAGAAGGAAAAGCCCCACGCTTCCTTGGCAAATTGAATAAAAATGGTGTACCTGTCAATGCTTTGATCGGTACTGCAGCAGTTGGCTGTGCGGCCTTTCTCACATCCTTCTTTGGTAATGGTATCGTCTACACATGGCTGTTGAACGTGGCCGGTATGACTGGATTCATCATTTGGATCGGAATTGCTATCAGTCATTATCGTTTCCGCAAAGCGTATGTAGCGCAGGGCTATGATATCAAGGATTTGCCATACACGGCGAAATTCTACCCCTTCGCCCCATTGTTCGCGCTTATATTGAGCATCATTGTGGTAGTCGGGCAGAGTGTATCATCCTTTACAGAAGACGGCTTTGATATCGGCAGTTTTGTTGCTTCCTATATCGGCATCCCGATTTTCCTGCTCTGCCGGATTATCTATAAGGTGAAATATAAAACAAAAGTGCATAAATTGGAGGATGTCGATTTGACAACTCCTGAACATGAAACAGCCCCGGACTGATTCCGAGGCTGTTTTTTAATAATAAAACAATGGCGATAAGGCTATGATGAATATAAAAATGATATAAATCGTAATCAATCCCTGGTAGCACAATCCAATTATCGCACATACCCTTCCGCCGAGATACAATGCCTTTATTGCTTCTGTGTCCTCTGTTATTTTGAGACTCTTATTTGCAAATATGATTGCCAGAATACCTGATATGATTCCGATCACTGGGACAAACATCGTCACAATGCCAAGTGCCAACGTGCCGGATGGCGAATATCGTTTTTCTTCCATATCTTGATCTCCTTCCTACCATTTTCCGTTCCATATATCCGATCTCTTGCCATTATGGATTATTTTTCTAAATTTGGAAAAGCGCACGGAATTCCGCACGCTTTGCCTCATTCGAATACATTTTTTACTTTTTCAACGGTATAATGGCTGCCGCCCTTATCTTGAACGCCTTCTACCATCATGCTGATCAGCAAATCTTGATTATCATAATCATAAGCAACAAACCAGCCATTTTCGGTACCATTCTCATCATCCTGGCTTTGCTTCAATTCCGCAGTACCAGTTTTACCTGCAAGTGTCAGACCATCCACTACAGGATTATGTGCCGATCCGCGTTCGTCTTCTACAACTCCGCGAAGCCCTTCAGTAATCGCATCGGCACCTTCTTTAGGCAAGACACCCTCATGCCATACGACCGGCTCTTCAGCTTTTGACTTAAGCAAAGTCGGCTTAATCAGGTTACCATCGTTGACGAAAGGTGTATACGCTGCTGCCAAATGCAGTGGAGACATAAGCACCTGCCCTTGGCCATAGCCGGAATCAGCGAGGAGCGTCTCATTGTCCAAGCCATCATTTGAAATGGACGATGCCGATGTCGGGAACTCATAATCCAACTCCTCATCAAAGCCGAAAGATTTCAGGCCTTTTTCGAAGTTTTCCGCTCCTGTATCCACAGCAGTCATCGCAAAGTAAATGTTATCAGATGTAATCAACGCATCCTTCAAGTCGACATCCGATAAGCGGTCTGAAACACGTGTCACACTGTAATTACCGAACTTGCCATCATTGTCCCATTTGAGCCCTTCGATATGCTTCTTCTCATCTGGAGTAATGACGCCATTTTCCAATCCGATAGCAGCTGTAAGCGGCTTGATGGTGGAACCCGGGGCATATGCTTTATTGAATTTAGCTGAGAACGGACTGTTTTCATCATTGGATAGTTTTTCATATTCCTCATCATCCCAGCCGAAAATGAAATTATTCGGATCATAGGATGGCACACTTACCAATGCCAAAGTAGCTCCTGATTTCGGATCGAGGGCTACGGATGCTCCGCTATCGTCCTTCAGCTGATTATAAATCTTCTCTTGCATGTTGATATCGATTGTCGTCTCGACATCTTCTCCATTCTGCACCTCGGTCTCGGCGATCACTTCTTGTTCATCGCTAGTTTCGGAAACCGTATAGATCTTCCAACCGATAGTACCTCGAAGCTGATCCTCATAGACAGATTCCAACCCTGTCGAGCCAACATAGGAGTCAGCATCATAATTGGAAGCATTGTCATCCTCCTCAAGGAACTCTGCGTCTACCTTCTTCACATAACCAGTCAAATGTGCTGCAGCTTCTCCATGTGGATAGAATCTTGAACTAGTGTCCGTGATTTGGACACCAGGAAGTTGACCGACCTCATCAGCCAAGTCACGCTGATCAGGGCGCAATGTTTTTATCGGGACATCCACTTCATCCGTCACCCAGCTCTGCTCCAGCAGGCCGTCAATTTCTTCCCGTTCAATCCCTAGTGTCTCTGCCACTTGATCAAGTGTCTCATCCCGGCTCTTTCCGTCTGATTCCAATTGACCCGGAACGATTCCGACGGACGGAACAGTTGCATTGAATGCCAGTTCTTTCCCATTCGTATCCAATATCCGTCCGCGTTCGGGCTCCACTGATGTTATACGGACACTTTCGTTGTCATTTAGCTGGGCAAAGATGTAGGAAGGATCCCATTTGACCTTCCAAGTCGCACCGTCTTCCCCATCGACTTTGACAAGCTCTGCTTCCTTATCAAATTCCACTTTTCCGGCAACTGTCTGCATGCTGACAGACAAAGGCAGCTGCTGGGTATCCGCATCTGATTTTTCATCGTCCTCAGACACATCGCCTACAGTGACCTTCAAATCAGATACTCCAGTCTGATCATAGATATCTTTATACCGTTTAGTGAAATCCTCCTTGGAAATTTCTTTTTGCGATTCTTCGGTCAGCTGATCGTACATTTTATCAAAATCCTGGGCATTCCAATTGTCGACAAATTGATCAAGTCCATCCTTCGCTGACTGATCATCCGAACAAGCGGAAAGCAGGAATACCATACCAACCACAAACAACATTGCTGCTAATCGTTTCATAGCTCACCTTTCCTGTCTCTTTGAACTGTGGACCAATTATAGCATAGGGAAGGAAAAACTTTGCAGTGTTTCACCAAGTATTTCCCAGGAAATAGACGAAAGCTATCGAAAAAGTACATGTCATCTCGTTCTTATACATGGGAAACTATCGCTTCAAGCTGACCTTTCAATGTGAATTTCTTGATGTGAACCGGAAGCACGAAATGATCACCTTTATTAAGTTGGTACGACTGATCTTCAAGTACGATCTCACCGCTTCCTTCAATGATGCTTACTTGAAGGAATGATCCTGGTGTTTCTAATTCAGCTTCTCCTGCTATTTGCCAATGATAAACGGTGAAATACTCGCTTTCGACAAGTTTCTGCTCTGTTTTTGCCCCAAGCTTCATAGGAGCTTCCCTTGTTTCGATTGTTTCATGTGGAACAGTCGACACTGCCTTTGCAGCATCCAAATGCAGCTCACGTTCATTCCCTTGATCATCTTTACGGTCATAGTCATATACGCGGTAAGTGATATCAGAGCTTTGCTGTGTTTCCAAGATGACGATACCAGCTCCGATCGCGTGGATAGCACCACTCGGAACATAAACGAAATCACCTTTCTTCACCGGAACCCGTCGCAGCAGCTGATGCCACTCTCCTTCGTCTATCATCTCTTCTAGTTGTTCTTTTGTTTGTGCATGATGACCGAAAACAATTTCTGCTCCGGGCTCTGCATCCACTACATACCAGCATTCCGTTTTTCCATACGGCTCTTTCTCCACTTCTTGAGCATAGTCATCACCTGGATGCACTTGCACGGACAAATCAGTCTTAGCATCAAGGATCTTTACAAGCAATGGATAGTCCTCATTTTCATGTTTCCCGAATAATTCCCTATGGTCCTGCCATGCATCCAGCAATGTTTTCCCAGCTAGTTCACCATTTCGGATTTTGCTCGGACCGTTCGGGTGGGCAGAAATGACCCATGCCTCGCCAGTTTGATTGGAAGGCAAATGATAACCGAATACATCTGCCAGTTTCGTCCCTCCCCAGATACGTTCCTGCAGAGCAGGCTCCAAAAAGATGGGCTCCTGTTTATACATAAAGATTCTCCTCACTTTCAAACACTTTATTCCACTAGTATTTTACCAATAGTTCCCTGAAGCTGACCATATAATTATTGTCTGTTTTTACAAGTTGGATGAATATGCAAGAGCCTATGGAATAGAACGTCAAAAGAGGAAGTTACATAGAATGACGTTTTATACAGGAAGGATGACTTCTTTCGTGAAGTCATTGATTAGGTAGGCGCCGGTGTCGTCATCACCGATCCCTCATTGCCAGATAACCCCTGTCATCTACACGAATAAAGCAGTTGAGCAAATCACAGGCTACAAAACTAAAGGAATTATCGGTCAGAATTGCCGGTTCCTGCAAGGAGAGAAACGTCAAAAAAAGATGTAGGTGAAGTACCGAAGGCAATCGATCAAGAAAAATCCATCATTGTCGAATTGCTTAACTATCGGAAAGACGGAAAGCGAATGTCCTGCAAGCTTTGGAATCAATCCAGGCGAAGCATTGAAAAACCCGCTGCTATCACGCAGCGGGTTTCTTAATGGATTTGTGTTCTGATGATTTCCGTTATCGTTTCTTTCGGAAGTGGTTCATGCTGGCGTTCCCAGTCGGAAATGAGCGCAATATATGTTTTATATACAAGAAACGCAAGAAGCTCGGGATCATGATTTGTTACTGCGCCTCTTGCCCTTTCTTTCACGATGACCGTCTTGATGTAATCAAGGATCAATCGCTCTACTTGGGTAAGAATCTCCAATACTTCCACTGTGCCCAATTCCTTTGCTTCCTGACTCAGTTTGATCAGCAGCTGATGGCTTTCGCGGAACCCCAGGATTGCATCGAGCATCGCCTGGATATTCTCATGAAACGCCGCTTCCTCCTGTATTGCTGCATCGGCTGCTAGTCGCAGCTGTTTCATTGTCCGTTCCAGGATAGTCGAGAACAATGACTCTTTGCTGTCAAAGAACGTATATATCGTACCCTTTGCTACTTTGGCTATTTTGGCAACAGAAGCCATTGTTGTCGCTTTGAAACCGAATTGACTAAATGACATAGCCGCTGCCTCGATAATGCGTTCTTTTTTATCTACTATCATTGTTCTCTACCCCTTTTTCTTTTACGTGGAAACAACAGCCTCATCTTCATCATCTTTTTTGAATTTACGAGTCTGCAATATATAGACAAGAATTGTCAATGCTAAGAATAGCACAGAAAAGATACTCAAGTAACCAGCTTGCTGCCAGAGGTAACCCCAGTCATCGCCGATGGAAATGATCTCCCGGAATCCGCTGATTGCATATGTCATCGGGACGAACTTATGAATGACTTGGAAGAATTCCGGAAGTAACGCCACTGGATAAGTCCCTGCACCTGCACCGATTTGGAATAGCAACGCAATAATTCCCAGGAAGCGCCCTACATTATCCAATGCAACTGTCAGAAACTGAATCAGCAGGAAGCTAGTTAAACTGAATAGGATTGCGAATAGGAGCAAACGCCATTCACTATGCACTTGCACATGCATAATATGGACAAGCATAATTACTGCAAACAAAGATTGGAGCACACTGACAAACAAGACAATACTGAACTTGCTCAGGAACCATGCAAAGCCCGATGTCGGTTCACTTGCAGGGTCGCGAAGCGGGAAGATATTCGTGAATACCAGCGCTCCAACAAATAAACCGATGGAAAGGATGTATGGCGCAAGTCCTTCCCCATAGGTATGCACAGTACTCAATTTTTCATCCTTCACATCTGTAGGACTGGCAAACATATTATCTGTTTTATCGCTTGTGCTGATGTTTGCGTCTTCGGCACCTTTAGCCAACTCATCATGCAATTCGTTACTTCCATCCGTCACACTCTGTGTGCCATCGGACAGGGTTTGTGAACCATCCGTCAGCTGCTGCGCCCCATCGGCTAATTGCGGACCATTGGCATTCAATTGATCCAGACCTGCTGTGAGCTTGCTGCTGCCTGATTGAAGCTGTCCCAATCCATCAATTACCGTCTGGGAACCTGAAACTAGCGCAGGGGACCCATTTGCCAACTGACTGACTCCATCCGTATACGAATGAATCCCATTATTCAATTCTGTCTGGCCTGACTGGATAGAAGATGCACCATCCGCCAGCTTGCCAGCTGCTTCATTTAATCCGTTCAACGCTGTCTGTGTCTGCTGTGCACCTTGCGCAAGCTTATCGATCTGGTCAAGCTGTGTTGTCACTTCAGTCAGCTGCTGTGTGATTGCTTCTGGATCAATATCCGGAAGCTGTACATCAACATCAGGAACTGCATCCTCCAGCTCCTGAATCTGCTTTTGCAGTTCCTCCTGCTTTTGCTCAGAAGAGAGGTCATCATTGGTCACGATATCTTCCAGCTGCTTGATCCGAGCTGCTTGCTGTTGCTCAATCTGCTGCTTCGACTCCTGCAGTTGCTGTGCCAAATCTCCCAAAGCCGTCAATTGAGACTGCGCTGCATCCAGTTTGTCTTTGACAGTTTGTGCTTTTTCATTCGCCGCTGCAATACCATTATTCAATTCCGGAAAACTGCCTGCTAATTGATCGGTAGCCTGCTGCAGTTGCTGCAATCCACTTGATATCTGATCGGTGGCCGATACCAATTGATCAGATCCGCTTTCCAGATCACTGCTACTTCCATTCAATGTCTGAAGGCCATCATTGATTTTTGTAATTCCTTGGTCAAGGTCTGGATATTTGGAAGCTAAACTCTGAATACCTGTATCCAACTCATTCATGCCTTGATCTGCTTCGCCAACCTTCTCTGTGTAAGTTGCTGTGCTAGTCGACAGGCTCGCCAAGTTCTTGCTTAAGTTTTTAGCTCCCTCATTAACCTCGTTTGAACCATCCGCAAGTTCCTTGGAGCCATCACTAGCTTTTTTCAGTCCATCTGCCACATCGGAAAGACTGGCAAATACGGAATGGGCATATTCCTCTGTTACCTGCTCTGCAACTTCTTTATCCAGCTGCTGCATCGCACTATCCGTAATCTTGGAAGCTGGATAGTTTTTACCTGGATTGGAATAGTATTCGATATTCATTTGTTTCGGATCATCATCCAGTAAAGTAGCTGCATTTGCCGAAAAGTCCTCTGGAATCTTGACTACCATATAATAATCCTCTGATTTCAGACCATCCATTGCCTTTGACTCATCGACGAACTGCCAGTCAAATTTATCATTGTCTTTCAAGTTATCCACAAAATCGCTTCCGACATGAAGTTCCTTGCCTTCAAAAGTTGATCCTTTATCAAGATTCACGACAGCAACAGGTAAATTATCCGTATTATTATACGGATTCCAGTTAGCCGCCAGAAAAATAGCACTATAAAGCAAAGGAACAACCAATATACCGCATATGGCCAGAAGCATTTTCCGGTCTTTCCATATGTGAAGCCATTCCTTCTTCAACATGTTCATAACTTTTCCTCCTAAGTGTCAATTACCAAGTTGTCCACATAGACCAATTGACCGAAATCGTCTTTTGGTCAATCCGCTAAACAATAATAACAGAAAAAGCCTATTCCTACAATGGATAGGCTGCTTCTTTTCCATGTTGTCGCTTTCATAATTTATCCACCATTATTGTGAATAACTTGTGCATAACCCTTTTATGCACAGCATTCCACACGCTATGAACAAATTATCCACAAACTTATACACATATACACAAAAGTGATTCTTTATTTAGTAATAAGAATATTTGTTCCCTACAAAATAGAGTATGTTATCCTCATACACATCCACAGGTTGTGCATAACTAAAAAAGCAGCCTATATGAGGCTGCCTTATTGCTGTGAGCTTAAAGTTACAGTAGTTTCATTCTTTTCCCCGTCTCGATAATACGTCACTTTCATCTTATCACCGATTTGTTTATCTTCGTAGAGATGCTTGCGTAATGATGTCATATCTTCAATCGATTGACCATCCAGCTCCGTAATGACATCCAGCTCCTGTAATCCGGCACTTGCTGCTGGGGATAGCGCTTCGATGCTCCAAATGTAAACCCCATTTTCAATACCGTCCGGCAAGCCTAGGTGTTCCGTCCGCTCAGATGCTGGAATTTCATTTAATGAGTATGCTTCCACTCCTAAGTATGGACGCTCGACTTGCCCATTCCGTTCAAGTTGTTCCATTACAGGGACAGCGCTGTCAACCGGAATGGCAAAGCCGATTCCTTCAACAGATGATTCAGCTATTTTCATCGAGTTGATCCCGATCAGCTGCCCCGCCATATTGATGAGGGCACCGCCGCTGTTACCTGGATTGATAGCAGCATCCGTCTGCATGACATCTGCTTGCCAATCAGCTCGGCCATCCCCGTTTAGATCCTGTGGCACCGTACGGTTTACACCACTGATGATGCCTTGTGTAACCGATCCTGAAAATCCCAATGGATCTCCAATGGCAATGACGGGCTCCCCGGTTTTGACGGAAGAAGAGGTCCCGATTTCAATTGCCTGTTCAACTCGGGAAGCATCCATTTCCAAAACTGCTAAATCGGTAAAAACATCACTTCCAAGCAGATTCGCGGAAACTTCCACGCCATTATGCAAGATGACATCGACATCTGTTGCACCTTCGACGACATGGTGATTCGTCACTACATAGGCCTTGTCGCCTTCTTTTTTATATATGACACCAGATCCGCTTCCCGCAGTACTCTCTTCCTGTGAGAAAAGTGCATCACCTTGCTGCAAATTCACTACCCCTACAACAGCCGGTGCGGTTTCATCCACGATTTCGGTAATGCCGGATTGCACATCGACACTAACATTCTGTAGATTGGGATTTTGATCTGAATCCGCTGCGAGCTGCGCAGCCTCTCCTTGCTGCGATTGGTCGTTCGGCATCAGACTGTCCCGATCAAGCCCATAAGCGACAAGCAATACGATACCGGCGCCGATGATCCCGCCCAATATAGCTGGCAGCAGCCAGCTTGCGCGTCGCTTCGGTTTTTCCGGTTCCCTGTGTTGGTCATCAAAATAGTCCATGTTAGCCTCCGTTCCAATTCTTTTCGATATAGCTATCTTTCCACGATATCAGAAAATTAAACTACTTGGAAAAGCGGTGTCGGTGTTTTTGGATCTGTATCATGCAATTCGATGTGCTTATTTAAATCGAAGCCTCGCTCCTGCAAGATATTCCCGACGGCAAGCCGTGCGAGATCCTTCATGTTATTATCGCGGCTCAAGTGTGCCAGATAGATGCGCTTCGTATTGTTATCAATCAAATCTGTCAGAGCAAGCGCGCTGTCTTCATTGGATACGTGACCAAGATCACCCAGTATCCTCCGCTTGACATTCCATGGATAGCTGCCCATCTGCAGCATACCTACATCATGGTTTGCTTCAAAAATGTAGGCATCTGCCTTCTCGACGATTTTCTTCACTCGATCCGATACATAACCAGTATCCGTCACTAACGCTACTTTTTTACCATCATGATGAAAAGCATAGAACATCGGCTCCACCGCATCATGGGATACGCCAAATGACTGCACATCCAGATCTCCAAACGTTTTCGTCTCTTCCATGTCGAAGACGAATTTATGATCCAAAGGTATCTTCCCGATGCTGTTCTCCATCGCTTTCCATGTCTTCTCGTTAGCGTAAATCGGCAAATCGAATTTCCTTGCTGCCACACCTAATCCTTTTATATGGTCACTATGCTCATGTGTGACCAGGATTTTCGTCAGTGTTGCCGGATCGATTCCTGCCTCCTCCAATAAACGCTGCAGCTCCTTGCCTGTCAAACCAGCATCGACCAGGATGCGCTCTTTTTCCGTTCCGATAAAGAACGCATTCCCGGAACTGCCGGAAGCAAGTACGCTAAAGCTTAACGTCATGCTGTTTCACCTCTTATTGTGTTTCTTCTGTCTCTGGTTCTAAGCTGCTTAGAAATACTGACTCAGTCGGTGCATTCGTATATGGATAGTCCGGAAGCAACATGTAAAAATAATGCTTCGTTCCATTTACTGTGATTTTGTAAGCAGGGGCAAAATTAAGCTTTGAAGAAAGCTCGATAGTCGGGTAAAAGCCCTTTTCCACTTCAATCTTGTCATTGATTTCAATCAGCTGTTTACTCTGCAATGCTTTGACGGCTTCCTTCTCTGAATAATGTTTCAGATTCTCTTGATTTTCACTCTTCTTGAAATCCTCAATATACGTTTGTGTATACTCGGTTACTTTGTAATCACTATTGAGGGTGACAAGCAGCAGACTATCCGGACTGAAATAGGTTTGTCCCTCACTTGTCTTTTGGAAGAATAGCAGTTTATTGCCTTGTCTGCCCCAATAGGTGTAATCTTTCCCGTTCAAAACATAATCCTCGGCAAATCCACTTAGTTCTTCTGTTATCTGTTCTTGATCATCATCTGCCGAAATCTCGACCGGCAATTCCTTCGGTTCCTTGAATGTTGCAACCAGCTGATCCCCTGAGCTGATATCGAAGTCCATTTCTTCGTCCTGTGGAATCTTCTCCAAATCCTTATCCGTAAAATGCAGCTTTTTTGCTTCATATTGCTGATTGGTTTCTGTTTCCTCATCAGAGAGCTCTTTATAACCTGTCACACTGGATAGAACCTTATCTTGACTTTCTGTCTCCAATACAAGCTGTTCCGTTTCTTCCTGCGGGAACAGCTGGAAGATAAGGTAAATGTTCAAAACAAGGAAGGCAAGGATGAACATGAGCTTAATTTTATTCCATTGCATCAGCTCTCTCCCCCTGTATCACTGTCCTTGACCTCATTCCATTCTCCTTCATATTTCACATACCAACTAGGTTTCAGATGATATTTGTAAATGTCCGAATCATTATCATCCAAACGATAGCCGATGACTACATCCTGTATATCACGCGGATTGTATTTGTTCTTTTCCATCCAATCCTTCACTTGCTGGACCGTTAGCATATAGTCACGGGACCCCCCGGAAACTCCAATATCAAGCAGCGTCCGCTCATAGCTGACTGGTTCGGGAAGCGTGCTCTGCATCCGGATGGTTATTAACGATAACCCATTCGTCTGGAATACCGGATAACCATCGTTCATCATCCGAAATTGGAAAGTGAAATTGCTTTCCCCACTCACTGCATACAAATTATAATCATCTGTCCATCCTTTATGGGTATTGATTGTATTGATTGCAGCCTGCATCTGATCAGCCCTGCTCGTCGTACCGGCGCCAGGAGAGGTTGAACTATATTGATAGGAAGCAAATTGTCCATTATTACTGAACTTGATCATCTCCAATAGATTGCTATCGGTGTATTGATCTGTTCCTTGAATGGTGTAATTATTATCCATATAGATTTCAGCAAATGCATTCCTGGAAATTGTCTCTCCGCGGACATTACTGTCTTTCACGACAATCTCTTCCGGCAGGAAAATCTGGTTCAAGTCATTTGTACCAGTCTCAGATAAAGGAACGGCTGCAGTAAGGCTGTCTTCGGCTAGGATCGTATTTTGAATATTATTCGTTACTGTCGCTGTTACGACATTTTGTAATGGATCCTCCTGCCGATCATTAACAAAGATCAAATCTGTCGTATTATCCTCATTTGGCTCCAAATATAATTTAGTAAAACCGCCATTACCCAGCCTGCTTGTCACGTTTTCTGCCCCTTCCACTTGGAATAAAGCATTCAGCTGGGAATAAGCTATCGTCACTGGATAAACGAGCTCTACGCTTGTCTTTGGCAATTCGTCCAGACTACCCGGTTTGGTATTTGTAAGCGTCCAGTCCGCCAGTCCATCCGTGAAAACCTGTTCTTCTTCCTTGGATTTAAAAACAAAGTGATTGTCACCATTATGCACATAAATATGTGTCGGACGGACTACATCCGCAAGCTGCTTCTCCACCCCGCCTAGCGTCTTCGCTTCCTCGGTGCCGATTCCTTCCGATTTCAGGCTATTTGGCTGAAAAGTCCATACATAGGCTGTCAAAATCAGACTCATCGCTACAAGAATGACTAACAAAATCGTATTGAATGTCTCTAATTTCAACGCACCTCACCCCTTTTCCGGTTAAGCGGAATAGTGAAGAGCACGGTCGTGCCTCTACCTTCTTTGCTTTCGGCCCAAATTACTCCGTGATGTGCTTCGACAAGATCCTTAGCTATTGCCAGACCCAGACCTGTACCGCCTAGCTTCCTGGTACGGGCTTTATCCGTCCGATAGAATCGTTCGAATATCTTGTCCAGTTTTTCATAAGCAATACCCATCCCCTCATCAGAGATGCTGATCAATAGCTTTTGACTATCTTTTCGAAGACGGAAACGGATCGTTCCGCCATCCGGTGAATACTTGATGGCATTACTGATGATATTATCCAACACTTGCATGATCTTATCTTTATCAATCGAGATGAACGCTTCCTCTTTTGGCAGATAGCGTTCAAATGCAATATCCTCCCGCTTGTTCATTTCAAAGCGGTCGATCACATGATGGAAGAAATCGACGAAATTGAGCCGTTCCCATTCCATCGTATAATTGCTGCTATCCATACGGGAGAGCTGGAGCAGATCATTGACGAGGCGAATCATCCGGTCCGTTTCCTGCTGTGTGACATCCAGGAACTGCGGGGCGATCGATTCATTCTTCCACGCTCCATCCGTCAGCGCCTCTAAATAACTCCGCATCGTTGTCAAAGGGGTCCGGAGCTCATGCGACACATTGGAGACAAACTCCCGCCGCTCCTGTTCAATCTGCTCTTGTTCGGTAACGTCACTGATCACCGTGATGAACCCGCTGATTTGCTCATATTCATCCTGTACGATGGAGAAATTGCAGCGAAGCAGCAAATATTGGTCATCATCACTCATATCAATGATGATCGATCCTGTTTCCTGTATTTCCGTTATATCGACTATCTTTTCATTCAAGTTCAATACTTCGATCAGGAATTGGCCGCGTACTTCGTCAGCACTTCGTCCGATCAGACTTTCTGCCGGAGCATTCATCAATGTAATGGCACCATTCCTGTCGGTTGCGATGACACCATCTGACATGTGGGAGAGTACGGAACTGAGCTTGCGACGCTCACCTTCTGTCCGCATATGCGCTTGCCGGAGTTCATCATTCATATGATTGAAAGTACGGGCAAGCTGTCCTATTTCGTCCTCACCATAAACATTCACTCGCTTGGAGAAATCCCCAGTTGCCATGATACGGGCTTGCTTTTGCATTTCCTTGATTGGCTTGGTTATTGCCCGGGCAATGAGAATTCCAAGGATGGCAGCGAAAATGAGGGCAATGAATGTAGCACGCAAAAAGGTGAGATTTGTGCTCTTCAGTTGACTATATACAGGTTCAATCGATGTACGAACATAGATCAGGCCAAGCAGTTCGTTATCGCCATTACTATCTGTTCCTTCGATGTTGTAATATGATTTCAGGGTTCTATCTCCGCTATCTGCATCTATGACGATATTAAGCTTACTCTGATCCGGAAATCCATTATTCGTAATTGCCTGGACTATATTATTATCCGTTATCCGTGCACCTACGGTATCGTTATCACTTAACTCATTTGTACCTACAAGCTGACGCTGCGTATCGATAACCTGGATCTTCGTTGTATTACCTTCCGAGTAATTTTTCAGTAAATCTGCGATGTCTTCTTCCAATGTAGGATCAGTTGGGGAGCGATCCTCCTCAAATTCCTGAGCTAAGGATTGTTCCAGCCACTGCATATTGGAATCAAGAGACTCTCTTGTATTTTGAATCAGCTGGTTTTCCAAGCTGTTGGTAAAAAAGACGCCGATCAGCAAAAGAGCGATGATCAGCAGTAAAATGTAAACGACAACCAGTTTTAGGCTCACAGAACGGAAAAAGCCTATCTTATTCATAGATATTACTCCTGTTCAGGGCTGCGAAGATAATATCCTACACCCCTTCGTGTGATGATCCAGAGCGGACTGCTCGGATTGTCCTCGATTTTCTCGCGGAGACGGCGCACGGTTACGTCAACTGTACGTACATCACCGAAATAGTCATATCCCCAAACTGTCTCCAGCAGATGTTCACGCGTCATGACTTGTCCGCTGTGACGGGCAAGGTAGTGAAGCAATTCGAATTCACGATGTGTCAGTTCCACCTGTACACCATCATTGGTCACTGTATATGCTTCTGGGTGGATGACGAGTTTGCCGATTTCGATATCCTTGTTCTCTTTGTTGTCTTCCTCTGGAATCTGCGCTTGTCTGCGTAAATTCGCTTTAACACGGGCAATCACTTCCCGGTTGCTGAAAGGCTTTGTCACGTAGTCATCAGCACCGAGCTCAAGACCAAGGACCTTATCGATTTCCGCATCCTTCGCAGTCAGCATGATGATTGGCATATTATGCGTCTTCCGTACTTCACGGCATACTTCATTGCCGTCTTTGTTCGGCAGCATGATGTCTAAAAGGATCAAATCCGGGTTCTCCTGCTGTACCAACTCGACAGCTTCATCACCATCATAGGCACAGATCACCTCGTATCCTTCTTTCTCCAAGTTGAATTTCAATATATCAGCGATTGGTTTTTCGTCGTCCACCACTAAGATCTTATGGTTCATCGTATTCCCACGCTTTCTAGTGTTTTTTATCTGAATTGTATTATCTTTATATTACTAGTTCAGTATTTGCATACCCTTTCTATTTTACAGCAATTTCGGTCAAATGTCTTTGGAAGGGGGCAATCCGACATTTCTTGGAAGGAAAAAGAAAAAAATCGTCCGCATGGACGATTTTTAACTTATTGACTGTATACGCTTCTTACTTCATTTGTCTGAGTACGATCCGGTCCGACAGAGAAGATGCTTAGCGGAATGCCTGTCAGCTGGGAAATACGCTCGATATAGTGGCGTGCATTCGCTGGCAGTTCACTCAAGTTGCGGACACCAGTGATGTCTTCTGTCCAGCCTGGCATCTCTTCATAAACTGGTTCACATTGAGCAAGTTCTTTCAGGCTTGCCGGGAAATGCTCCATGATTTCACCTTTATAACGGTAAGCAACACAGATTTTCAGCGTTTCGATTCCTGTCAATACATCAATCGAGTTCAAGGAAAGATCTGTAATACCACTCACGCGCTGCGCATGACGCACAACAACGCTGTCGAACCAGCCGACACGGCGCGGACGACCAGTGGTCGTACCGTATTCACGGCCAACTTCGCGTATCTGATCGCCGATTTCATCATGCAATTCAGTCGGGAATGGACCATCGCCAACACGAGTTGTGTACGCTTTGGAAACACCAACAACGTGGTTGATTTTCGTCGGACCGACACCGGAACCGATCGTAACACCACCGGCAATCGGGTTGGAGCTTGTGACGAATGGATACGTACCTTGGTCGATATCAAGCATGACGCCTTGTGCACCTTCGAACAGTACGCGGCGACCTTGATCCAACGCATTGTTCAGCTCAACGGATGTATCTGTTACATACTTCGCAATTTGCTGTCCATATTCAAAGTACTCATCAAGGATTTCTTCTACGGTGAAGGCTTTGCTTTCATAAACTTTCTCGAACAGACGGTTCTTTTCTTCCAAGTTCTGCTCCAGTTTTTCACGGAAAGCATCTTTGTCCAATAGATCCGCAATACGGATACCCATGCGAGCTGCTTTATCCATATATGCAGGTCCGATGCCTTTTTTCGTCGTACCGATTTTATTAGCGCCTTTTGCTTCTTCCTGAAGCTCATCCAATTTCAGATGATACGGAAGAATGACATGTGCACGGTTGGAAATGACTAGATTATCTGTACTGACATTGCGTTCGTGCAAATATTCCAATTCTTTGATCAATGCTTTTGGATCGATTACCATACCATTGCCCAATACGCATTTCTTTTCCGGGAAAAAGATACCGGATGGAATCAAGTGAAGCTTATATGTGACATTATCGAATTTAATTGTGTGGCCAGCATTGTTCCCGCCTTGGTAACGAGCAACAACTTCGGCATTTTGTGAAAGGAAGTCAGTAATCTTCCCTTTCCCTTCATCTCCCCATTGGGTTCCTACTACAACTACTGAGGACATCTGTGTGGCACCTCCGCCAAATAAACTATTTTTAACACTTCTAAAGTTTATCAATCCCCAAAACACATGTCAATGATACAACCGAACAATTAATAAAAACACTTTAAATTCGTTCGTTAAAAAACACCCTATCGATTGATAGGGTGCTGTTATCATGCCGGTGGAACATCACTTTCCGAATATCTATGATCCAAATCTACGAATTTATTATATTCCTTCACAAAGGCAAGCTCCACCGTTCCAACCGGACCGTTACGCTGCTTAGCGAGAATGATCTCGATGATATTCTGCTTCTCCGACTCTTTGTCGTAATAATCATCACGGTACAGGAAGCCGACGATATCGGCGTCCTGCTCGATACTTCCCGATTCACGCAAGTCGGACATCATCGGTCGTTTGTCTTGCCGCTGCTCAACCCCACGGGAGAGCTGCGATAGGGCGATGACCGGAACTTCCAGCTCACGTGCCAAAGCCTTCAAGGAACGGGAGATCTCCGACACTTCCTGCTGACGGTTTTCTCCTTTTCCGGAGCTTGATCCCATGATGAGCTGCAAGTAGTCGATCAAAATCATACCAAGTCCGCCTTCCTGCTTCAAACGGCGGCACTTGGAACGAATATCACTGACACGGATACCAGGCGTATCATCAATGTAAATACCAGCATTGGACAAACTCCCCATTGCCATTGTGAGCTTGCCCCAGTCTTCTGCTTGGAGACTTCCTGTACGCAATCGCTGCGCATCGATATTCCCTTCTGCACAAAGCATACGTGAGACAAGCTGTTCTGCCCCCATCTCCAAACTGAAGATCGCGACATTTTCACCTGCGTGTATACTTACGTTCTGTGCAATGTTCAATGCAAAGGCCGTCTTCCCTACTGATGGACGCGCTGCGATGATGATCAAGTCATTCCGCTGGAAACCGGACGTCATCTTATCCAGATCCCGGTATCCGGTTGGGACACCTGTGACTGTCGCATTCTGATGGTGCAATTTCTCAATATTATCGTAAACGTCGATCAAAACATCCTTGATGTTCTGAAAAGCACCGGAATTCTTTCGTCCGGAAACTTCCATAATCGACTTTTCTGCTTCATTAAGCACATCCTCGACAGCATCCTCTTTAGCGAAGCTTGAGGTGACAATATCTGTAGCAGAACGGATCAGCCTGCGCAGCAGCGCCTTTTCCGCTACGATTTTGCTGTAGTACTCTATATTTGCTGCTGTCGGAACGGCATTGGCAAGATCGCTTAAATACGAAACACCGCCGACCTCCTCCAACAGTTTTGCATTGGCAAGTGCTGTTGTGACCGTTACAAGGTCCACTGGTTCCCCTCTATCGGATAGGCGCATCATCGCATCAAAGATACGCTGGTGGCTTGCACGATAGAAATCGTCAGCTACAACTTGTTCCGACGCTCTCGATAATGCTTCTGGTTCCAGAAAGATGGCACCAATCACAGCTTGCTCTGCTTCTATATTATGTGGAGGGGTCCGATCATTCCAGACTTCTTCCATCATGATTCCCCCATTTCTGGCATACTGCTACCATTGTACCGAAATATCCCCCTTTTGTGTCAAAAGGGGGATGGAAAAATGCTAGTATTTTGTTGGAAAATAATTATTGCTCGCTGATATGCACCTTCACTTTGCCGGTTACTTCCGGATGCAGCTTCACTTCCAAGTCGCGGTAGCCCAGGGCACGGATCGGTTCATTCAACTCGATTTTCCGCTTATCGATCTTGATATTATGTGATTTCTTCAATTCATCGGCAATCTGTTTGCTTGTGATGGATCCGAATAAACGGCCGCCTTCACCAGATTTCGCTTTTACTTCCACAGTCAGACCAGCAAGTGTTTCACGCAGGTTTTTCGCATCTTCCACTTCCTGAAGTTCCAGCTGGTGCTGTTTGTTTTCTTTTGCTTCCTGTACTTTCACATTGCCTTTTGTTGCAGGCACTGCCAAGTTATTTTTAAGCAAGTAATTACGTGCATAGCCATCCGGCACGTCTTTTACTTGTCCTTTTTTTCCTTTGCCTTTGACGTCTTCTGTAAAGATGACTTTCATTCTTCATTTCTCCCTTCAACATAATCATCGATGATCCGCTTCAGATCGACCTTGGCCGCCTGTACGGTTGTATCGGCAATCTGGGTAGCGGCATTTGTCAAATGCCCGCCGCCATTCATTTTCTCCATGATCACTTGGACATTGACTTGACCGAGTGACCTGGCACTGATTCCTATGCGGCCGTCTTCCCGCTCGGAAATGACAAAACTTGCACTCACACCATCCATCGTCAGCAATGTATCTGCTGCCTGTGCGATGACGACCGGCCCGAATACCTGTCCCTTTTCTGCTGCAGAGATCGCAATGCCTTCCCGGTAGATATCCGTATGTTCAATCAGGTGTGCCCGTTTTACGTACGTATCCAGATCCTCTTTCATGAAGCGCTGCACGAGTACGGTGTCAGCGCCTTTGGAACGCAAATACGATGCTGCGTCGAAAGTACGGGAACCGGTACGAAGAGTAAAGCTTTTCGTATCAACAATGATACCTGCAAGCAGCGCACTTGCTTCCAAGGTGGATAATCGCAGCTTTTTAGGCTGATAGTCCAATAGTTCGGTTACAAGCTCCGCTGTTGAGGAAGCATATGGCTCCATGTAAACAAGCGTCGGCTTCTCGATGAATTCCTCTGCCCGGCGGTGGTGATCGATGACAACGACATGCTCCGTCTTGCTCAGCAGTCTCTCCTCTGCCACCAGCATCGGCTTATGCGTATCGACGACGACCACAAGGGTATTCTTTGTCACCCGATCAAGCGCTTCTTCCGGACTGATAAATTGTTCCCAAAGCTCTTCATCCTCTTGGATAGCAGACATCAGCTTGGAAACACCTATATGGATATCTTGTTTATCCAAGACGATATGCCCGACGATATCATTTGCTTCTGCAATTTTCAAGATACCGATAGCAGCTCCGATCGAATCCATATCCGGCGCCTTATGCCCCATGATGAGCACTTGTTCACTTTGCTTGACCAATTCCTTCAGCGCATGGGAAATGACTCGCGCCCGCACCCTGGTCCGTTTCTCCATCGGATTCGTCTTTCCGCCGTAGAAACGCACCTTGCCGGCTTCTCCTTTGATGGCCACCTGATCTCCGCCCCGGCCCAGCGCCAAATCCAGGCTTGATTGTGCAAGTTCACCGAGTTCCGGCAATGTCTGTCCGCCGGACCCAATTCCAATACTTAACGTGATCGGTATATTCTGATCCGTTATCAACCCGCGGATTTCATCCAGGATTTCGAATTTCGTCCTTTCCAGCTCCTTCAAAATACGCTGATTGAGAACTGCAAGGAATCTCTCCTGTGATGTCCGCTTCAAATAAAGGCCTTTCTGACGCGACCATTCATTCAATTGCGCGGTCACCCGGGAGTTGATTTGACTTTTCGCCGTATCATCAAGATTTTGCGTCATTTCTTCATAGTTATCGAGGAAAATGATAGCTAGAACCGTCTGTTCTTCATTATATAAGTTTTGGATCTCCAGCTGCTTTGTCCGGTCGAATAAATACAGCAGCCGTTCTTCCTTTTTGATCACTGTCAGGAAATCATAATCATCAAGCGTAATCCAAACCTCGTTTTTTTCGTCCTTGATTGCTGGTAACAGCGCATTGGATAATTCATCCAGCGGGGCACCCACAAGTGTATCCTCCGCAAACCTGTTCATATAAGGCGTCGTCCATTCAATCTGATAATTCTCGCTGTACAGCACAATGCCGATCGGCATCTCCAAGAGCGCTTCCTCGCCGACTTTCTTCACACGGTGGGACATCGTGGAGATATACTCCTCCGTCTGGTCCTGCATTCGCTGTTCCGTCAGTATGCTGTAGAAGAAAGACAGCGCCAGGAGCACTGTCAGCGGCAGCCCAAGCTTCCATTCATAAAACCACACACAAATTAGCAGGATGACAG
Organism: Terribacillus jepli; assembly: GCF_047228925.1. Classification (NCBI taxonomy): domain Bacteria; kingdom Bacillati; phylum Bacillota; class Bacilli; order Caryophanales; family Bacillaceae; genus Terribacillus; species Terribacillus jepli. The sequence goes on along the minus strand of NZ_JBFEGH010000001.1, from coordinate 65,166 downwards.
CAAGTATATATGTCACGATCAAATGCTTACTCAATGCTGGTTTTTTAAATATCTCTGGCATATATGTCAGCTCCTAAACCTAAATTCCGCGACCATGCTATTTCTTGCTGCCCATCCGTTCCCGCAGCCTGAATCCTATATCAATTATACCCAAAATACGCACAAGATACAGCAGTATCGGCCCGAAAAGGACTGAGATCACGACCGCAAGAATCGGCAGCACCTTCGGCAGTTTGCGCTGATAGGCAAAATAGAAAAAGAATGAAAATCCCTGCAGGACCAGCAGGATGCCGGCAAGCTCCGCGACATTCGTGACAATCGGATAAAGCCAGCCGTTCTGATCCATCTCAAACCAGCGGGCGAATGAACCGATAAAGTAGATGAACAATACGATGACCGGCAAGTTGAACCGGCGGAATGGTGGATAAAGGATCCTTTGTTTGCTCTGACGATTATGGATTTGATGAGCCAGCCATTGAGAGATGAAACCATACAGCAAGGAGGATACGGCGATCATTGTCGGAATCAGCACCAATACATAATCGAAGGTGGCATCAAACTGCTCCCACTGCTCTTCCGTTACCGTCACCCCGAGAGTATCCATTTCGGATTGGACTGTCTGGATTGTATTATGATAGCTGTCTTGGATCAACTCGATGATGTTGATTCCCGATACAAATTGTGTCCCGGCCAGGAATATCGTGAACCCAAGCGCGTATCCCATAGCTCCCTTCAATAAAGCTTCATACGTGGATTGCTTTTGGTGAAGGGTGTAACCAGTTGCTGCTGCCCCAATCACGATTGAAGTCGTGAGTAAAAACCCAGCAAATGTTCCGATGAAGGAAAAAAGCAGGATGGCTACAGAAAAATAGATCCCAGACTTAAAACCATGTCGGATCCAATAGAGGATGATCGGAATTGGCATAGCAAGCATTGCCAATAAGTTGATCACTGGTACAAATATTGCCATAAGCAGCAGTACGAGATAAATCCCCCCAAGCATAGCTCCTTCCGTCATTTTTCGAGCATTATTCATGAATCGTGACACCCCATTTAAATATGTAATCTTGCGATTGTAGAAAAAGCACAGCTGCTTAGGCTGTGCTTATCGTTCGTTTGTATGGACGAAAACGTATCAAAAGCCATTTCATCCTAAAAATTACTACCCCACGATTATACCTGAAAGCAAGTATTCAAACAAATGTTTCGCCATAGAGAGAACTGTCTTATTGTTTTGCTTGTGAAGATCTTAATTTGTTGTTTATTTTTCCGGAATGACCCTTTATAATAGTGAGACAACCTTACAACAGGTTGGCACTACATACTTTACACCTCATTAGCCACTAATGAGACGAACGTTAAGATCGGCGGCATCGCGATAAGCATGCTGCCGGTTTTTCTATTCCACACTTTTTACACATTTTTTCTACCGAAACTAGAAGAAGTACAAGATTTCTGCATGCTATGATTAAGTCAAGATCAGAACAGGTTATAAACAAACAAAAACGGGTAAATATAAAACAATTCAACCTAAAGAAAGGAACGGAACACCATGAAAAATAGTCATTTCAATGCTATTCTTGCAGCAACTCTATTAATCAGTAGTATCGGCGGCTACTTGCACTCTATCTTCTAATTCCATATTCCAGGCAAGCTCTTCCTGTACAGGCGGAGCTTTTTTATTTGCTGCATATGGATGTTTACGAAGAAATCCCTCTTGGAACATCCCGCATAATATGTCAAAATATTTTTAACTTAATTATTGGGAGTGGGACGTTTTGTTGACAGATTATCATGTACATATGGCAGAAACAGGCTCGTTCACTTTGGATTATATCCGCGAATACCTTAAAGCGGCCAAAGAAAAAGGTATAGAGGAATTCGGCATATCCGAGCATGCTTACTTTTTCCAGGAAACAAATAAAATTCTATCAAATCCATGGGTGGAAAACCGCCGGACCCTATATTTTGAGGATTATCTCGCTTTCTTTGAAGAGATCAAGCAAGCAGGTCTTCCTGTCAAAATGGGCATCGAGATGGACTATACACCAGGCAAAGAAGCAGAAATGGCGGAATTCCTGGATCAGCACCCTTTTGATTATGTCATTGGGTCTGTCCATTGGATTCGGGATTGGGGAATCGACCTTGATATTTTCAAAGACGAATATGAAAAGCGAGACCTGAAGCAAGCTTATCGTGATTATTATGATCAAATCATCACGCTTGCGGAGTCCAAGCTATTCAGCTTTGTCGGCCATATCGATTTGATCAAGATTTTCGGTTATAAACCGGATGATCAAGACTTTATCGAAGGAGAATACGATCGTGTTGTAAAGGCGCTAGCTGAAAATGATACATGTATCGAGATCAGCACAGCCGGTTTGCGCAAACCTGTTGGCGAAATATATCCGGATCCGGTTCTGCTGCAAAAATGCTATGATGCCGGTGTCGGCATCGTAATCAACTCGGACGCGCATGCTCCCAAGCATGTAGGTTATGCATATGACCAAGCAATCGAACTCGCTAAACGCGTCGGCTATACCGAAATCCAGACATTCGACAAACGGCAGCGAAAAGCAATGCCTTTAGGCTGAACAAATGAATAATCATCCGCCAAGGCGGAAACATTATCAACAGGAGCTGCAAATTGATGCAAGCTCCTTTCTTTATGCATAAAACCCTTACAAGTCAGAATACTTTTTCTAGTTTCTATTTGCAGGCACATTTCCTATAATGGACTACATATATCCATCACTACACTAAAGGAATGCAGTATGCTGCGTCAGAAGAAGGAGTGACATCATGAATCAACCGGAGAACACAGCATTAAAGAAAGAAATCGGAATTTTTCTAGGATTATCCATTGTAGTCGGAACGATAATTGGCTCTGGCGTGTTTATGAAACCAGGACCTGTACTGAGCCATGCTGGCAGCTCTGAAATTGCCATGCTCGCCTGGCTGATCGGGGGATTGCTGACGCTTGCTGGCGGTCTGACCATCGCGGAAGTCGGTGTGCAGATTCCGAAGACGGGCGGATTGTATGCTTATTTGGAGGAAACATACGGTGAGCTGTGGGGGTTCCTTTGCGGCTGGGTTCAAACGATTCTTTATGGACCTGCCATCATCGGCGCTCTGGGACTTTACTTCGGCACCCTTTTAGTCAATTTATTCGGCTGGGATCCAAAATGGACAGCTGCAATCGGTATCGCAAGTGTCGTGTTCCTATGTATCGTCAATATTCTCGGAACGAAATTTGGCGGAGCGGTACAGCTCGTTACGACGATCGGCAAACTGCTCCCGATTATTTTAATTGTGGTATTTGGCTTCTGGAAAGGTGATGCAGACTTTTTCAGTGCCGTACCAGAAGCAATTTCCGATATGAATTTTGGTGCAGCCATACTGGCAACATTGTTCGCTTATGACGGCTGGATCATGCTTGCCTCCATGGGCGGTGAAATGAAGAATCCAGAAAAGACGTTGCCTAAAGCGATGATTGGCGGTATTTTGATCGTTACAGCTTGTTATCTGCTTATTAACGCAGCGATGCTTTATATTCTGCCAGCGGCAGAAATCGTCAGCTTGAATACGAATGCTGCCAGCACGGCTGCCAAGCTTGTCCTCGGTGATGCCGGCGAGATCGTCGTCAGCCTAGGTATCATTGTCAGCATCTTCGGCTGTCTCAATGGTAAAATCCTGACGTTCCCGCGTATTCCATTCGCCATGGCTGAGCGAGGTCAGCTGCCTTTTTCCAACCTGCTGAAAAAGGTGCATCCTACCTTGCATACACCTTGGGCAGCGGTCTTGCTCCAGCTTGTGCTTTCTGTCATCTTCATGCTTGTCAGCAACCCTGATAAGCTGTCGGAAATGAGTATTTTCACGATTTACATGTTCTATGTCCTGGCTTTCTATGCTGTTTTCATCTTGCGAAAACGAAACAAAGGGAAAGAACGTGCCTACAGTGTGCCGCTTTACCCGTTCATCCCGATTGCTGCCATTGCAGGCTCCTTGTTTGTCTTGATCAGTACGCTGTTCACAGACTTCCTAAGCTGCCTCTTTTCGATCGGAATAGCAGTCATCGGCCTTCCGATATTCTACATGTTGAAAGCCAGTAAGCGTTAAAAAGCGAGCAGACAAGATCTGCTCGCTTCTTTTTTTATATCGTGATGGCTATTACATCAAAGATATCATCCAGCTGTTTCAAACCTTCGACTTCATCTGCCTGCGTCTCTTTATCGACGGTGAGCATCATGATCGCATGGCCGCCTTCATTCGAGCGTCCTACCTGCATCGTCGCAATATTCACCGCATATTTCGCCAGCAAGGTCCCGACTCGGCCGATAGCTCCTGGCTGATCCTTATGCCGTACAAGCAGCATATGGCCAGCAGGTGTCACATCGACATAATAGTCATCCACTTTTACAATACGGGCCCCTAGTCCATTAACGAGTGTACCTGCTACCTGATGCGTCACGGTAGCCGATTTAGCTTCCACTGTAACCAAGCTGGTGAAGCCTCGTGTCGTGGAAGTCTTTTGTTCATTGATCGTAATACCTCGTTTTTTGGCAAGGTGCGTCGCATTGACTTCATTCACATTCCCTAAATAACGCTGCAGCAAGCCTTTTACTGTGTTCCGCGTCAGCGGAGCCACCTCTTGGTCTGCCAGGTCACCCGCATAATAAACTGTCACTTCTTCAATAGCATCCGGCATTGTCCTGGCCAGGAAGGCTCCAAGTTTTTCCGCAAGTTCAAAGTACGGCTGGATTTTCCGCATGACTTCCGGGGAAATCGAGGAAAAGTTGACTGGATGGATAGCCTGACCGCCCTTGAGAATCTGCATCACATCTTTGCTGACATCGATTGCGACGTTTTCCTGCGCTTCCACTGTGCTTGCACCCAAATGCGGTGTGGCAATCACTTGCGGCAGCTCCAGCAACTTATGATGAACAGCCGGTTCCTCCTCGAAAACATCCAATGCTGCCCCAGCTACTTTTCCGCTGACGATCGCATCATACAGCGCATCTTCATCGATGATTCCGCCTCGGGCACAGTTCAGGATCTGTACGCCATCCTTCATCTGAGCAAACGCCTCCGTGGAAATCATATGCTTTGTCTCTTTCAGCAATGGTGTATGGACCGTCAAGAAGTCACTTGCAGCAAAAACCTCCTCCAATGTCCCATAGCCGATTCCCATCTTGTCTGCTCGATCCCTGGTCAGGAACGGATCATATGCAATCACATCCATACGCTGCCCCTTGGCCCGATAAGCTACTTCCGCCCCGATCCGGCCCATGCCGACGATACCAAGTGTCTTGCCTTTCAATTCCACACCGATATGCTGCTTGCGTTCCCAGCGTTCTTCCTTCAATGCAAGGAATGCCTGCGGAATGTTGCGGGCAAGCGACATCATCATCGCCACGGTATGTTCAGCAGCTGAGTTTGTATTACCATCCGGGGCGTTGACAACGACGATTCCAAGCTCTGTTGCTGCTTCCAAATCGATATTATCCACGCCGACACCAGCACGTCCGATCACCTTGAGATTCGGTGCAGCTTCCATGATTGCCCGTGTGACGGTTGTCTGGCTGCGGACTAGCATTGCATGATAGTCACCGATCTTCTGGATGAGTTGTGCTTCATTCATCCCGGTCTCCACTGTAACGTCAAAGTCATTTGCTTGTGTCAATGGTGCCATGCCTTCTTCACTCAACGGATCACTGATCAATACGCGGTATGTCATGTCATTTCGCCCCTTGTTCCAAGTAGATTTGCTGTGCTGCTGCCGTTCCTGCACCCAATGTTATTTGCTTGCCAATTTTCACAAGGCCGATTTCAACTGCCCCGATTATCTGCAGCACATCTGCCGGAGAGCAATATCCCATATGACCGATCCGGAAAATTTCACCCTTCATATGCTGCTGACCACCTGCAAATGCCAAGTTGAAGTCCTGCTTCACTTGCTTGCGGAGCAGTTCGGCATCAAAATCTGAAGGTTTGATTGCCGTAACTGTCGGAGATGCATAAGCATCTTCTACAAGCAGCGGTACATCCAATGCCCTGAAAGCAGCCCGTGTCATGTCCCGCATCAGCCGATGTCTTTTATACACCTGCTCCAGTCCTTCTTCCTCAAGCAATGCCAGCACTTGCTCCAGTCCGAACAAAATGGATAAGGCCGGCGTAAAAGGTGTGCTGTCTTTTTCCAGCCCATCACGATACTTCGTCAAATCCAAGTAAAATCGCGGCTGCGGATTAGCTTCAATCACTCGCCAAGCCCGGTCACTTACTACAGCGAAAAACATTCCGCCTGGAAGCATGAATGCTTTCTGTGTGCCTGTCACCAGAATATCGATACCCCATTCATCAAATTCCGTCTCGGCACCTGCTACACAGGATACGCCATCCACGATGACCAAAGCCTCTGAAACTTCATGAACAGCTTCCGCGATTTCCTTGATTGGGTTCAGCACTCCTGTGGACGTTTCACAATATGTGACAAAAACCGAGCTGATTTCCGGATGTTCCTTTAAATATTCTCTGATATCTTCCGGATTTGCTGCTTCTCCCCATGTCACATCCAAGCGATGGACTCCAAGCTGATATGCCTGGGCTATCTTCACAAACCGATCGCCAAAAGCACCCACAACTATAATCAGCACTTCATCTCCCGGCTTAGAAGTATTGGCGACTGCTGCTTCCAGTCCAGCTGTTCCGCTGCCAGTCACAAGCAATACATCCAGTTCTGTACCGAATACGGGCTTCAATTTTGGCTTGATACGCTGCAGCAAAGCAGTCGTCTCCGCACCGCGATGGCCGATCATCGGCTGGCTCATTGCGCGCTGTACACTTGGCGGAATCGGTGATGGTCCTGGAATACGTAGTAAAAGCTGATCTGGTAACATAATTTCTTTTCCTCCTTGGATTGTAAGATATCTTCACAGGTAAAAGAGCCCATAAGAAAAGCCTTCCGCCCCCTTACCTGATAAGTAAGGGGCGAAAAGCTTGGATCTACTCACGCGGTGCCACCCTTTTTCACTGTCTGCTTGCACATGACAGCCTTCGTTGAAGCTATGCGTAACGGGCATATGCCGGACAAACCTACTAGATTCAGTCTGCCTATTCAGAAGTGCTGCCCTTTGATGGATTATGCTAGTTCGCACCAGCCACTAGCTCTCTTGGATAATCACGAACAAAGGTATGATCTTCATCAACATAGTTATGTTTTGGTTCAATTTTTTTATTTATCATAGCAGACACACAGCTATTGTCAATACATTTTCTAATAATTTTACCAAATCGGATTGTTCGGATTTTGATGTAATCTGCTTATCACGGACTTTTTTGCTATACTGGAAAAATAAAAAATTAGCTGGAGGTACGAAACATGCAATTTGAAACAGCAGCTAAAATGATCACAGATGCCTCATCGGTGGCGGTCCTGACCGGAGCCGGTGTATCCACTGCCAGCGGTATTCCTGATTTCCGCTCCACCACTGGCCTTTGGACCGCTGATGAAGCCCGGGAATACTATATCTCCAATCACTATTTTCATAAAGATCCCGTAGATTTCTGGCAGAAATACAAAGATATTTTCCGAGTAAAACTGCTTAAAGATTATGGTCCGAACCACGTACATCGCTATCTCAGATATTTAGAAGTGCATGGAAAACAAATCACTGTCATCACGCAGAATGTCGACGGCCTCCATACACTCGCAGGCAATGAACGTGTCATCGAATACCACGGAACGTTGAATAGTGCAACTTGTCCAAACTGCAGCAGATCCTATGACTTACCTTTTCTATTGGAAACAGACACTCCTATTTGTGAAAAATGCGGTCATGTGTTGAAACCTGGCGTCGTCTTGTTTGGCGATCCCATCACAGAACATGACAGTGCAGAAAAGGCAATACAGCAAAGTGAGCTGGTACTCGTACTAGGAACTTCCCTGCTCGTCAGTCCATTCAACCTACTCCCTGAGTATGCCAATTCACTCGGCAAGCCATCTATTTTGATCAATCGAGAACCAACGGTCATGGATGAGCTCTTTGATGTCGTCATACATGATGATCTATCCAAAGCCATACAGCAGCTGCAAAAATAGCGAGCTCCCTCGGGAACTCGCTATTTCTTATTCATATTGATAATGGTGAGCAGGTTTGGTTTGTTTGACAAGCAAGACGAATACGACTGCAGCTATCGCGAAGACACCCGCAATAGTGAAAGCAAACTGCACACCGGCTGTCATAGCATGACTTGCACCCTGGGCGGATACAGCTTGGCTCCCGCTGCTCATCAAGGTGATGAAAAGCGCCGGACCGATTGCCCCGGATATTTGATTGAAAGCGTTCAAAGAAGCACTCCCATGAGAATAAAGCTCCTCTGTCAGCTGATTGAGACCTAATGTCGTCATTGGAGTCAGAATCAATCCAATCGCAAAGGTAAAGCCAACGTACAGCAAAGTAAACTGCAGCATGGACGTATCAGTCGAGATAGTCGTCATCAAAGCGATCATACCCACTAACAGGACTGTTCCTGTGATGGCAAATGGTTTCGGCCCGAACCGATCAGACAGCCTGCCTGTGAGCAATGCCATCACAGCAATCATGATACCGCCAGGGAATAGTACGATTCCGGAATCAAAGGCACTGATTCCCAAAGCATCCTGCATGAATATAGGCAAAAGAATCATCGCAGCGAAAAAGCACATCATGACTGTGATTGTCACCAAAATCGCCATCAGGAAGTTCTTATTCTTATATGGTCGCAAATCAAGCATCGGCGTCCCCAAGTTGAATTGGCGGTAAGCAAAATACGCAATAGCAACCAGACCGATCAATAATGCACCTAGCACAAGCGGACTGGTCCATCCTTCTGCACCAGCACTGCTGAAACCAATCACAATCGAACCAAAACCGATCACCGCCAAAACAACAGACAGTATATCGATTTTCGTACGCTTCGTCTCCAGTACATTGCGAACATAATATGCAGCAAATCCAAGCAGCGCAAGCGTCAGCGGCAGCACACTAAGAAATACATAACGCCAAGAAGCCTGTTCCACAACAAGCCCCGAAAATACAGGACCGATCGCTGGTGCAAACAAAATCACAACCATCAGCAACCCAAGCATCGAACCACGCTTGGCCAGCGGAGTGATCGTGATGATCACTGTCGTCACTAGCGGAATGATGATCCCCGAACCAGAAGCTTGAACCACACGTCCGAGCAATAATATGGCAAAGTTAGGAGCAATACCGGCAATCAGCGTTCCAACAAAGAAAAACGATAACGCAGTAAGCAGCAACTGGCGAGTCGTGAAACGCTGCATCAAATATGCACTGATCGGAATGAGAATACCAATCGTCAGCATATATCCTGTAGAAAGCCAATGTGCAGTTGTCGTTTGGATTCCAAGGGTTTCTTCTATATTGGGCAAAGCGACATTCATAACAGTTTCGTTTATCAGTGCAATGAAATTCCCCACCATCAAGACAATAATCAACGGAATCCGGTTTTCCACTTGCACATGTTTATCGATTGTTTGTGTAGTAGCAGCCATGTAGATGCTCCTTTCTTCTGATAGATTCATAATCAACTTTTTCCATTATAGAAGTTTTGAAATCAGATTCAAGCATCTTGTTCATAATCCGGGCATATGATCAAATTAACTAAATTCTGAAAACTAACAAAAAAAATAAGCCCCTGTTACAGGGACTTTCCGTGCAATTTGCAACTGTTGAGATATATCAAAAAAGCACCATCCATAAGGATGGTGCTCTCCTTGCATTACTCGCTCACGTATGGCAATAGAGCCATTTGACGAGCTCGTTTAATTGCAACTGTCAATTTACGTTGGTATTTTGCAGAAGTTCCAGTCACACGGCGAGGAAGAATTTTTCCACGCTCGGAGATGAAACGTCTTAGCAAATCAACGTCTTTGTAATCGATGTAAGTGATGCCATTTGCTGTGAAATAACATACTTTTCTGCGCTTCGCGCGACCACGACGTGCTGCCATGTCAGATTGCCTCCCTTAAATTAAAATGGTAGATCATCATCGGAAATATCGATCGGTTCCCCTTTATCACGGAAAGGATCTTGGTCGTTATTTCGATTATAGTTATTGTTGTTGCTATTGAAGTTATTATTGTTGTTGTTGAAGTTCGAGTTCTGATTTTGGTATCCAGAAGAACCTTGTCCGCCTCCTTGAGAGCTGCCTTTAGACTCAAGGAACTGCACGCTGTCCGCAACGATTTCCGTTACGTATACACGATTGCCCTCTTGATTATCAAAGCTTCTCGTTTGGACACGGCCATCGACGCCAACCAGACTTCCTTTGCTCATGAAGTTCGCCAGATTTTCAGCCGGACGTCTCCATACAACACAGTTAATGAAATCTGCCTCACGTTCGCCTGACTGATTAGAGAAAGGACGGTTTACTGCTAAGGTAAAGTTGGCAACTGCCACTCCATTTGGTGTGTAACGCAGGTCCGGATCCTTGGTTAATCTGCCGACAAGTACGACACGATTTAACATCAGAACCCCTCCTTATTTCTCGTCTAGACGAATAGCCATCTGACGAATGATATCATCAGAGAACTTCGCTTGACGGTCGAATTCATTAATAGCGGCTTCTTCGCCGTTTAGATTAATGACGTAATAGTAGCCATCACGATAGTCGTTGATTTCATAAGCAAGACGTTTCTTGCCTTTCTCGTCAACTTTCACGATTTCCGCACCGTTATCAGTTAGGATTCCGTTGAAACGCTCAACTAGAGCTGTTTTAGCTTCTTCCTCGATATCTGGGCGGACGATGTACATGATTTCGTATTCTCTCATCCGTTTGCACCTCCTTTTGGACTTAACGGCTCTTATCTTTCATAAGAGCAAGGAGTAATCTGTAAAAACGTAATTACTCACAATGATGAATTATAGCAAATTATCTGCCGTTAAGCAAGTTTATTATGCATATTAGCAAGATGAGGATCCGACCTTACACGTTAAAGCGGAAATGCATGACATCTCCGTCTTGCACCAAATACTCTTTACCTTCCAAACGGACCTTGCCGCGTTCTTTTGCAACACCCATGGAACCTGCATCCACAAGGTCATCATAGGATACGGTTTCTGCCCGGATGAATCCTTTCTCAAAATCAGTATGAATGATACCTGCAGCTTGAGGCGCTTTGATTCCCTTTTTGAAGGTCCAAGCCCGCACTTCCTGCTCTCCAGCTGTGAAATAAGTAGCCAAACCAAGCAAACTGTAAGAAGCCTTGATCAGCTGATCCAAGCCGGACTCTGGAATGCCCAACTCTTCGAGGAACATTTCTTTTTCCTCTCCTTCAAGCTCAGCAATTTCTGACTCGATCTTCGCACAGACCACAATTACCTGCGCACCTTCGTTTGCCGCAAACTCCCGGACTTTTGCAAGATTTTCATTGGCAGACGTATCCGCTACTTCTTCTTCACTTACATTGGCAGCATACAAAACTGGTTTGCTTGTCAAAAGATGCAAGCCTTTCACAATCTTCTGCTGTTCATCCGTGAATTCCAGCGCACGAGCAGGCTGTTCATTCTCCAGTGCATCCTTGATCTTGGATAGTACTTCTTGTTCTGCGACAGCTTCTTTGTCTTTTTGGCGTGCAAGCTTTTCTACACGCTGCAGACGTTTATTAACAGAATCAAGATCTGCAAAAATCAGTTCTAGATTGATTGTTTCGATATCATCGATAGGATCGACTTTACCGGAGACATGCGTGATATTTTCATCATCGAAGCAGCGAACAACGTGAACGATTGCGTCTACTTGTCGGATGTGTGATAGGAACTGGTTGCCAAGCCCCTCTCCCTTACTCGCACCTTTCACGATACCTGCGATATCCGTGAATTCGAACGCTGTTGGGATGGTTTTCTTCGGTTTGACCAGTTCAGTCAATTTATTTAAACGTGAATCCGGGACTTCTACAATGCCGACATTCGGATCGATCGTACAGAACGGATAGTTGGCAGATTCCGCCCCCGCCTGTGTAATCGCGTTGAACAATGTGGATTTACCGACGTTCGGTAATCCGACAATACCTGCTGTTAAAGCCATGTAATCTTCCACTCCTTAAGTGTCCTGGCCGCTTTTCATCGAACAGCGAACCAAAATAGATCTGCTTACTGAACACTCCGCCCAAGGGCAGGGAAGATGGGGCAGCACCGGTAACTGACTTACGCTAAGCATGCCAGTTTGCCCTTACTTTGTCCAAGTAAACATACGTACTTCTAGAGTACACTATTCTGTATGAAACAGCAAAATTATGTAAGGATTTCGGTCTTTTATATACTTGTTGATAGTAGTAAAACTTGTTTTTTATTGGACAAAAAAAGCCTGTCCGATGACAACATCAGCCAAGCTTCTATGTTTCACGTGAAACACTATTAATTTGTCGGTTCTTCTGCGTGCTCTAACACTTTTTTCATTTTTGTCTCGAATTTTTTTCGAGGAATGAGTACGCTATGACCACAGCCTTCACATTTAATCCGGATATCCATTCCCAACCGGATGATTTTCCAGCGATTTTCACCACATGGATGGGCCTTTTTCATTTGCACCACATCATTGAGCTGATAGACTTTGTCACTCACGAGCACTCCCCCTTATGGCACTTTCCTGCATGAGTTCTTCTGCTTCCTGTTTATTATACATGACCAATCTAGGAGCTGGAATACTGATATTTCGTTCCAGCAGTTTTGTTTTAATGCGGTTCCTTGCTTCCCTCGCTACGCCAAAATGTTCCATCGGCAATGTTTCGATAATAGCACGTAAAACAATATGCGAAGTAGATAACGTCTCAACTCCCAACAACTGGGGTGTTGATTGAATTTCCGGGTATTCAGCTGGCATCTCCACTAACACCTGCATGATGACTTCTTCAGCCAGTTGCAAATCGGCCTCGTAAGGAACATTGATATCCAATACCCCTAAACTATTATGCACGGAGAAGTTGGTCACTTGTGTGATGTTTCCATTCGGGATGATATGCAATTCGCCTGTCCAGCTCCGAATCTTACATGTCCGCAAGCCAATCTCTTCCACGTCGCCCCTGACGCCAGCGGTCTGGATATTATCACCTACGGAGAATTGGTTCTCAAAAATGATAAAGAAACCGCTGATAATATCCTTGACTAAGTTCTGAGCACCGAAACCGATCGCTAAGCCAGCAATACCTGCACTTGCAATCAACGCTCCGATATTCAATCCAAGCTGAGATAATACCATTACAACAGCAGTGAAATATACTACATAAGTAATTATATTTTGAATCAGTTTTTTCAATGTATTCTCTCGTCGCTCAGACACTATCGGAGATTTTATTTTTGCCTTTTCCCTAAAAGAATTATTGAAAGTTCTCTCCACAATATTATTGGCTACACGCACAACAACCATGGACAATATAATGATCATGACGATCTTCAAGACTGCCAAGCCAATTGTGGTCCAAAGCTCCGCGCTCGACAAATAGTCGTAAATACTGGTCCACTGCTCCTCTACATTCATGATTTCTAAATCTCCTCGTCCGTTTGTTTTCTTTATATATTATCAAATTTCTATTTCATTTTGTAACGATTTAGTAATGGATATACGAGGATTGCCGAAAGAATATAGAGATTAGCAAAGCCAAAAAGCGGGTACATCAAAGCTATCAAGTCTGTAAATCCAAGCTGTGTAAGTGGCAGCATAAGCGTAATAAGAACAGCAGCTTGCAGCCACAGCGGCCCCCTCCACTTTGTTTGGAATCTTGAGACGATGCCCAGCACTCCGGAAACAGCCGACGTATAGATGGCGAGCCATAATACGATACTGATTCCGATTAAAACGATAGAGGGATAATTCTTCAGAATGTAGAACAGCGGAATATCGTAGTTTGGGATTGCATGACTTATATGCATAAGGTCATTATTGTATAAATACGTCAGTGCACCAATGATGAGTCCGCTTCCGATACTTGCAATCCATAACTCCCCCTTCCCTTTCATTTGTTTGCCAATTGCTCCAATGACGGCAACGACGGGAAGGATATTCAATGCAGTGAATGGAAATGCAGCCTGCCAATTCGCTTGTTTCCGCCAATCCAGGAACAAATCAATCTGTTCATCTCTTGTATAAACTAAAAGCACGATGACGAGACCGCCGACTAAAATAGGCAGGATATAACTATTCATCGAAACGACGCCTTCAACATTTGATATGAAGATCAGGACAATCATAAGCGATATGAACAGGATGCCGAGCCAGTTGGGAATATGATACATCATGCCAGTGGCACCTCCAGCAGCAATCATGACAACTGTCACTGTAAACAAATAGAAAACGATCAGCACATCATAGAGGGCCGCCAATCTTCTGCCAACAAGCCTCTCCAACACCGGAAAGTAATGCGCACTCTTCTCGGTAAAACTGATATGCAGGATAACATAGCTGCATATAGAAAATAATACAGTGAAAATAATGATAGCCAGTCCACTTTCATAGCCAAAAAATTGCCAGATCTCTCTTCCTGACGCATATCCAGCTCCTATTAATGTCGCCAATATCAAAAACATCCATTTCATCCCAGCAACCCACATCACAGTCCCTCCAATTTCATATGAACACGTATAGAAAAAGTAGAAAAGCTATATACTATTACCAATATGTGTATGGAGGATAAGCTATGAGCCTGAAGAGAATATTTACGAAAAAAAAGGAGTTCCGCTGTGACTACCAAGACCCCCTTCTTATGAGTAAAGCTTATGAAACAATCAGCTCATGGATTCCTGATGACCGGGAGATTGTCGTTCTTTGTATCGGTACGGATCGTTCGACTGGAGATGCATTGGGCCCAATCATTGGTTCATTCCTGACAGAAAAACCATTGAATAGGCTCCAAGTCTATGGAACACTGGAATCTCCCGTCCATGCCGTCAATCTGGTGGAACGACTGCAAATGATCATGGAGAAGCATCCAAATGCTTATATAATAGCCATTGACGCTTGCTTAGGCAGAACAACTTCCATAGGTTCCATCATTGTGTCCCCTACACCTCTACGACCGGGGGCGGCATTGAAAAAGAACCTTCCTGCCGTAGGTGATGCCCAAATAACCGGTATCGTTAATGCTAGTGGGGATATGGAGTATTTTGTACTGCAAAACACGCGATTGCACCTTGTCATGCAGCTTGCGTACAAGATAAGTGCACTTTTACTTGCCATAGATCGTAAACAAGTACCACTTCTATCACCCGACACAACTGCCGCCGAAAATTGATATGTTTCACGTGAAACAAACAAAAAAAGCCAAAAGAAGCACGAGCTCCTATTGGCTTTATTTATTTAACACATTTAAGATGCGTTCTAAATCTTCATCGGAGAAGAACTGAATTTCAATCTTCCCTTTTCGTTTGCCGCGATGAATGGTTACGTCCGTTCCAAATTGGTTCCGCAACTGTGACTCAGTCTGGACAAGGAAAATATCCTTTACAGGTTTCTTCCTTTCCGGTTCCGGCAGATTTTTGTTCATCTTGATGATGAGCTGCTCCACCTGCCGGACATTCAGGGCCTCATTCTGTATTTTTTCAACTAGCGGCTGTATTTTCTTTTTATCTTTCAAACCTAACAAAGCACGTCCATGCCCCATGGAAAGTTTTCCTTGGTTAATAAGGTCACTTATTTCAGTCGGGAGGGTCAATAGACGAATAAGATTTGCTATGTGCGACCGACTCTTCCCTAATCGTCTTGATAAGATTTCTTGTGTAATATCCAATTCTTTCATCAGATTGGAATAAGCCTGTGCTTCTTCGATCGGCGTGAGATCTTCCCTTTGCAAGTTTTCTAACAAAGCAAGTTCCATCATCTTTTCATCATCCAGTGTTTTGACGATGACAGGCACTTTTTTCAGACCCGCTGCTTTTGCGGCACGGAATCTTCTTTCTCCTGCTACTATCTCATAACCTTTGATGCTTTTGCGGACAATGAGTGGCTGCAGGATACCATATTCCTGGATGGACTGCTTCAATTCCTCAATGGCATCAGCAGAGAAGACTTTACGCGGTTGATATGGATTCGCTCGGCATTCTTTGATTGCAATTTCCTGAATCTGATCTTCTTCCTTCATTTCCAATTCCGGAAAGAAAGCATTAAGACCTTTCCCCAACCCTTTGGCCATGCGCCATCACTTCCTTTGCTAAGTCTAAATAAACTTCTGCACCACGCGACTTCGGATCATAAATAATGATCGGCTGACCATAACTCGGTGCTTCTCCCAGCCGCACATTTCTTGGAATGATTGACTGATACACTTTATCCTGGAAATATTTCTTCACTTCTTCAATGACTTGGATACCAAGATTTGTACGAGCATCCAGCATTGTCAATAATACGCCTTCAATCATCAAATGCTTGTTCAAATGCTTCTGGACAAGGCGAATGGTATTTAATAGCTGACTCAGTCCTTCTAACGCATAGTATTCACATTGCACCGGGATGAGGACAGTATCTGCCGCTGTCAGCGAATTCAAAGTCAGCAATCCTAAGGAAGGCGGACAATCGATGATGACATAATCATAATTGTCTTTCACACTATCAATCGCCTTCTTCAGACGGACTTCTCTTGAGATCGTCGGTACCAGCTCGATCTCGGCTCCTGCAAGCTGAATGGTAGCCGGAATGACGTCCAAATTATCAACAGCAGTTGATACAAGGACTTTTTCGGCCTCCATATCCTCAACTAGGACGTTGTATACACAATTTTCGACATCTGCTTTGTTCACACCAACACCGCTTGTAGCATTTCCTTGCGGGTCAATGTCTACAAGCAACACTTTATTTCCTAAAAAAGCCAGGCAAGCACTCAAATTGACGCTGGAGGTTGTCTTTCCCACCCCGCCCTTTTGATTTGCGATTGCGATTACTTTGCCCATGGTGTCACCTACCTCAAACTCAATACATTTATTCTATCATTTTTTCAGAGAGTCCGACGGATAAATTCAAGATTTCGAAAAGTTAGCTCCCTTTTCCTATATAAAAACCCATCTTGTTGAAAGATGGGGATACTACAGGAGCTTATTCATGACTTTTTCGGGATTTTAATTGTAATTTGATAATAATCGTCCAAATCTTCTTCTTCTGTTTCTAAGTTGATGCCTGTGTCGGTAACCATGGATAGTGATTGGCGAATCGTGTTCATTGCAATGCGCATATCCTTGTTGACACCCTTTAGCTTCGGACGTTTCTTTTTCGGTTGAGCATTCATGATACGGGCGATGCGTGCCTCTGTTTCTTTTACATTCAATTCTTTATCGATGATTTCCTGCAAAATCAACTCTTGTTTTTCTGCATCTTTTAACACAATCAGCGCACGAGCGTGCCGCTCTGTAATTTTCTTTTCCAATAAAGCTTGCTGCACAGATTCCGGCAGCTTTAATAACCGCATCTTATTGGCAATGGTAGATTGGCTTTTGCCCAGACGCTGCGCCAATGCTTCCTGAGTCAAAGAGTGCAGCTCCAACAAGCGCTCGTATGCGAGTGCTTCTTCGATAACCGTCAGCTCTTCCCGCTGCAGATTTTCTATCAGTGCTACAGAAGCAGTCTCTGTATCCGACATGTCACGAATGATGGCAGGCACTGTTTCCCATTCCAAAGTCTGGACTGCACGCCAGCGACGCTCACCTGCAATCAATTCATAGCTGCCTTCAGTATTTTTCCGGACAACGATTGGCTGGATGATGCCATGCGTGCGGATCGTCTGAGCCAGTTCTTTGATTTTTTCTTCTTGGAAAACGGTTCTTGGTTGGTATTGGTTCGGGACAATATCCTGAACCCGAAGGTTTACTACTTCGTCCTGATGCGCATCGTTTTCCGTTTCTGCTGAATCCGATTTATCACCTAGCCCAAATATGCGGCTGAATGGGTGTAACATCCTCAGACACCACCTTTTTTTACAATCCTAATCTAGCAAGCAGGTACATAAGGAATAGTAAATGTTTCACGTGAAACATGTATAAAAAGGCGCAGCAGTTCTACTGTAGAAGCTGCTGCGCTTAACATAAGCCGAGCCAGTTCCTTATCTACTATTTTATCATAGATTGGGTGAGAATGGTAAGCTTGTGTGGCACTTCATCCACTAATTTTCTGTTGTTTAAACAATTGGTTCACGATTGGGAACCCCTGCTTTACGCGGGTACTTCTTCGGTGTCTTGCGACGTTTGGCAATGATGGCGATATTTCGCTCGCCGCCTTCTTCTGGCAGATCGAATGTATAGCTCTCCACCAATTCGCCCCCCAGTACCTCAATCGCCGGTTCCGCTTCACGTAGTTCGGTTTCCAGGCTAGGTCCTTTCATGGCGATAAAATGACCTTTCGTCCGGCAAAGCGGCAGACAAAGCTCTGACAGTACCGACATACGTGCTACAGCCCTTGCCGTGACCAAATCGAATGATTCACGAAAAGCATCATTTTTTCCGAAATTCTCTGCTCGGTCATGATAAAAAGCGACATCTGACAAGCCAAGCTTCGATGCAAGCTCATTAAGAAAGGTGATTCTTTTTTTCAGCGAGTCGACAATCGTCACCTTCAGTCCCGGAAAGACGATTTTTAGCGGAATGGATGGAAATCCTGCTCCCGCCCCGACATCACAGATGCTTTCATCTCCTTTGAAATTGTAGAAAAAAGCCGCGGAAATCGAGTCATAGAAGTGCTTTAAGTACACTTCCTCCTTGTCTGTGATAGCTGTCAAATTCATCTTTTCATTCCATTCGACCAACAGATGGAAATAATCCTCCAGCTGTTTTTGCTGCTTTTCCGATATCGTGATGCCTTGCTGATCCAATTGTTGTAGAAAATCTGCTTGGTTCATTCTGTACCTCTTTTCGACAGATTATTGATTCGCTGCTTTCACGTGACCACCTTGTTCGATATATACGAGCAGGATGGAAACATCAGCAGGGTTTACGCCTGAAATCCGGGAAGCCTGGCCGACAGATAGCGGACGTACTTTCTTCAATTTTTCACGGGCTTCCGTTGCAAGACCGCTGACATCGTCATAATTGATGGTATCCGGTATCTTCTTATCTTCCATGCGTTTCATACGCTCTACTTGCTGCATGGATTTCGTGATATACCCTTCATACTTCGTCTGGATTTCAACTTGTTCTTTTACATCGGCAGGCAGGTCTTTGTCTGCAGGAACTATTTTTTCGATCAAACTGTATTTGATTTCAGGACGTTTCAATAGGTCAGATGCTCGCTGTGCTTCTTTCATGACAGATCCCACTTCGTCCATTAGTTCCAGCACATGCGGTTCTGTTTTGATGATGATTCCTTCCAATCGTTTCCGCTCTTCTTCGATCAGGCGTTTTTTCTCTTGGAAGCGAGCGTAACGTTCGTCGCCGATCATCCCGATTTCATATCCGATCTCGGTCAGACGCATATCCGCATTATCATGACGGAGCAATAAACGGTACTCCGCACGTGATGTCAGCAGGCGATAAGGTTCATTTGTTCCTTTGGTCACCAAATCATCGATCATGACACCGATGTAGGCTTGGGAACGGTCCAGAATAACCGGATCTTTGCCAAGTGCTTTGGCGGCGGCATTGATACCAGCCATGATTCCTTGGCCGGATGCTTCTTCATAGCCGGATGTTCCATTGATTTGGCCCGCTGTGTAAAGACCAGGGATCTTTTTCGTTTCCAAAGTCGGCCATAGTTGTGTCGGAACCATGGCATCATACTCGATGGCATAGCCGGCACGCATGATTTCCGCTTTTTCCAAACCAGGGATTGTTTGCAGCATTTCTTTTTGGACATATTCCGGCAAGGAAGTGGATAGTCCTTGGACATATACTTCCTCCGTGTTGCGTCCTTCAGGTTCCAAGAAGATCTGGTGGCGCGGTTTATCGTTGAAACGTACGACTTTATCCTCGATGGATGGGCAATAGCGTGGTCCTGTTCCTTTGATCATTCCGGAATACATAGCGGATAGGCCTAGGTTTTCATTGATGATATTGTGTGTGAATTCATTCGTGTACGTCAGCCAGCACGGGATCTGATCCGTGATGAATTCGGTCGTTTCATAAGAGAACGCAAGCGGTTCTTCATCTCCCGGCTGAATTTCTGTTTTGGAATAATCGATGGAACGGCTGTTTACACGCGGCGGTGTACCAGTCTTGAAACGGACCATTTCCAAACCTAGTTCTTCAAGATGCTCTGACAACGTAACAGATGCACGCTGGTTGTTCGGACCGCTCTCGTAGGAAATATCCCCGATGATGACACGCCCGCGCATGAATGTTCCAGTAGTGATGACGACAGTCTTGGCATAGTAAGCTGCTTTCGTTTCTGTGATGACACCCTTGCAGACGCCATCTTCGATGATAAGACGGTCAACCATACCTTGACGCAGCGTCAGATTTTCTTGGCTTTCCAATGTTTTTTTCATTTCAGTGATATACAGCGGTTTATCCGCTTGTGCCCGCAATGCACGAACAGCAGGACCTTTACCTGTGTTGAGCATACGCATTTGGATATACGTTTTATCGATTACTTTACCCATCACACCGCCGAGCGCATCGATTTCGCGCACTACGACACCTTTTGCAGGGCCGCCGACAGATGGATTACATGGCATGAATCCTGTCATGTCAAGGTTCATGGACAGCATCAGCGTATTGGCGCCCATTTTTGCTGCCGCCACACCAGCTTCACAGCCAGCATGTCCTGCACCTATGACGATGACATCATAATGCCCAGCATCGTATGTCATGTTCATTCTCTCCTTTTTTTATTTTCCTAAGCAAAACTGTGAAAACAGTTGATCAATCAAGCTTTCATGCACGGTATCCCCGATGATTTCACCGAGCAATTCCCATGTTCTTGTCACATCTATCTGGACGATATCCATCGGCATTTGCATTTCGATACCACTCATCGCTTCCCGAAGCGAAGATAGTGCTTGTTTCAAAAGCTGGATATGCCGTACATTTGATATATAACTTAAATCGCCGCCATCGATTTCCCCTGCAAAGAAGGTATCTTTGATGGCAAGCTCCAATTCGTCGATTCCTTTTTCTTCGATCAATGCTGTCGTGATCACTGGACGATCACCTGCCAGCTTGCGGACTTCTTCCAAATCAATTTGCTGGGAAAGATCCGTTTTATTGACAATGACGATGACATCCAGTCCAGCAACAGCTTCAAATAATTGCCGATCCTCATCAGATAATGCTTCTCCGTAGTTCAGCACAAGCAAAATGAGATCACTTTGCTTCAAGACCTGACGGGAACGCTCTACACCAATTCGCTCCACGATATCCTCTGTTTCACGGATTCCAGCTGTATCGACCAGTTTCAAAGGTACTCCACGCACATTGACGTATTCTTCGATGACATCTCGTGTCGTACCTGCTATTTCCGTAACAATCGCCTTATTCTCATGCACAAGCGCGTTCATCAAGGATGATTTTCCGACGTTGGGACGGCCGATGATGGCTGTGGCCAAACCTTCCCGCAATATCTTTCCTTGCTTAGCCATCTCAAGCAGCTTTTCAATCTCTTCATACACATATTGCGTTTTTTCGATCATCATGTTGTGGGACATCTCTTCCACATCATCGTACTCTGGATAATCGATATTCACCTCGACATGCGCTACCGTTTCCAATAATTCCTGGCGGAGCTTTTGGATCAAACGGGATAGTCTGCCATCCATCTGCTTAAGGGCAACATTCATCGCTCGATCTGTCTTCGCACGAATAAGATCCATGACAGCCTCTGCCTGTGACAAATCAATCCGGCCATTAAGGAATGCCCGCTTGGTGAATTCACCCGGCTCTGCCAGCCGTGCACCTTCCTGCAACGCAAGCTCCAACACGCGGTTGACGGAAACAAGACCGCCGTGACAGTTGATTTCGACAACATCTTCACGAGTGAAT
This sequence comes from Terribacillus jepli, assembly GCF_047228925.1. Lineage (NCBI taxonomy): Bacteria > Bacillati > Bacillota > Bacilli > Caryophanales > Bacillaceae > Terribacillus > Terribacillus jepli. The sequence goes on along the minus strand of NZ_JBFEGH010000001.1, from coordinate 43,216 downwards.
GTTTTCGGCGCCTTCATAACCGATACCATCACTTCTTCTGCAACTTCGCCAGTTGCCGGATCAATCAACTTTCCGTAATGCATCGTGTGACTTGGCACATCAGTCAGCTTCTTTCCACCAAATAGCTTGGCTGCAATGGCAACTGCTTCTGCACCACTTAGCCGGACAATGGCAATAGCACCTTCCCCGACAGGAGTCGATATCGCTGCTATTGTGTCATTCTGCATCTGCTTCACCTCTTTCTAGCTTTTCTTATCTATTTATCCACAGCATATCGCTATGATTAAGTTTGTACTCACTAACTTATAAGAATAGCACGCTGGCGATCAAAAAGAAAGATATCCACATTAAAAATTAGCACTTGCTGATAGAGAGCAGTTATCCACATGTGAATAGAAGGTATAAAAAAAGTCTTGGCATCATTGCCAAGACTTTTCCTTTACTGGTTGGATGACGATAAAACGATTCGGTTCCTTCCCTTTCGAATCCGTTTCAACACCCTTTTGTTTCTGAACTGCTGCATGAATGATTTTCCGTTCGCTAGCCGGCATTGGATCCAGAGGAATAGCCTTATGCAGCGCCAATGCCTTGCTGGCTGCTTGGACAGCTAGCATCTCAAGCGTTTCCCGTCTTCTTGACCGATATCCTTCCGCATCGACGGTAACGGTGAAGTGATATGCTTTTAGCTGATGAAGAAATTGTTCGACAAGCACTTCCAGCGCATTTAACGTCTGTCCTCTTTTTCCAATCAACATGCCGAGATTATCCCCGCTAATCGCAAACATCATATGCTTTTTCTTAACTGAGCTGATCTCCACCTTTGCACCAGGATGCAAGTGGCGGATGACACTTTCCAAATACTCTTTTGCTGCTTGTACATTGTCTGTCTGCTTTACTTCAACTCTGACAACTGCCGGTTTGGCACCGAACAGATTGAGAAAACCTTTGCTTCCTTCATCGATGACAGCTACTTCGACTTCTTCCTTCGAAACGCGCAACTGCTGTAACGCCGATTGAATCGCTTCTTCTACGGTTTTACCACGAGCAGTCAGCTGCTTCATTATTTCTTGCTGTCTGCTTGAGCTTTGTTCTTCGCCATCATCGGCTTATTGATGAGCAATGTCTGTGCCACCATGAAGATGTTACCGACTACCCAGTACAATGCCAAAGCAGATGGGAGGAATAGTGCGAATACAGTAATCATGACTGGCATGATGTAAAGCATCATTGTCATCTGCGGATTCGCAGCCATTGTCTGGTTTCCTGCCATCATCAGCTTTTGCTGCAGGAATGTTGCCAAACCTGCTACGAGAGGCAAGATGAAATATGGATCCGGGTTTCCAAGCTGTACCCAAAGGAAGTTATGCTCCTTGATGGCTTCCGTACGGCTGATCGCCTGATAGAATGCCAGCAAAATCGGCATCTGCACGATGATCGGCAGACATCCTGCCAGCGGGTTTACACCATGACGCTGGAAGAGCTGCATTGTTTCCTGTTGCAGCTTTTGCTGCGTGTTCGCATCTTTGGAGCTGTATTTTTGCTGCAATGCTTTTAATTCAGGCTGAACTTCCTGCATTGCTTTTGAACTTCTCAGCTGCTTGATGTTCAATGGCAGCAAAATCAAACGGATGATCACTGTAACGATGATGATCCCAAGACCGAAGTTTTCTCCTGTCAAGTTAGCAAAATACGTGATCAGCCAAGATAGCGGGTAAATGAAATATTGATTCCAAAACCCGGTACTTTCAGAAGTGATTGGATCGGTATTCGGCGCACAGCCTGCCAAGGCAGCGACGAGCAGCACGAGTGCCAATACTAATAAACCTTTTTTACGCACCATGTTTCCTCCTTAACTTCCTTGCATAAAACTTTCCCTATTGCTTCTCTTTATTTTTTCTATTTGGCTGTTTCAGCAGATGTGATTTCCAAAGCACGTGGATCAAGCTCTTTTTCAGTTCCTGATAAGCCATGTCCTTGGCCGGCTGCCTGGCGATGACGATAAAATCATATCCTTTGACAACCTGCTCATCCAGTTCATGGAAAGCTTGTCTCAAATAGCGCTTTATCTTATTCCGCATAACAGCGTTTCCAAGTTTCTTGCTGACGGACAGCCCGATGCGGAAATGCGCATCCGCTGTTTCCTGCTTCTTATAATATAGAACGAGCTGGCGGTTAGCAAAAGAGCTCCCCTTTTGGAACACTTCCTGAAATGCTTCATTCTTTTTGATTCGATATTCTTTCTTCATGGAGGGTCCCCTCGAGCATGCCTATTTGCGAGAATAGTATTCAATTTGAAAGAAGGAGAATAAACGCGGCATTTAAGCTTTTAGTTTATTCTCCTTCTCCACTCTTTGTAAAAGCACAGCTATCAAGCTGCGTCTGTTCCACAGATCAGTATATAAAGTCAAAAAGACCACTACATACGTAAGTGGCCTTATGCAGACAATACTTTTCTTCCTTTACGACGACGACGAGCTAGAACTTTACGTCCGTTTTTAGTGCTCATACGCTCACGGAAGCCGTGTACTTTTTTTCTTTTACGGTTATTAGGTTGGAATGTACGTTTCATATATAAAACACCTCCCTCGAGGATATATAAAAAAATATAGCGAAAGGTCATAGACAGTCTTGAACATTATACGTAAAAGTGAGCAGACATGTCAACCTATCATTTTTCTATATAGTATCTTCCTTTTATCCACAACCCATGTTAATCTAGTAAACCTGTGCATAACTTTTTCCACACAGGTTTTCGACAACTTACACACATAATTGCACGCTGTGGATATTTTTTGTCTACAAACGCCGGCATTTGTGGATAAGTGTCGATTGAGCATTGCAAGACTAGGATTATTCTGTTATCATATCTGTGTTTTACTAATTGGATAAACCTGTTGCAAAACTCCATTATCCACAGATTGTGGATAAGCTGTGGACATCTATTCACAGACTTGTAGATGCAGTTATCAACAGATGAGTGGACAACTGAAAAAGTCGTTCCATCACCTATATTATGCGGATTCATTATCCACATCCATATAATTATGTGCACGGCCTTTTTGCATGCCTAATTTTTTTTCGCATGTCCCGAAAAGGCCTTTTAATACCTACCATGATGCAGTTCCTTAATTGAAAGTGACTGCTTCTTTCATTTTTTTCAGAAAGGGGGATGCCTGTTGGACAACATTCAAGATTTATGGAAAACAACCTTACAAGCAATCGAAAAACGTATCAGTAAGCCGAGCTTCGATACTTGGCTGAAAAATACCCAAGCTTATGCACTCGAAGAAGATACATTAATAATCAAAGCACCCAACGAATTCGCCAGGGATTGGCTCGAAAGTAGCTACTCCTCCTTGATCGGGGATACACTTTACGAAGTAACCGGCAATCGGCTGCAGACAAAGTTCATCATTCCGGAATTTCAGCAAGAAGAAGAAGTCATCCGCCAGCCGAAGCCTCAAAAACCGGCTGCGAATGATACGCTGATTGAATCACCAAAAAGCATGCTGAATAGCAAATACACGTTTGATACATTCGTGATCGGCTCGGGTAACCGATTTGCGCATGCTGCTTCCCTAGCTGTTGCAGAAGCACCTGCCAAAGCATATAACCCGTTATTCATCTATGGAGGCGTTGGGCTTGGTAAAACCCACTTGATGCATGGAATCGGCCATTATGTATCGGATCACAATCCAAATGCAAAGGTAGTTTACTTATCTTCCGAGAAGTTCACCAACGAATTCATCAATGCTATCAGGGATAACAAAACTGCGGAATTTCGGGCAAAATACCGTAATATCGACGTCCTGCTCATAGATGATATTCAGTTCCTAGCCGGAAAAGAACAAACGCAAGAGGAATTCTTCCATACATTCAATGCGCTGCACGAAGAAAATAAGCAAATCATCATATCCAGTGACCGCCCGCCCAAAGAAATACCGACACTGGAAGATCGGCTGCGCTCCCGTTTTGAGTGGGGATTGATCACCGATATCACTCCTCCGGATCTGGAAACACGGATAGCCATCCTCCGTAAAAAAGCGAAGGCGGAAGGTTTGGATATACCGAACGAGGTCATGCTGTACATTGCCAATCAAATAGATACCAATATCCGAGAGCTGGAAGGTGCCCTTATACGTGTAGTTGCTTATTCATCACTTATCAACTCGGATATTGACGCTTCCCTAGCAGCAGATGCACTCAAAAATATCATTCCTAGCTCGAAGCCGAAGGTGATTACGATTCATGCAATCCAGGAGCAAGTCGGTGAGCGCTACAATGTCCGCTTGGAAGAATTCAGTGCGAAGAAACGAACGAAGGCAATTGCTTTCCCTCGTCAAATCGCCATGTTCCTCTCCAGGGAACTGACTGATTTCTCTTTACCGAAAATTGGTGAGGAATTCGGCGGCAGAGACCATACAACCGTTATCCATGCACATGAGAAAATCTCCAAACTGTTAAGTCAGGATGAAGAATTGCAGCGTGATATCGATGAGATAAAAGAGAGACTCAAATCTTTCTGACGATTGGACCCTGTTGATAATCGTGCATAAATGCTTTTTTTATTCACAAATTATCCACAGGGTATTTTTGTTGTCATTACTGGGCTTTTTCATACTTATCCACATAATCACAAGCCCTATTACTGCTACTGTATTTTTATAAATAATAATTAATAAGAAGAACCCCCATAGGAGGAACGCAATTATCATGAAATTTGTCATACAACGTGACCGGCTCTTAGCAAGTATTCAGGATGTTGTCAAAGCAATCTCATCCAGAACAGCTATACCGATTTTGACAGGAATGAAAATTGAAGCAAAAGAAGATGGAATTACGCTGACAGGAAGTGATTCCGATATTTCCATTGAATCTTTCATACCAAAAGAAGAAGACGGCATTGTCTATGTAGAACAGATCGAACCAGGAAGTATCGTATTGCAAGCGAAATATTTTCCCGAAATCGTCCGCAAAGTTCCGATGAATGCGGTGGAAATCGAATCTGACGCACAATTGAACGTAACCATTCGTTCCGGTAGTGCGGAATTCAAATTAAATGGTCAGGATGCTGATGAATATCCACAGTTGCCAAAGCTTCACAGTGAAGATAGCTTTGAACTTCCAGCTGATTTGTTGAAAAATGTCATCAAAGAAACGGTTTTTGCTGTATCGACGCAGGAAACCCGCCCTTTGCTTACTGGTGTGAATGTTCGTGTCCAGGATGACCAGCTGCATTTTGTTGCGACAGACAGTCATCGTTTGGCATCCCGTCAGATCCCTGTTTCGACAAATGAAGCTGCATTGGGATTCCAAAATGTTGTCATTCCAGGGAAAAGTTTAACGGAATTGAACAAAATCCTTGATGAAAATCAGGATCCTGTCGAAATCCGGATCACCAACAATCAAATCTTGTTCCGTACGAAGCATTTATATTTCCTATCCCGTCTGCTGGAAGGAAACTATCCGGATACATCCCGTTTAATTCCAACAGAAAGCAAGACATCGCTTCGAATCGACACGAAAGAATTGCTTCGTTCCATCGATCGGGCTTCCCTTTTGGCGAAGGAAAACAGAAATAATGTCGTGAAACTAATAACCCAGGATTCCGGTCAGCTGGAAATCAGTTCTAACTCCCCTGAGGTTGGACGCGTTGTGGAAGAAGTGACTGTTCAGGAAATCTCGGGAGAAGAATTACGCATCAGTTTCAGTGCGAAATATATGATGGATGCACTCAAGGTCATCGAAAGTGAACAAGTGAAAATAGAATTCACAGGTGCCATGCGTCCATTCCTTATCCGTCCTACCGACGATGAGGACTTGCTGCAGTTGATCACGCCAGTTCGGACATACTGAGTTATGCACATGTGGATAAAGGCACTGCCTGACGGCGGTGCTTTTTTCTGTGTGCAACATGAAGGCTTGGCCTGCGGGGCATAATGAATTTAACTTTCAAAGTTGTGGATACTTTAGTAAACTAATAAGAAGGCAATATAAAGTAAGGAGAGCGGAAATGAACGAAGAAATTCTAATCAACACGGAATACATCCAGCTTGGGAAATTTCTGAAGTTAGTGAATGCTGTCGAAAGCGGCGGAATGGTCAAACTGTATCTGGCAGATTACCCGGTGCTGGTAAATGGCGAGGTAGAAAACAGACGCGGCAGAAAGATTTATCCGGATGATCGTGTCGAACTGCCGGCGACATCCGAGGCATTCGTTGTCAAAAAGGCATAGCTAGCTTGCCGGATACAGAAAGGACCTGAGCATGCATATCCAAGAGCTAACGCTTACGCATTATCGGAATTACGATAAGCTGCAGCTGCAATTCGACGATAAAGTGAACGTGATCATCGGGGAAAATGCACAGGGCAAGACGAATTTGATGGAGGCCATCTACGTGCTTGCCTTTTCCAAATCGCATCGGACACCCAAAGATAAAGAACTTATCCAATGGGACCAAGATTATGCTAAAATAGAAGGGAACATCCTGAAGCGGAAACAGCGATTTCCGCTCGAAATCGTTTTATCGTCCAAGGGGAAGAAAGCAAAACTGAATCATTTGGAACAAAAACGCCTAAGTGATTATATCGGGGCGCTCAATGTCGTCATGTTCGCTCCTGAGGATCTGAACTTGGTGAAAGGCAGTCCGCAGATTCGCAGGCGTTTTATTGATATGGAGATCGGCCAGATTCAGCCAGTCTACATCCACCATCTTGGACAATATCAAAAAGTATTGAAGCAGCGGAATCATTTGCTGAAGCTTCTCCAGCGGCGCCAAGCTGATCCGACCATGCTTGACGTGCTGACGGAGCAGCTGATCGAGCATGCTGCCATCATTTTAGAGAAACGTTTCCTCTTCCTCGGATTGCTCCGTAAATGGGCACAGCCCATCCATAAGGGAATCACGACGGGACTGGAGACACTTGATATAGAATATCTTTCCAATCTGCACGTATCAGAAGAATCCGATAGGGAAACGCTGAGAATAGCTTATGAGGAGAAATTCTCTGAATTACGGACGCGTGAAGTGGAAAGAGGGACAACACTAGCAGGCCCCCATCGCGATGACCTGTCTTTTTACGTGAATGGGAAAGATGTTCAGGCTTTCGGTTCACAGGGGCAGCAGCGTACGACGGCTTTGTCGCTGAAGCTTGCCGAGATCGAGTTGATCTTCAGTGAAGTCGGAGACTATCCGATTCTTTTGCTGGATGATGTCTTGAGTGAACTCGATGACAGCAGACAGTCCCACTTGCTCGAGACGATACAAGGAAAAGTCCAGACCTTTGTCTCGACGACGAATGTATCAGGAATACAGCATGAAACATTGAAACAGGCAGAACTGTTCACGATAAAATCAGGGAAGCTTGTGAGTGAATCAGGAGGAGTCTGATGTTCATTTCGATCGGTTGGAATAATATCGTCAGGGCTGAAGAGGTTGTGGCTATCCTGGAATATGGACAAGCGGCTAAAACAGTCGATCCCACTCTGGCAGAAAACGATGAAGCGGAAGATGCATCGGCTAAATCTATCATTGTCACCACTGATCTGATCTATTCAAGTCCGTTATCAGTGCAAACATTGAAGAAAAGGGCAGATACATCGGTTCCGAGAATGATAGAAGAAGATAACCTATAAAGAATGCAGGTGATTGAAATGGCAATGGAAGATAAAATGCCTGAAGAACAGTTGTATGATGCAGATCAGATACAGGTACTTGAAGGGCTGGAAGCAGTTCGTAAACGTCCTGGAATGTATATCGGGTCTACAAGTGAACGCGGTCTGCACCACCTTGTATGGGAGATTGTTGATAATAGTATCGATGAGGCACTTGCAGGGTATTGTGACCATATCAAAGTGATCATCGAAGAAGATAACAGCATCACTGTGGAAGATAATGGACGCGGTATCCCCGTAGGTACCCATGAGAAGACCGGCCGACCGGCAGTCGAGGTCATCATGACCGTCCTGCACGCTGGCGGTAAGTTCGGCGGCGGAGGCTATAAGGTATCCGGTGGTTTGCACGGAGTAGGTGCATCAGTCGTGAACGCTTTGTCCACACATCTGGATGTAACAGTCCACCGTGATGGCAAGATCCATGAACAGAGCTTTGAGCGCGGTGTTCCGCAAGGAGATCTCAAAATTACTGGTGAATCCGACAGAACGGGTACGATCACACATTTCAAGCCGGATCCGGAGATTTTCACGGAAACGACTGCATATAACAAAGAGACTTTGCTTGTCCGAATCCGGGAGCTTGCCTTCCTGAACAAAGGATTGGCAATCAGCCTTGAAGATAAGCGTGAAGAAAACCCAGAGCGCATCACCTTCCATTACGAGGGCGGTATCCGTTCTTATGTGGAGCATCTCAACCGCTCCAAGGAAGTATTGCACGAACCGTTTTATGCAGAGAATACAGACTCTGAAATCACTGTAGAAATCGCTTTGCAATACAATGACGGGTACACAAGCAGTATCTACTCTTTTGCAAATAATATCCACACGTATGAAGGCGGAACGCATGAAGCTGGTTTCAAATCCGGCCTGACACGTGTGATCAACGACTATGCCCGCAAGAACAATATGTTCAAAGAAAACGATCCGAACCTCTCCGGCGATGATGTACGGGAAGGTTTGACTGCTATCATATCCATCAAGCATCCGGATCCGCAGTTCGAAGGGCAGACGAAAACAAAACTCGGTAATAGTGAAGCCCGTCAAGTAACGGATGCGGCATTTACAGAGCTATTTTCCAAATTCTTATTCGAAAATCCAGATACAGCCCGGATCGTTGTTGAAAAAGGGCTGATGGCATCCCGGGCCCGGATCGCGGCTAAACGTGCGCGCGAGCTGACACGACGTAAGGGTGCACTCGAAGTGAGCAGCTTGCCGGGTAAACTGGCTGACTGTTCTTCCAAGGATGCTTCCATTAGTGAATTGTACGTCGTAGAGGGAGACTCTGCCGGTGGTTCAGCGAAACAGGGACGCGACCGGCATTTCCAAGCCATCTTGCCTTTACGCGGAAAGATCATCAACGTGGAAAAAGCGAGATTGGACAAGATTTTGGCCAATAACGAAATCCGAGCCATGATCACAGCCCTTGGAACGGGGATCGGAGAGGACTTCGACATTTCCAAGGCACGCTACCATAAGCTGGTCATCATGACGGATGCGGATGTTGATGGTGCCCACATCCGGACATTGCTGCTGACGTTCTTCTATCGTTACATGCGTCCATTGATCGAGAATGGTTTTGTGTATATTGCACAGCCACCACTCTACAAAGTACAGCAAGGGAAATCAGCTTATTACGCTTATAATGATCGGGAACTAGAGCGTGTGATGAGTGAGATTCCTAAAGTACCAAAACCAGGACTCCAGCGTTATAAAGGTCTTGGGGAAATGAATGCAGCACAGCTTTGGGAAACGACTATGGATCCTGAGAATCGGACATTGCTTCAAGTAAGCTTGGCTGATGCGATCGATGCAGACCAAATTTTTGATGTCCTGATGGGTGATAAAGTCGAGCCGAGACGAAATTTCATACAAGAAAATGCACAGAACGTGCAGAATTTAGATATTTGACCATAGATTGGTTCCGGCAATTTGACAGGAGGTTTTCGCATGGCGGATGAATTACGTCCAAGTGTGCAAGAAAGAGATATAAGTCAGGAAATGCGTACGTCCTTCCTTGACTATGCAATGAGCGTTATCGTAGCGCGTGCCTTGCCAGATGCGCGAGACGGCTTGAAGCCGGTTCATCGCAGAATCCTTTATGCATTGCATGATCTGGGGATGCATGCTGATAAGGCATATAAGAAATCGGCCCGTATCGTCGGGGAAGTAATCGGTAAGTACCATCCGCACGGAGATTCCGCTGTGTATGAAGCGATGGTTCGTATGGCGCAGGATTTCAGTTATCGCTATATGCTCGTGGACGGCCACGGGAACTTTGGTTCTGTGGACGGCGACTCAGCGGCAGCAATGCGATATACAGAAGCACGTATGTCCAAGATTTCCATGGAACTGCTGCGCGATATCAACAAGGATACAATCGATTATGGCGATAACTATGATGGCTCCGAGAAGCAGCCGCTCGTATTGCCAGCCCGTTTCCCGAACCTGCTCGTGAATGGCGCTTCCGGTATTGCGGTCGGTATGGCGACAAATATTCCGCCGCATAACCTGAACGAAACAATTGACGCGGTTTTGGCCCTTAGTAAAAATCCGGATATCACGATCGAGGAATTGATGGATGATTATATCTTCGGACCGGACTTCCCTACTGCAGCTCAGATCCTGGGCCGAAGCGGTATCCGCAAGGCTTATGAAACAGGCCGCGGATCGATTACGATTCGTGCAAAGACAGAAATCATCGAGCATGACAATGGCAAGTCAACCATCCTCGTGAAGGAACTTCCTTATCAAGTGAACAAAGCACGACTTGTCGAGAAGATTGCCGAGCTTGTCCGTGATAAGCGTATCGAGGGAATTACAGATTTGCGGGATGAATCCGACCGTAACGGTATGCGTGTCGTGATCGAAGTTCGTCGGGATGCGAACCCGAATGTCATCCTGAATAATTTGTACAAGCATACAGCTCTGCAGACATCTTTCGGGATTAATATTCTTGCCCTTGTGGATGATAAACCGCAGATCCTTAACTTGAAACAGACACTGAAACATTATTTGGACCATCAGCAAGTCGTCATCCGCCGCAGAACGGAATTCGATTTACGCAAAGCGGAAGCCAGAGCGCATATCCTGGAAGGATTGAGGATTGCACTTGATAATCTGGATGAGATCATCAGCCTGATCCGTGGTTCCCAAACAACGGATATTGCCCGTGATGCTTTGATGGAACGTTTCGAGCTTTCTGACAAGCAGGCACAAGCAATTCTTGATATGCGACTGCAGCGCTTGACTGGCTTGGAGCGTAACAAAATCGAAGATGAGTACCAAGAGCTGGTTAAGCTTATCGCCGAGCTAAAAGCAATTCTTGCTGATGAAGAGAAAGTACTTGAAATCATTCGTGAGGAATTGACTGAAATCAAGGAACGCTTCGGTGATGAACGCCGTACCGAAATCGTTATCGGCGGTACCGACTTCATTGAGGATGAGGCACTCATCCCGGAAGAAAATGTCGTCATCACATTGACACACCAAGGATACATCAAACGTCTGCCTTCCTCCACTTACCGCAGTCAAGGACGCGGTGGCCGAGGTATCCAAGGCATGGGGACAAATGAAGATGACTTCGTTGAGCATCTTATCTCCACCAGCACGCATGATACGATTCTGTTCTTCACGAACAAAGGGAAAGTTTATCGTGCCAAAGGGTATGAAGTACCTGAATTCAGCCGCACTGCAAAAGGAATTCCGATCATCAATATGCTGGAAATCGAGAAAGGCGAATGGATCAATGCTTTGATTCCAGTGAAGGAATTTGCTGATGATTGGTTCTTGGTGTTCACGACAAAACAAGGTATATCCAAACGGACGACGCTCTCCCAATTCGCCAATATCCGCAGGGGCGGTCTTATCGCATTGAACTTGCGTGAGGATGACGAGTTGATTTCCGTTCGGATGACGGATGGTCATAAACATATCATGATCGCGACGAAGAATGGTTATCTGATCCGCTTCCCAGAGGAGCAAATTCGACCAATGGGCCGTACAGCTGCCGGTGTCAAAGGGATAACCTTGCGTGGGGATGATGATTCCGTTGTATCGATGGATATCATCGATGAAGGCGTGGATATCCTCAATGTTACCGAAAAGGGCTTCGGAAAACGGACACCTGAATCGGAATATCGCATTACGAATCGAGGCGGTAAAGGGATCCTAACATCTAAAATCACAGATAAAACTGGTCAGATAGTTGCAGCTAAACCAGTTACTGGTGAAGAAGATATTATGATCATCACCGTTTCCGGTGTGTTGATTCGGATGCCTGTTTCCAGTATTTCAGTCACCGGTCGGAATACACAAGGTGTCATCCTGATTCGTATTCAGGAAAATGAAGCAGTAGCTACTGTTGCCCGGATTGATAAAGAACAAGAAGAAGAAATCGAAGCTGTTTCTGGTGAAATGCTGGAAGAACCAGTGGAAACAGAGACAGACGATCCGGAACAAGTTTGATAAAAAGCATTCCCGCTCCCATAGTGGTGGGAATGCTTTTTTTACATAACTTTTTGGATGAAAGGATGCGGAATATGATCGTCTCAGCCAACCAACTCGTCGCTGGCTGTATCGTAACAGCCGATGTAATGGGCAAAAGCGGCACGCCACTCATAAAAAGTAAGAAAATACTGACTGATAAGGATATTTTCTATTTGCAAAAGCTGCTCGTGAAGGAAGTGACGGTTGCCAGTCATTTGTCTGATGGCAATGCGTTTACTCCTGAGAATGGGCCTGTTGTAAGCAATCCACAAACGGTAACAGAAGTACATTTCCTTGCTGCCTATGAAAAAGCTGTTAAAGGCTATCAAAATAACGTAAATATGTGGAAGTACAGCAGTGCTCTAGATGTCCCGCTGCATCGACAGCAAATTCTTCCTGTCCTGGAGCAGGTCAGCGAATGGGAAGGCAATGTTTTCAATCTGCCTGCATACCGGAGGCAGACTGATTACCTGCCAGAGCATGCAGTAGGCACAGCTGTTCTTGTGGCGGCTGTATTGCAAAGAGCGAGTTTCCCTGAAGCTGACATAAAGCAAATCGGCCTGGCTGCATTCCTGGCTGATTGCGGTATGTCCAAACTAAAACAGCCGTACCATACCCAGAAACATCGACTTAATGACATGGACATGATCGATGTACAAAAGCATCCCACTTTGTCTTATCGAATGGTTGAGCAGGCGTCCATCCTTTCTGCCAAAGCGAAGCTTGCCATCCTCCAGCACCATGAACGAGCAGACGGAGCTGGTTATCCGCTGCGATTGCCGAAGGAGAAGATACATCCATTTGCCAGTCTCCTTTCCATATGCGATACATATCACGCTCTGATTTCCGATCGCCCTTATCAAGCTGCTGTATCGCCGTATGAAGCGGTCGATATCATCCTGGAAGAACAATTCAAACGTTTCGATCCGGCAATGACCCAGTATTTTGTCCAGGCATTTGTGGATGCCCAGCAAAATACAAAGGTGAGGTTATCCTCCGGGGAGATGGCAGAGGTCGTCTTTACGGATAACAATCATCCGACAAGGCCAATGGTTCGCGAACAAAAGACGGGGCTAGTCAAAGCTTTGAAAGATATGCCGCATATACGCATCAAAGAAATCATTTGAAGCACGCTGACTAGCGTGCTTTTTTAATATCTTGAAAATGCTTGAGCATATACGATCCTATCAATATAGGGAATTTATCCGCAGTGACTTCCAGAAAACGCATAATGAGCGGATACTCATTGCGTCGATTGATATGCAGTAAATCCGTCCACCATTCCGCCTCATAGCGGCATATCATGCTTAAGTTGTAAGAAAGTGCATAATGGGCCATACACTCATGAAAGCCGCTCCAATGGCTTTGCTGGACAAAATAGTATTGCTGGCTTATCGGATTGAAAAAAAGCGGCCCAGCTGATTGCCAGAGGGTATCTGGCAGCTGAATGGCAAGCTGGGCATGCCCTGTTACCTGGTAGGAGTATGATTGCAGGAACTCCAAAAAGCGACGTTTGGTATATTGGAATTCGTCGAGTATGCGATCCGGCAGTATGATAGTATCTTTCTCACAGCTTGCTTCGATCAGGCTCTGTTTTTCCTGCTGTAAGGAAAGGAGATCCTGCAGTTCGGGAATGAGCCGCAGCATATCTCCCATGGATACCTTTTTGACAGTCGGGAACGCCCGTCTGCACACATAGCGGGAGAAATACGGGAATAAGCCACGCTGCTGCAGCATAACCTCATCCAAGCTGAACTGATAGTCACGTTTCTTTCGTTTCCTGGTTGAGAGTCCATGTGCCAAATCTGCTGTGGACTCCGGATAAGCAGGGCGCGTCAGGAGCAAACTTGCTTTCATAAAATGGGTCATTCCGTAAAATAATAAGACAGGTTTCATCAATAACGGGGCTTTTTTTCCATAGGAATAATAGGACTTGCCGTGTTCCAGATAGGCAAGGAAAGCGGATATGTTCTGATAGCTCCGTGTTTCTGCATCTGGAATATCAAGATATTGGTAGCTGTTTTGCAAAAAGGAAAGGGCTGCATCCTCTGCTTCGAGATAAGAAAAGAAGGTGGATACGTTTTCATCATGCATACAGAATCCTCCAGTGATTTTTACGTGCTCATATAGTTGAAAAACCGCGCATCTTGGCGTATTGTAAGTAGAAATAGGTTTTAATAGCAGTATTTTAACCATATATAAACATTTCATGATAAAAGGAGGATACACATGCGGGAAGACAAGTTTACAAAAGAGGGTTTGACTTTTGATGATGTCTTGCTTGTACCGGCAAAATCAGAAGTGCTGCCACGTGATGTGAAGTTCCAAACAAAATTGACGAAAAATATCACTTTGAACATTCCATTGATCAGTGCAGGGATGGACACAGTAACAGAGGCAAGCATGGCGATTGCCATGGCTAGACAGGGTGGTCTTGGTATCATCCACAAAAACATGTCCATCGAAGAGCAAGCTGAGCAGGTGGATCGCGTCAAACGTTCGGAAAGCGGCGTTATCACGGACCCATTCTTCTTATGCCCGGAAAACCAAGTATTCGATGCAGAGCATTTGATGGGCAAATTCCGCATTTCAGGAGTGCCAATCGTGAACAACAGAGAAGAGCAGAAGTTGATCGGTATCCTGACAAATCGCGATCTTCGTTTCGTACAGGATTACTCCATCGCGATCTCCGATGTCATGACGAAGGAAGACTTGGTGACAGCACCTGTTGGCACTACGTTGGATGAAGCTGAGAAAATCCTTCAAAAGCATAAGATCGAAAAGCTTCCGCTTGTCGATGGAAATGGTGTACTGAAGGGTCTGATCACGATCAAAGATATCGAGAAAGTGATTGAATTCCCTAATTCTGCCAAAGATAAACATGGCCGCCTATTAGTCGGGGCTGCTGTGGGGGTTACTGGTGATGCAATGACGCGTATCAGCAAATTGGTCGAAGCTGGTGTTGACGTACTTGTTGTGGATACTGCTCACGGTCATTCAAAAGGCGTTTTGGAGCAGGTGAAAGCAATCAAGGAGAAATTCCCAGAGGTTGATTTGATCGCAGGTAATGTAGCAACTGCAGAAGGTACTCGTGCTTTGATCGAGGCTGGTGCCGATGTAGTCAAAGTCGGTATCGGACCAGGATCCATCTGTACAACGCGTGTCGTAGCTGGTGTCGGTGTACCGCAAATCACTGCTGTTAATGATTGTGCAGTCGAAGCTGACAAGCATGGTGTCTCCATCATTGCTGATGGCGGAATCAAGTACTCTGGCGATATTGCCAAAGCGATTGCTGCAGGCGGACATGCTGTCATGCTCGGAAGTATGTTTGCAGGCACGACGGAAAGCCCTGGGGAAACGGAAATCTTCCAAGGCCGTCAATATAAAGTGTATCGCGGAATGGGTTCTGTCGGTGCGATGAAGTCCGGCTCCAAAGACCGCTACTTCCAAGGTGAAACAGAAGAAGCGAAAAAATTGGTACCAGAAGGCATCGAAGGCCGTGTCGCATACAAAGGCGCCCTTTCTGATACAGTGCATCAGCTGCTTGGCGGTTTGCGTGCAAGCATGGGCTACTGTGGCGCCCCTGACCTTGCTTACTTCCGTGAGAATACACAGTTCATCCGGATGACTGGTGCAGGATTGCGTGAAAGCCATCCGCATGATGTCCAAGTTACAAAAGAAGCACCGAACTATTCCATCAACTAATTCAAACATACTCGAGACGACGCCAAAATCGGCGTCGTTTCTTTTTTATAGTACATAATCTAACAAATTAACAGATTTTTTTCAATAGAAATAATATTGTAATAACAAGAAGGATTTGCTACCGTTATGGAGAATTGATATAGCTTAAGGGGGAGATGAATGTATGAAGATGAAAAAATCACTTTCTGCGGTAATCCTTATGACGTTATTGGCACTCATACTTAGTGCTTGCGGAGGGGGGACAGCCGGCAGTTCAGGGGATTCCGGTGGTGACGATGGGGGACAGCAGTTCATCACGCTGCTCACTGGCGGAACGGAGGGTACATATTACCCGCTGGGAGGAAGTATTGCAGAAATTCTTAATTCCAATGTTGATGATGTAAAAGCAACAGCTACATCGACTGGTGCATCTGTTGAAAATATGAATAAGTTGAGTGAAGGCAACGACGATATTGTTGCATTCAGTCAGACTGATATTGCTGCCTATGCCTCAGAAGGAACGCTGATGTTCGATGGCAAAGCAATAGATAATATACAGGCCATTGGTTCCTTGTATCCGGAAACGATCCAGATTGTCGCTACGGAAGACAGTGGCATTCAATCCGTGGAAGATCTGAAAGGGAAGACTGTTTCAATCGGTGCACCTGGTTCGGGAACGAATGCAAGTGCGGAAGATATCCTCGGTATCTACGGTTTGACTGTGGATGATATCGAGGCGCAGAATCTGGATTTCGGTGAATCGACAGCTGGTATGCAGGATGGTACGATCGATGCTGCATTCATTACAGCTGGTACACCGACAGGAGCGGTAGAGAGTCTATCGGCTACGACTCCGGTTACGATTGTCGGACTGGATGAAGATAAAGTGAGTCAATTGATCGAAGAGAAGCCTTATTACGCGCCTTACACGATTGAAGCTGGAACATACAGCTTGGAGGAGCCTGTTGAAACGGTTTCTGTAAATGCAATGCTTGTCACGACAGCAGGCATGGATGAGGAACTTGTTTATAACATGACAAAGGCATTGTATGAAAATACAGGAGATATCGGCCATCAAAAGGCAGAGTTCATCAAAGCAGAAACAGCTGCTGATGGTGTAAGCATTCCATTTCACCCAGGTGCTAAGCGCTATTTGGAGGAAGCAGGAGTGGAACTGCCTTCTTCCTGATTGAATACTAAAAAACGCCGGTAGCTTCTTTACCGGTGTTTTTTTGCAAAAAGCAGGTGTGTGGGTTATGCGAATTCGTATCATTCTTCTTCTGATCAGTCTGATGACCATGGTACTGCTTGTTTTGTACATATTTGTACCCTTTAGGCATATAATCGCCTGTAATGATCTGCAGAGTGATCAGCTTCTTGCTTATTTGCCTGTCGAGGATGAAGCGCATGTGAGTATCCGATATACCCATTCGATTCATCGTTCCGATGTTACAGAAGAGTATACAATCAAGCGGACGAGATTATATCCGTATCAGCTTGTCTATGAGGATACTGCCGTTGGCATGCCAGCAGATGCCAACCCAGGAGAGACATTCGAAATGAAAGATGGAAAGTATTATATACGGAATATGAAAGGCTATCAGGAGGCGCTTAACCTGACAATAGGAGAAGTGGTGGCGAATCACCAGCTGGTCTATCAGGGACATAGCTATTCTTTACAGGAAAATATCGGACCAGGTGTCTCCATCAGAATCCAAGCAGAATACACAAGTCTATGGAACCTATGGAAGGGAGAACGGCTTGAATGAACGATAAAGCGATGAACAATGACATATTATCGGAACAAGAACAACAGCAGCTGATCGAGAAATATGATAGCGAATCGAATTTCAGGAAACTTGCAGGCATCATGGGTGCAGTCGTTTTTTTTCTGTTACTTGCATTCTCGATTTACCAGCTTTATACGGCTACATATGGAAATGTACCAACGCAGATACATCGATCTGTCCACTTGGGATTTGGGCTTGTCCTGATTTATTTATTATTTCCGGCAAGGCGAAAGAGCAAGGATAAACGAATTGCCTGGTACGATTATATCTTAGCTGCCCTGGGGTTTTATGTCGGTGCTTATTGGCCGGTCATGTATGACAACATCATTGCCCAAGGCGGACAAATGACGACATTGGATTTCGCTACTGGTGCGCTAGCAGTCCTGCTCGTCCTGGAAGCAACCAGACGAACTGTTGGACTACCTATTGTCATCATCGCCATTCTTTTCATGGCATATGCTTACTGGGGCAGGCAGCTGCCTGATTTCATCGTCCATCCTGGAGTGGACATCGATACACTTGTAAACTCGCTATTCTTCACGACAGAGGGCATGCTCGGTACGCCGATCGGTGTTTCGGCAACCTATATTTTCCTCTTCCTTTTATTTGGTGCATTCCTTGTGAAGACGGGAGTTGGGCAATATTTCAATGATCTTGCTTTACTTGTTGCCGGGAGGAGAATCGGAGGCCCGGCTAAGGTTGCCATTTTCTCAAGTGCACTGCAAGGAACGGTCAGTGGAAGTTCGGTGGCAAATGTGGTTACATCAGGATCCTTTACCATTCCAATGATGAAAAGACTTGGCTATTCCAAGAACTTCGCAGGTGCTGTAGAAGCATCTTCTTCCACGGGAGGCCAAATCATGCCGCCTGTCATGGGTGCAGCTGCCTTCTTGATGGTCGAATTCATTGGTGTGAGCTACTGGACGATTGCCAAAGCAGCAATCATCCCGGCAATTCTTTACTTTGCCGGCATTTGGATCATGACGCACTTTGAGGCAAAGCGTACTGGTTTGAGAGGACTCAAAAAAGAAGAGCTTCCGAATAAAAAGGAAGTACTCAGTAAGCTTTATTTGCTGCTGCCTATCCTGGCGATGATTTTCTATCTAAGTTCCGGGCTCAGTATTATGCGTGCAGCCTTATATGGAATCGTCACATGTGTACTTGTTGCCTTGATCAGAAAGGAAGTTTACCGTCATCTGTATCCGATCGTATTTGTAGTCGTACTGGCTGCTTATTTGATCTATGGCGCTGTAACCGGCGGAATGTCCATCGAGAATGGCTTAATCATAGCAGCACTTGCAACTGTCGTTGTCAGCTATTTCTTTGACCGTAACTTCATGGAGACGATCGAAGCACTGGTCGATGGTGCCAGATCTGCCCTGAGCGTAATAGCAGCAACAGCTGCAGCTGGTATCATCGTTGCAGTCGTAACAAAAACAGGACTTGGTCTAAGCCTTGCCAACAGTTTGGTCGGCCTGGCGAATGAACAGCTATTGCTGACGCTGTTCTTTACGATGATAGCTTCCTTGATTCTTGGAATGGGTGCGCCGACGACAGCCAACTATATCATCACGTCGACGATAGCAGCACCGGCAATCATTCTACTAGGCGTAAACGATTTGCCAGCGCATATGTTTGTTTTCTACTTTGGTATCATGGCTGATATTACACCGCCCGTTGCATTGGCTGCTTTTGCAGCTGCCGGCATGTCTGGCGGAAAACCGATTGCTACCGGAGTTATATCTACAAAGCTGGCCATAGCGGCCTTCATCATTCCATACATGTTTGTTTTTGCGCCGGAACTGCTTTTAGTGGGCACGTCTAATTATTTGGAAGTGGCTTGGATATTCCTCACTGCCTTCCTTGGGATGATCGTCATTGGAGCAGGCATGATCGGTTACTGGTTCCGCAAACTTTATTGGCCTGAACGCCTCGTTGCAATCGCTGCGGGTCTAGCTTTGATTTATCCAGGAGTTTGGATCAGTATAGCTGGTCTTGTTGTTTTCGCAGCGCTGATTGCTGCCCAATATATGTATAAACGTTCTGAAATGAATCAGCCGGTTGCAAGCTGATGTGAAAGCTGTCCTATATCAGGGCAGCTTTTTTTCTTTATTCATAACGGGTATAGGTCTGATACAATGACCTGGAGGTGGATTGGTATGGCAAAACAACTTTTTGATAATGACTGGCAGGAAATCCTGCAGGATGAATTTGAAAAAGACTATTACAAGGAACTGCGAAGCTTTTTGAAGGCAGCATATCAAGAGCGGACAATCTATCCGGATATGAACCATATTTATGAAGCGTTGCAAGTGACGTCATTTGCAAATACAAAAGTAGTCATCTTGGGACAGGATCCTTATCATGGACCGAATCAGGCGCATGGTCTCAGCTTCTCGGTGCAGCCGGAGGTTGCAATACCGCGATCACTCGTCAATATTTACAAGGAACTGGCGGATGATATCGGCTGCCCGATCCCATCCCATGGCTATCTGAAAAAGTGGGCAGAACAAGGTGTGCTGCTTTTGAATACTGCTTTGACGGTAGAAGCACATCAAGCAGCTTCCCACCGAGGAAAGGGCTGGGAGCATTTCACGGATCGCGTGATTGAATCATTGAATGAGAAGCGGGATCCTGTTGTATTCATCCTTTGGGGAAAACATGCCCAGGAGAAGCAGAAGCTGATTGATATGAAGAAGCATTATACGCTGACATCGGTCCATCCAAGTCCATTATCTGCAAGGCGCGGATTTTTTGGTAGCAAGCCATTTTCCAAGACGAATGAGATATTAGAAAATAATGGATTGAAGCTGATTGACTGGTGTATTCCAGACCTGTGAACAAAATATAGAATCGGTATAAAGTACGTTCCCCTCTAGCTATCGTCTGTGGTAAAATAGCGGGGATGCACAGTATCGATTCTATTTTTTGTGGAGGTAGGAAGACTTTGAAACATCTTTTGAAAGCATCGATGATCGGTTTGCTCGCGATGCTGATTACGTTTAACACTTTTCTAGCAAAGCCACTAGACACACAAGCTGCGGAAGGCTTGGATATTAAAGCGGAATCCGCAATTCTAATAGACGCCAACTCTGGCGAAATATTATATGCGAAGCAGGCAGATCTCACTTTACCTCCAGCAAGTATGACCAAGATGATGTCGGAATATCTTATCTTGGATGCAATCGCAGCAGGAACCATTTCCTGGGACACGACAACACAAGTAAGTGATTATGCGTACAGCATTTCTTCGAACACGGATTTCTCGGGTACAGGACTCACACAGAACAAGGATTATACGGTTCGCGATCTTTATAATGCGATGGCCATCAATTCTGATAACGCTGCAACGATTGTACTCGCCGAGCTGGTAGGCGGCAGTGAAACGGAATTCGTCAAAATGATGAATGAAAAAGCAGAAGAAATAGGCATGAAGGATTATAAATTCGTCAATGCTTCTGGTCTTTCCAACTCCGACTTGGGGGATGACCGACCGAAGGGCACGAACGTGAATGACGAAAACCTGATGACAGCAAAATCGACTGGTATCCTTGCTTACAACTTGATCAAAGATCATCCGGAAGCACTTGAGGTTTCCAGCGTTACACAAACGGATTTCGACGGCAAGACAATCACGAACTGGAACTGGATGCTTCCAGATATGCCTGGCTATTTGAAGGCATACGGCTATGAAGGCATGGATGGACTGAAAACAGGTCATACAGACGTAGCAGGCTACTGCTTCACAGGTACGGCTGAGCGTGATGGTCAGCGCTATATTACCGTAATCATGAAGTCTGATAGTGAAGAGGCACGTTTCCAGGAAACAGCGAAGCTGCTCGATTATGGTTTCAATCAGTTCAAACAGACTGAACTATACAAAGCCGGAACAGAAATCAAAGACCATGCTTCCGTCCCAGTAGCAAAAGGGAAAGAAGATAGTGTAGCCATCTCGACGAAAGATGCAGTTACCACTTCTGTGAAGAATGGTGAAGAAGATAAATACCATTTGGAATACAAAGTCGACGAGGACAAGCTCAATGCAGATGGCGAATTGGTTGCACCAGTGAAGAAGGGTGACAAAGTCGGAACTGCAACACTTGTCTATGATGGAGATGACCAAGGCAATATCAATGGCGGCTCTTACACTGTCGATGTCGTGGCATCCGAGGATGTAGAAAAGTCCAACTGGTTCATGCTCTCCCTGGGAGCAATCGGTGACTTCTTCGCCGGCATCTTCACCAGCGTAGCAGACACAGTAAAAGGCTGGTTTTAATTAAGAAAAGCGGAAAAGAACGTTTAGAAACGAAAGGATAGGTAAGAAAGCCCGGAGTGAGGTGCTTATCCTCGTGCAGGGATTTATCGCCTATACCGCAGTTTCTGTTCTTTGCAGCTAGACAAAAAAGAAAAGCGGAAAAGACCATAGTCTTTTCCGCTTTTTTGCATATTTTCATGCTGATAAGTAAACCCTAAAGTTGGAATTGCATATCATACTTGCATAATTAACTGGAATTAGCTATTCTGTAGGAAGAATAACAACAACGTGATGATAGGAACTAGTAACTGACAGCATGCTTATAGAGAGTCGATGGCTGGTGGGAATCGATGCAGGGCTGTGAGTGAATCCATCCTGGAATGGTATGGAGACATACCCGGTACAAACCGTTATCTTGCCGAGCCGGAAGATATCTTTATCTTCAACCAGGGTGGTATCGCGGGTGAAACATCTCGTCCCTTTTCTATAGGGATGGGATGTTTTTTTGTTCAAGAAAAAAGGAGGAAGACATATGCTGGATATGAAATATCTACGTTCAAACTTTGAAGAAGTAAAACAGAAACTCACAAATCGCGGTGAAGATCTGACTGACCTTGATAAATTCGGGGATTTGGATGAACGTCGCCGTAAGCTTATCAATGATACCGAAGAATTGAAGGCGAAACGTAATGAGGTATCAAAACAGATAGCTGTTCTAAAAAAAGAAAAGCAGGATGCCGATGCCCAAATCAAAGAGATGCGCGAAGTAGGCGATCAAATCAAAGCGTACGATGAGGAGCTTAGAGCCGTTGAAAGCGAGCTGGAAACGCTATTGCTCTCCATCCCGAATATTCCGCATGAGAGCGTCCCTGTGGGCGAATCTGAGGACGATAACGTGGAAGCACGCAAATGGGGAGAAGTGCAGCAGAAGGACTTCGAAGAAAAAGCGCACTGGGACCTTGCAGCTGATTTGGAGATTCTGGACTTTGAACGCGCTGCAAAAGTGACAGGAAGCCGTTTTGTATTCTATAAAGGCTTAGGAGCCCGCTTGGAGCGTGCTTTGATTAACTTCATGATGGATCTTCATGCCGATGAGCATGGTTATCAGGAAATGCTACCGCCATATATGGTGAACAGAACGAGCATGACTGGTACTGGTCAGCTGCCAAAATTCGAAGAAGATGCCTTCAAGTTGGACGGCTGGGATTACTTCCTTGTACCGACAGCGGAAGTTCCGGTAACAAACTACTATCGTGAAGAAATCCTCAAAGGTGATCAGCTGCCGCAGAAATTTGCTGCATTCAGTGCTTCCTTCCGTTCTGAAGCTGGTTCTGCCGGCCGTGATACACGCGGTTTGATCCGTCAGCATCAGTTCAACAAAGTAGAGCTTGTACAGTTCGTCAAACCGGAAGATTCTTATCAAGTGCTTGAGGAAATCACAGGACATGCTGAAAAAGTATTGCAGCTATTGGGTCTGCCATACCGTGTCATGAGCATGTGTACAGGTGACCTTGGCTTCACAGCTGCGAAGAAATATGATCTTGAAGTTTGGCTGCCTAGCAGCGGTACGTATCGCGAGATTTCTTCTGTATCCAATTTTGAGGACTTCCAAGCGCGTCGTGCTGGTATCCGTTTCAAACGCGATGACAAGAGCAAGCCTGAGTTCGTCCATACGTTGAATGGTTCCGGTTTGGCCTTGGGACGGACAGTTGCTGCCATCTTGGAAAACTACCAGCAAGCAGACGGTTCTGTGAAAATTCCGGAAGTGCTAGTACCTTATATGGGTGGCAAGACAGAGATTCGCTAAGCGCAGACCTTGACAGGAATGATGAAAATATGGTGAGATAGCTTTTGGAGACAAAAGCATGGAGGGGTACCCAAGTCCGGCTGAAGGGATCGGTCTCGAAAACCGACAGGGGCCTGTTTAAGGCTCGCGGGGGTTCAAATCCCCCCTCCTCCGCCATTTTTTATATTTTATTGACATACGGCATTTCAATATGGTATATTATTCTTTGTCTTACGGAGGAATACCCAAGTTTGGCTGAAGGGATCGGTCTTGAAAACCGACAGGGGCTTAACGGCTCGCGGGGGTTCGAATCCCTCTTCCTCCGCCATTTTTTATTAACGCATAAAATTGGAGATATAAAATCGTTACGTTTCTCGTAACGATTTTTTTTATATATTTTTTTTATATATTGACTTCTTTACGGAAGCGTCAGATAATACACCAAACTTGTTTCACGTGGAACGGAGGCACTTATGAAGAAAATTGCATTTATAGGCGCTGGTGCAATGGCAGAAGCGCTCGTAAAAGGATTAATCGCAGCGGAGCAGCTGCCGGCGGAAGCTATCTGGCTGACAAATCACGCTAATGAAGGACGATTGCAGGAACTGCATACTGGATATGGGGTGTCAGTTACAAGGAATCGTACAGATCTCCTGAAAGATGCAGACGTCATTATTTTATCAATGAAGCCGAAAGATGTGGAAGCCGCCATGCTATATTTGAAAGAAGCGAAACTTAAGCCGGGACAAATTGTAGTATCCGTACTGGCTGGGATTCACACTTCGTTTCTGGAAAAATATCTGCCAGAGGGGCAGCCTGTAGTTCGGGTGATGCCAAACACGTCTGCCACGATTTTGGAAGCTGCAACGGCTGTAGCCGCAGGAGTTCACGCAGATAGCCATGATATGCAAGCTGTGATCAGTCTGTTTGAAACTGTGGGGACAGCGGTCCAAGTGGAGGAAGATGAGATGGATGCTGTTACTGCCATCTCCGGCAGTGGCCCAGCCTATCTTTATTACATGATGGAGGCGTTGGAGGAAGCGAGTACCCAGGTCGGCTTGGATGAATCAATTGGCAAACAGCTGCTGATACAGACATTCAAAGGTGCGGCAAAGATGCTCGAGCAATCCGACCTCACTCCAGCTCAGTTGCGTGCGAATATCACCAGTGCAGGTGGTACGACAGCAGCGGGAATCGGTGTATTGGATGAGCAAGGCGTGAAAGCAGCCATTCAAGCTTGTGTACAAGCTGCTGCTGCCCGTTCCAAGGAAATGGGACAAGCTTTTACAAAATAAAAAATCCGCCATTGCTGGCGGATTTTTTATTTAGAAGGCTGGCGTGATGTCCATTTGCGGGAGTGCTGAATGAAATGGCCGACCTTTTCTAGAATCGGTTCGATGGATGTATTCGGATTATAGAGATCATAGTCTGCTATATTGACTCGCAATACCGGACAAGCATTGAAATCATTGATCCATTTTTCATAGCGGCTGAACATCTCTTCCCAATAGCTGATTGGCGTTTGCTGTTCCATTTCCCGGCCACGCTGTTTGATCCGGCTGATGATATGATCGAAGGACCCTTCCAAGTAGATCAGTAGATCAGGATGCGGGAAGTATGGCGTCATGACCATGGCATCAAAGAGGGAACGGTATGTTTCATAATCTACCTTGGACATATTTCCTTCTTCATACGCCATTCTGGCAAAGATGCCAGTATCTTCATAGATGGAACGGTCTTGGATGAAGCCGCCGCCATATTCGAAGATCCTTTTTTGTTCTTTGAAGCGTTCTGCCAGGAAGTAAACTTGGAGATGAAAACTCCAGCGTTCAAAATCAGCATAATATTTGTCCAAGTAAGGATTTCCGTCCACTTTCTCAAAGCTTGTACGGAAATTCAGTGCCTCAGACAAGGCCTGTGTCATAGTCGATTTTCCAACGCCGACTGTACCTGCGATAGTGATGACGCTATCTGCGGGAATTTGATATTTCTCTCTAAGGTTCATGATGATGTTACTCCTTTATCCAAGTGAGAGGAGATCCTGTCACAGATATAATTCCAATCCTGTTCGTTCTTCACGAAATCCAATTTATCCCCATTTAAACGAAGGACAGGTATATGCGGGTTCTCTTTTTCGAATCGATCCATGAATGCCCGGTAATCAGAGGTTAATTGTTTCAAGTAATCGGGCTGGATATTTTGTTCTGCTTCCCGTGCACGCTTTTCAATCCGTGCCAGCAGCGTCTCCAGATTGGCATCCAAGTAGATAACCATGTTAGGTAACGCGATATCTTCTGTCAAAATAGAGAAGATCTTGCTGTATTTATCAAACTCCGATGCAGCTAGTGTACGTTGGGCAAAGATCATATTTTTAGCGATATGATAGTCTGCAACCACCGGCCGATTCTGGGAAAGATAGTCTTTGCGAATGTCATTCAGCTGTTTGTATCGATTTGTCAAAAAGAACATTTCCAGCTGGAAGCTCCATTCTTCGATGTTCTCGTAGAATTTACCGAGAAACGGATTTTCTTCCACGATTTCTTTCAGCAATTCATACTGAAAATGATCCGCGATTCTTTTAGCCAATGATGTCTTTCCGACACCGATTGGGCCTTCCACTGCAATAAATGGCAGCTCGTGCATGATGTATCCTCCAAACTCAAAACGTTGTATGGCAAATAAATATAGTTTACCATAGAAGGGTGCTTGCTTCGACAAGGTGAAGGAAGAAATCAGTGGAAAAAGCGACAGACTTTGCAAGCTTCGATGATTGGGGTATAATATAATTTGTCGTGGCTCCGTAGCTCAGGGGATAGAGCATCGGTTTCCTAAACCGTGTGTCGCAAGTTCGAATCTTGCCGGGGCCGTCCGTATATGTAAACAAAGCCACAGCCCGGGAAGGCTGTGGCTTTTTTAGAACTTATAGAGAAAAAAGGGACTGATGATCACAATCAGGATCACGCAGATGACAGCTGCTGTCCCTTTCTTATTATTTGATTTATAAATAGTGTAGCAAAACAACCCAGTATAGATAGTGATGAAAATCACCATGAGCCCCATAAAAAAGAACTGCATCAATCTCGTACCCTTCTTAAATCAGATTCCCGCAGGATCTTACCGAATTCCAGGCTTTTTACTGATAGATGGAGCCTAATATTGGCATTCGGATAGATTTTATTCGACCAGTCTGCTTTCTCATATTCCTTAATCGTCAGGAACTTTTTCCTGATATGCAAGGACCAGTAGAATGGCTCCAGTTTATATTCATCCTGTGTTTTTCTTATAAATTTATTTGCTCTTTCTTCCATCTGATTTTGCAGGGAATCACGCAAAATCTTTCTTTTTCGTGAATCAATCATATAACTCTCTGTGCTCGGTACTGCAAAGATATTCATATGCGCATTTACATACACATCGATATTGGTTTTACTGTTCGGTTTATAGTCTATTTTCACTTTCACTTTATCTAATTGAATTCGGCCAGCTACATCGAATTCGGGCCTAAGGGGATCTGTATAAGTTGCTATTATATCTTGCTGGGGCAACGTTGTATCAAACATCAAGGCGTAGCGTGTTTCTTCCCCGGATATAATATCAATCATCTTTCCTTCCCTGAATACTGCAGATCCCATGAACTGCGTGAAGTTACCCCCCTTCAGTGGTACCTCTCCAGCTTTATAATGATCTTCCCCTCCATACTCATCCGATGGATCTCTTTTCGTTGTGGCAAATGGTGCGATGAAAAGATCCGCATCTCCTTCCGTGATTTGAAAAAAACGAACTAGTGGAGCATCTGGTATGACGCCTGTTTCTTTAGCTCGATCGAGCATGTACTGATAATATTTGTGCGGGCGGGATTCCATTTTGGGCTTGTTATTCCTTATGAATTCCTCCGCCTTTTCCTTACTGACAACCAGCTGTGCGTTAAGTTTTAAATCGACTGTACTTGGTGCAGTTTGCATCAGGTGGATGAATTGATTTGACCTGGCAAGTTTTTGTGAAACGATGACTACACGTACTTGATCCAATGTAATTTCTTTCGCGACGGATGCATTGGCTGCACTTGTGGCTGAAAGAAAATCAGTCCCTAATACGCTTATGATTTCCTCGACAGGTTCTGGTGTCGCCGGTCCTGAAAAAGTGCTTCCTACTTCTGGATTCGCTATTTCGAATGTGAATCTGAATATGCCTTCCTCTTCAGTTTTATCGACGCCGATACTGATGACATAGGCCTGCTCTTCCAATTCTTTACGGTCAAAGCAGCCACTTAAAAGGCCAACCATTTGTACAAGCAGCAGAATAAGGACAAGCTTTTTCATGCTTTTCTACCTTTCCAATAGGACGCTCCCCATAACAAAAAAGGAAAGAGGAAGAAGAGAGGCGTCACCATTTGCAATGTCATTTCCCTCAAAATCAATTCATTGACTACAAAACTAGGTGGAATAAGGGAAATGATCATGGCTATGAATCCTAATGGCAGCAGCAGTCCTTCGAAGCGTTTGATTTCAAAGATTGCCCCGAAGATCCAGCACAGCAAATACAGGAAAATGATAAAACGCAAGAAGTTGGAGAACATCCAGCCGACCATGAAAAGAGTGCTGATGTTTGTGAAAAAGTGACCAAGTGTAACAATTTCTGTCGATTCCTGATAAAGAAAAGCAATGTTGTTGATGGAGTTATAATCGAACATTATTGCATATATGACATAGAAGGAAACAATCAGAATAAAAGAAAGACTGCTTCCCAAATAGATACCGCCTCGAAAATATTTTGTTTGATGGAAAGCCTGGTAGGCTATCGTAATCAGGAATAACTCCAAAAAGGCACTTGACTTGGAGATGCCTTCGATTAGTACCGTGTTGACTCCGCCGCCAAAAATAGGAAATACCCGTGATAATACGGCATCTTTCAGATCCACTGCAAGGACAGCGATGATGGTCACGACTATGACGGGAGTGAGTGCCCAAGCCAGACTGCCAATCGTCTCAAATCCTTTAAGAGCAACAAGTATGCAAATGCCGAGGAAGAGGACATACAGGACAAGCGTTGGCGAATTCGGAAAGTATAAGTAGTTGATTTCTTCCATGACATTGCGCATGTCTGTAAACATAGCGACGAATCCGCTTATGAAAATCAGTAATGCGAGCAGGGTGCCAGCTTTCTTGCCGATCAAGTGGAAAATCAGCTCCACAAGATTATATTTTTCATATTTCTTCAGTAAATACATGAGAACCAAAAACGGACCTAATAGAAAGAGAAAAGAGATTATCGGAACAATCCATATAGCATTCTGAGCTTTATCTGCAAAAAGGGCGGGTGTTGTATCGCCACCTTTCAAACCGACTAACATAAAGATCATTGCAACTAGCTCACGGATGCGTAATGGTTTTTTATTGAGTTCCATATCGATAACCTCCCTTCAATATTTATCCCAGTCTTTTGGATCCAGGAATCCAGGTCTCCACTTTTCCTTTTTCATTATCATGCGGAAGAATGTATCCCGTGCTGATTTGTTTGTTGGAGTAGCAGGTGCGTAATAACTCACACCAAACGAATTAATGGATACTACATAGGCTACCCAAAGTAGAATTGCTCCCAGCAGGCTGAGCAGTCCATATATACTAGCTGCGACTATAAAGAGGAATCTGGAAATTCGTAAAGTGTGGTTGATACTATAGTTTGCAGCGGTGAATGAGGATAAGCCGCTTAAAGCAACGATGATAACGACTATAGGGCTTACAATGTTTGCCTCGACTGCTGCCTGTCCGAGAATCAAAGCCCCGACAATTCCGATAGTCGGCCCAAGCGGTGAGGGAATCCTAACCCCTGCTTCCCGAATCAACTCGAACGCGATTTCCATCAAGAGGATTTCGAAGACAATGGGCATCGGAACTCGTTCCCTGCTGGATGCAATAGCTAGAAGCAAGTCGATCGGGATGAGCTGACTATGATAATTTGTTATTGCAACATAAGTAGCAGAAACAAATAAAGTGATAAAATATGCACCAGCTCTTATTAATCTGCTGTAATTCCCAAAAGCCCATCTTAAATATCGATCTTCCGGTGAATGGAAAAATGACCAGATGGTGGCAGGGGCGATAAGACAGGATGATGAGTTATCCATAAGGATGGCAATATAGCCTTCAGTAATATAGTTTGCTGCGTTATCCGGCCGTTCTGTATACAGCAACGTAGGAAACAAGGATGTCGGTCTTTCCTCGATGAATTGTTCCAGGATTTCGATATTTCGGATATTATCGACGGTAATATCTTTGATCCGTTGTTTGACATTAGCTAATACCTCATCGTTAACTAAATCGCGTGCATAAATCAATGAGACAGCCATAGCAGGTCTTGTACCAACACTGATATTTTCGACGATTAAGTCTTTGGAAGGTATCTGCTTCCGGAAAATGGATACATTTGTCGGTAAAGATTCAGTGAACGATTCTTTCGGACCTTTTACAGTCTTTTCATTGTCCGGTTTTTCCACGGCGCGATGTTTGAAGTCATCGATTTTCACTTCAAATCCTTCGCTCAACCCATCTTTAAAAATGATGACACTGCCTGCATTCAAGCCTTTTTCTACTTCTCCCATGTTTGTCACAGAACTTATATTGCCTACTGTGACTATGCGGGATATTGGATGGTCTTTTTTTGTCTTAAGCAAAGGTGTCACGATATGTTCATCCAGTTGTTTCGTATCTACTATGGTGGAATAGTAAAAAATATGGTATTTTCCGGTCGATCCTCGCAGTTCTCTGGAATTGAAGTCGTAATTTATGCCATATAAAAATTGTTCTTCAAGATAAGTGACATTATTTTTTATGCTTCTCGATATTTTTGTGTTTTTTCGCTTTTCCACTGCTTCTGTCTTCTTTTTCTGCCAAGGAAACATCACCGATCACCTCACCTTCGTTTTTTTAGTGTGTCTAATCGATTTTTTTTTATGAACGGATAACACGATTGGTACCTATCTTTCGATAATAGATACAGAATGGGTTGTGAAATTGTGACATCAACCGCTTTTATCTAGTACAAGGCTGCATAAGGTACCACATGGCAGTCAAAAAAAGAAAGGGAGATGGTCGAATGGTGAAAATTTATGTAGATCCAGGACATGGAGGATCAGATCCAGGAGCGGTAGCAAACGGAATCCAGGAGAAGAATGTGGTTTTGGCAATCGGCACATCGATCCGGAATATCCTGCAGCTGGAATACGAGAATGCCGAAGTTCGCATGTCACGAACAGGGGACACATTCCCGTCGCTTAGCCAGCGTACGAATGATGCCAATGCTTGGGGCGCCGATTTCTTCCTCAGCATTCACGTCAATGCTGGCGGAGGAACCGGTTATGAGGACTATATTTATACGACACTATCAGACAGCTCTGCAACGGGGGTAATGCGTGCGCGGATTCATGAGGAAGTGATGAAGCTGAATGGAATGTCTGACCGCGGCAGGAAAAAGGCGAATTTTCATGTGCTTCGGGAAACAGCAATGCCTGCTGTGTTGACGGAAAATGGTTTTATCGACAATAGTGCTGATGCTGCGAAGATGAAATCCAATGCATGGATTCAGAACGTAGCAAGAGGACATGTGAATGGCCTGGAGAGAGCACTAGGTCTGCGGAAGAAATCAGGTTCGGGTTCCACGTTCTTGATTCGAGTGAAAGTCGCTTCCTTGTACTATTATGATGCGCCGGATTGGAATGCGCGTGCTGGTACGGTGAGTCAAGGAGAAGTATTCACCGTGGTGGAGACACTTACCGTCAATGGATCGACAATGTACAGACTGAAGAGCGGGAATTATATAACAGCGAACCCGCAATATGTAGAAATCGTGTAACACAAAAATGGCTGCCTGATGGCAGCCATTTTGCGTTAGAAATTTAGGGGAAATCTAATGAGATAAGTGTAGCACGAAAATTGCCGAAAAAGGGCACTCTTCTGACTTTCCCAAGTTCCCTTGGCAACCTGTCAGTTTATCTGAAGGCAGGACGGTCACTTTCTTATCGATGGTCAGAATTCTCCTTCAGTTTACCTGCTGTATCCTGCAGGCTTCCTTTTGCTTTGTCTTTTTTGCCGTCTGCCTGCATTCCTTTATCGTTCTTAGCATTCCCGATTTGGTCTTTTGCTTCTCCTTTTACTTTTGATACCGCACCTTTTACTTTATCGCCTAGACTTTGTTTGTTTTCAGCCATTTGTAATCCACTCCTTTTTGAAATGTATATAAATCTCTTCCCGCTTAGAAAAATCATAAACTTTTTCATAGTTAGGAGTTTAGAATCTGTTAGGGAGGGTATAGTATTATCAGGTATCCCCCATACCACTAATCTGCTAAGTGTAAGAAAAGGTCTGCTCTTTCATAGAGTGGACCTTTTTGCGTTTGTACCCTCCCATATGGTGGAAAACAACCACTAGGAATAAAAAGAGGAGGATGAAAGTGGAGACACATGAACTTTATATCAATGGACGTTTTGTTGCCTCTGAGTCAGGAGAGACGATTGATATTTTTAACCCGGCTACAGAAGAGATCATTTCGAAGATCCCTAAAGCAACGGAAGAGGAAGTGGATCAAGCTGTGAAAGGAGCTGCTTTGGCTCAGAAGGAGTGGGAGCAGATACCGGCGATCGAACGGGCAAAAATTGTACGCCAGCTAGGAGATGAGCTGGAAAAACGGAAGGACACTTTTGTTTCATTGCTGCAGCAGGAACAAGGGAAGAACTACGAGCTTGCTAATGGCGAAGTGGATATGGCGATCGATTTCTTCCGCTACACTTCCGAATGGGCTCGCCGGATCGAAGGCGATATCGTGCCGAGTGATCGACAGAATGAAAATATCCTCATTTACAAGAAGCCAATCGGGGTTGTAGCTGGTATCGTGCCATGGAACTTCCCGGTGTTCATTCTGGCACGTAAGGTTGCCCAAGCTCTGACAGCAGGCTGTACACTTGTACTGAAACCAAGTCAGCAAACGCCGAATACAGCTTATGAATTTACGAAAATGGTGGATGAATTGGGTATCGTGCCAGACGGCGTGTACCAGTATGTGACAGGGACCGGATCCGCATTGGGGAATCAGCTCGCTTCTCATCCGAAAGTGGACATGATCTCGATCACCGGTAGTGTGACAGCGGGAACGAAGGTAATGGAAGCCGCAGCACAGAATATCACCAAGGTCAATCTTGAGCTTGGCGGTAAAGCACCTGCCATCGTGACGGCAAATGCAGATTTGGATTTGGCAGTGGAGCAGATCAAAGCTTCCCGTCTGCTGAACAACGGCCAGACGTGCACGAACGCAGAGCGCGTCTATGTGCATGAAAGTGTCGCGGAAGAATTCACGGAAAAACTAAAAACAGCATTCGAAGGAGTATCATACGGTAATCCCGTCAAGAATCGTGATGTAGAAATGGGACCGCTTGTGAGTCAAAGTCGACTGGAAACGGTGGAGGAGATGGTGGCTGCTGCAAAAGAGGAAGGTGCCGATTGTATCATTGGGGGTAAAAGAGCAGAAGCAGACAACGGCTATTTTTATGAGCCGACTATCCTGACAAATGTTCAGCATGACTCCGATATCATCAAGAATGAAATTTTCGGACCTGTTGTCCCAATCGTAACATTTACCGACCTGGAAGAAGCAATTGAAATGGGTAACGATACGGATTATGGTCTTTCTTCTTCTGTTTACACAGAGGATATCCATGAAGCGATGAAAGTGATCAACGAGCTCAAGTTCGGTGAAACATATGTAAATCGCGAAAATATGGAAGCCGTTCAAGGGTATCATGCTGGAATCCGTAAATCGGGTCTCGGTGGTACCGATGGCAAGCATGGTATCGAGGACTTCCTCATCACTCAGGCTGTGTATTTGCAATATAAGAGATAACTTAGGGGCACCCGTGGTAGGAGCGGGTGCTTAATTTTATGTTTTTACTTTGTTTGGTAAGGAAAACAAGGTACAATGGAAATAACCTACTTGCTTTGCTGATGCAGACAGAGGCTTTTTTATTCGTGTTTATTGTAAACGCTTACAAAAATATAGGGAAGGATGTCGAATCATGAAAATGTTAGCACCTCTCGCTGGAAAGCACAATGTATCGGATTTTGAAGCACTACGTCAGTCGTTTGAGTGGAGTCAAATGGAGCGGGATTTCTCCTGGTTTAACACAGGCAAATTGAATGCTGCTTACGAAGCTGTCGATCGACATGCAGAAAATCCAGCAAAAGCAGATCAGCTTGCCTTGATTTATCAGGATGGAGAAACAGAAGAGAAGTGGACGTTCAAACAAATGAAAGAACGCAGCAACCAGGCAGCTAATATGCTGAAAGCCCTTGGTGTAACAAAAGGTGATCGTGTTTTCCTATTCATGCCGCGCTGTCCTGATTTTTACGCAAGTTTTTTTGGCATTCTCAAAAATGGGGCTGTAGCTGGTCCTTTGTTTGAGGCTTTCATGGAACAGGCGGTAGAAGATCGGCTGAAAGACAGCGGAGCCAGTGTTTTGATTACCACTGCCGAACTGCTGCCACGTGTGAACAGAGCCGAACTCCCGGATTTGGAAGCAGTCATTGTGCTCGGCTGTGAATCATCGGAGGGACTGCATGACTACACTGAATTGATGGATAAGGCATCGACTGAATTCGAGCCCGTTTGGTTGGATAAAGAAGATGGCATGCTGCTGCATTATACCTCTGGCTCAACCGGTAAGCCAAAAGGTGTCTATCATGCACATCGGGCGATGATCCAGCATTATGCTACTGGCAAATGGATTCTTGATTTACAGGAGGACGATGTGTACTGGTGTACGGCAGATCCCGGCTGGGTGACGGGAACGAGTTATGGCATCTTTGCTCCGTGGCTGAATGGGGCAACGAATGTCATTGCCGGCGGACGTTTCACGCCTGAGGCTTGGTATAAGATCATCGAAAAACATAAAGTGACAGTTTGGTATACAGCTCCGACTGCATTGCGTAAGCTGGCGGCAGCAGGTGATGAGGTTGCCCGTTCACATGATATGTCCTCGCTTCGTCATGTCCTCAGTGTCGGGGAACCTCTCAACCCGGAAATCATTTATTGGGCGGAAGAAGTGTACGGCAAACGCATCCATGATACATGGTGGATGACAGAAACAGGTGCCATGCTCATCGTCAATCATCCAACGCTTCCGATCAAACCGGGTGCGATGGGAAAACCGATTCCAGGAGTAGAAGCTGCCATCATCGATGATGCAGGGAATGTACTGCCGCCGCATACAAGCGGTAATCTGGCAGTGAAAGCTGGCTGGCCATCGATGATGAAAACTATCTGGGGCAATCAGGAAAAATTCGATAGCTATTTCATCAATGGCTGGTATGTATCAGGTGACAGTGCCAAAGTGGATGAAGAGGGTTATTTCTGGTTTGAAGGGCGTTTGGATGATGTCATCAATACATCCGGAAAATTGGTTGGTCCTTTTGAAGTGGAGAGCAAGTTGATCGAGCATCCGGCAGTCACGGAGGCTGCCGTGATCGGGAAGCCGGACGAAGAACGCGGGGAAATCATCAAAGCCTTCATCACTTTGGATAAGGGACATAAAGACTCCATGGAGCTGCGTGAAGAACTACGATTGTTCATCAAAAAAGGGCTGAGTGCCCACGCTGCTCCAAGGGAAATCGAAATCGTCACCTCCATTCCGAAGACAAGAAGTGGCAAGATCATGCGCCGACTATTGCGGGCGAAAGAATTGGGTCTGCCGCTTGGAGATACATCCACGTTGGAGGAATAACAGGTTTAATCGACAGCTCACGTGGAATCATACATTGTGTGATACTTTTAAAAAGGAGTGTTGGACAATGGCTAAAATTGCTACTGTGATTACCGATTCTTTTGAAGATGTCGAATACACCGATCCAGCAAAGGCGTTCCAGGAAGCTGGGCATGAAGTGACAACGATCGAGTTTGAAGCAGGTAAAAGTGCGAAAGGTAAGCAAGGGGAAGCGACGGTTTCCATCGATAAAGGTATCGATGACGTCAAACCAGAAGATTTTGATGCCCTCTTCATTCCGGGAGGTGGCTCACCTGATAATCTTCGTGCGGATGATCGGTTTGTGAATTTTGCGAAGCACTTTATGGAGGAGAAAAAGCCGGTATTGGCAATCTGTCATGGCCCGCAGCTGCTGATAACTGCTAAGACACTTGAAGGTCGCAAAGCGACAGGCTATAAATCCATTCAGGTGGATATGGAATATGCCGGGGCAACTGTGGAAGACAAGGAAGTTGTCGTTTGTCAGAATCAGCTGGTTACAAGCAGACAGCCGGATGATATTCCGGCATTCATCGACGAATCTTTGAAGTTATTGAAATAAGAGCGGATAATGACTCCCGGCAAAAATGCCGGGAGTTTTTCATAGGAGGGAGAAT
This sequence comes from Terribacillus jepli, assembly GCF_047228925.1. Taxonomy (NCBI): domain Bacteria; kingdom Bacillati; phylum Bacillota; class Bacilli; order Caryophanales; family Bacillaceae; genus Terribacillus; species Terribacillus jepli. The sequence continues at coordinate 7,142 of NZ_JBFEGH010000001.1, read as the reverse complement.
ATGATCGTTCGAGAAAGCGGGGAAGGGAAGCTGGTGTTGATACCACAGCATGCACATGCGACTATTTCCGGGGAAATAGCCAGGCATTGGCGAAAGGATGACCCCGAATCACCGATTCTGCGTCCAGAGGCAATCATGGCAATCGAACAGCATGATAGGGCTTGGATTCCATTAGATGAGGTACCAAAAAAAAGACCTAATGGAGACGGGTATTACAGTTTTGTTGATTATCCTTTGACGGATAAGCTTCGTGCGTATCAGCAAGGCGTCATGGAAGTGCGTGAACAATCCCGGTATGCAGCTATTTTATGCAGCAGGCATTACTGCTCCTTTTTTTCGGATGATACAGATGATGAACGGATTAAAGCATTCCTGGATCGAGAAGAAGGTTTGCAGCAAGCTGACAGACAGACTCTCTCGTCAGCTGAACAAGCAACATTGGATATCGATCAGAAGTTCCTATCCTTTTGTGATGATGTTTCCCTTTACTTGTGTATGAATAAGCCAGGAGTGGCGAAACAAAGTGAAGTGAACTGGTTCCGGGATGGATTCAAGGAACGATTCTCTTTTGCTGATAAGATCACGGGGGAATGGGTATCAACCGACGAGGTCAGGCTGATGCCGTCTCCGCTTGAATTCCCTGTGCGGATCGTCATTCCGCAAATCATAGTGGAAGGAAATGGTTACAAGAAAGAGAAACTCTGGATAAAGGTGACATAAAAAAGAGCAGTTTTGATACTGCTCTTTACAATTTCCTGATAATGAAGTTATCGGTAAGCAATAGCCAGTTTTGAGGAAAGGACAGGCCAAGCTTCCAATAAGCGATGCCGCGTAAGTTCAACTCCTTGATCAAGTCGAATTTTGCCTGGATGGAACGGGCATCCTCGAACCATACCTCATGTTGCGCACCATCTGCATCGGTATAGTTGAAAAAGGGCGCTTGTGCTGTTGTGTCGTATTGAATCGCAGCATTATTTTCGCGGGCGATGGCAATGGCCCGCTGCGGACTGACGGCTTTGGCATAGTCTCCTCCGGGTTCATAAGGAAGTGTCCAATCATAGCCATATAAATTTTGTCCCATCACGATCTTGTCGGCGGGCATTTCAGTTAGCGCATATTCCACTACATCCCGTACATTCGGTAAAGGAGAAACCGCGAGTGGCGGTCCGCCGCTATATCCCCATTCATAAGTCATCAAAATGACGAAATCGACAATTTCTCCATGCGCAGCATAATCATGTGCTTCATACCATTGCCCTTGCTGTGTCGCGCTCGTCTTGGGGGCCACTGCTGTCGAAACGCGTAGTCCCTCAGGTCGAAGTCTGGCAACGGCCCGCCTGAGAAAATTATTATAGTCTTCCCGATTTTCCGCAGGCAGGAATTCAATATCAAAGTGCACTTCACGGAAGCCAACATCCCTGGCCGTATTGATGATATTTGTAAACAAGCGATCCTGGACTGAAGTGACAGTGACAATACGGGCTCCCAGCTCAGCACTGAATTCCCCATTTTCAATTGTTGAGATAGCTAAGCTTAAGGTAGTGTTGTTATTTTGTGCTATGGTGGCAAATTCATTTAATGGCGGGGCAGTGAGGTTTCCTTCTCGATCTACTCGATAGCTGAATGGCATCAGATAAGTGAGATAAGGGGCGCGTTGTCTTGCTGCATTCTCCAAAGTCTGAGATACAGTATTTCCTGTTGGCTCGATGTAGGCATTTGACTCAATCTGCCTCTTTGGTTTGGCGGGCAAATAAAGACGCTGCCCTGGCTGCAAGAGTGCTGATGGTGAGATATTATTGATACGGGCAAGCTCTGCAACTGATAAATCATTTCTGCCGGCAATGGCGTAAAGACTGTCACCTGCTTGGACATAATAGAATGAGCCGATGATTGGGATCACCATCGCTTGACCAACGACAAGATCATTAGGAGCTTCCAATTCGTTTGCGGTAATCAATTCCTGACTTGTTGTACCATAACGGCTTGCGATGCCGGCCAATGTATCACCAGCCTGCACTGTGTATATTTGCAAAACGACTCCTCCTTTTAAAAGCCTCTGTAGAAAAGCTATGCCCAGGGGAGGCGTCGTATGTCAAATTTGATCTATGTTTGCATTTAGAGTTGTTTCAATGACACGCAGTGCATCATCATTTTGTTCTTTTGTATTGGATGCAACACAGTTTCTCGGCACATCAAGCTTAAATTCACGCATATGGGCATCATTGGCTGAGAAAATGATGCAGATATTGCCGGCGACACCTGCCAGAATGACGTGATTGCAATCAAGCTCTTTCAATAAAGATGGGAGCGATGTCTGGAAGAATGCAGAGTGCTTTGGTTTCAAAAGAAAATAATCGTCTTCATTGGGCATCATCGAGTCGATGATCTCTTTATTGGCTTCATTCCTGCAATAATCCGCAATCTTTTTGAAGTTATCCTGCCAAATGCCATAGTGATCATTCACGAAGATGACTGGCCAGTCATTCTCTTTTGCATTCTGCCGTAGCTTCTCCCAGTTAGGGAGGATCGCCTTTGCATTCACCAGCAGCTTATCACCGCCGGGGAAATCAAAATTGTTGAACACATCTATAAACAAGACAGCTTTATGGTCACTCATGATAATTCCCCTTTACTTCGTAGTAGGAAGCTTCTTATACTTATACATTATCAACTTTACGTAATTTGAAACCTTTGGATAGAAATGTGGGAGATAACTATGACGACTGATGCTTATTGGATGGAGCAAGCGATAAAAGAAGCAAAACGTGCCGAGCATCTCGGGGAAGTACCAATCGGGGCGATAATCGTGAAGGACGGGGAAATCATCGCTTCTGGATTCAATCTCAGAGAGACGACCCAGCAGGCACATTCTCATGCCGAAATGCATGCCATCCAAGCTGCCAATGAAAAAATCGGCAGCTGGCGGCTGGAAGATTGCGATCTGTATGTGACACTCGAGCCATGCCCGATGTGTGCAGGAGCCATCATCCAATCACGTATCCGCCGCGTCATATTCGGTGCTTATGATCCAAAAGCAGGCTGTGCAGGCTCTTTATATAATTTACTGGAAGACAATCGGTTCAATCACCAAACAGAAGTGACAGGCGGTGTGTTGCAGGAAGAATGCGGCGGGCTGCTGACGTCGTTCTTCCGGGAGTTGCGCAAGCGGAAATCTGAAAAAAACAGCCGGGATTGATTTTTTTTCATAAACAAGCTATACTATAAAGTGCGCTATCGAAGCGCCTAACTTTATTCACAACTTAGCCGTGCTAAGCGGGGAGGTAGCGGTGCCCTGTACTCGCAATCCGCTGTAGCGAGGCCGAATTCCCACCCGAGGTAATGCGGCTTTAAGGTCTGCCATAAGGAATTGGTGTTGACACCCGGGTCCTGCGCAACAGGAACCTGTGAACCCTGTCAGGTCCGGAAGGAAGCAGCAGTAAGCAGTCTCTCCTGTGTGCCGCGGGGAAGCCTGGGTCGAGCCATGAACTTATGTAACGCTTAGATCTGTATTATCGACGGTGGGTGCACGGCGCTTAACCAATAAACAATCAGAGTCCTTGCCATTTGGTAAGGGCTCTTTTTATACATGTAGTATCCATAACTTAATTCCGTTATAATGAAGGAAGAATGAAAAAAGGAGCGCGGCGTGATGAGTTATCAAGCGTTATACCGTGTCTGGAGACCGAGGACATTTGCTGATGTCGTAGGCCAGGAGCCAATCATCCGGACTTTGAAGAATGCGATCATGCAGGATAAATTTTCGCATGCCTACTTGTTTTCCGGTCCGCGTGGTACCGGGAAGACAAGTGCGGCGAAGATTTTTGCAAAGACCATCAACTGTGAACATGCACCGGTAGAGGAAGCATGCAACGAGTGTGCTGCTTGCAGAGGTATCCAGGATGGTTCGATTGCGGATGTGATCGAAATTGATGCAGCATCCAATAACGGTGTCGAACAGATACGGGACATCCGGGACAAAGTGAAATATGCTCCAAGTGCGGTTAAATATAAAGTGTACATCATCGATGAAGTGCATATGCTCTCGATCGGGGCGTTCAATGCACTTCTCAAAACATTGGAGGAGCCGCCGAAACATGTGGTCTTCATCTTGGCTACAACAGAGCCTCATAAGATTCCGCTGACGATCATTTCCCGATGTCAGCGTTTCGATTTCAAACGCATCAACCAGCAGGCGATGGTAAACAGGATGCAAGAGATATTGGAGAAGGAACAAATCACAGTATCCGATGATGCAGTGGAATCTGTTGCACTCGCGGCAGAAGGCGGAATGCGGGATGCTCTCAGTTTGCTCGATCAGGCAATATCCTATAGTGAAGATGTCGTGGAACTTGCTGATGTGCTTGCTGTTACCGGTGCTGTATCACAGGACCGACTGACAGAGGTCATCCGGGCATGTGCAAGACAAAATGTCCAAACCGCCCTGGAACAAGTTGATATGCTGATTCAGGATGGGAAGGACCCGGGAAGATTCGTTTTTGATCTTATTTATTACTTACGGGATTTACTTATGTTCCAAAGTGCCCCTGGTATGGAGAACATCCTTGAACGCGTACTGGTAGACGATAATTTCAAGCAGCTGGCAGAGGAAGTTGACGGGGATTGGATCCAGGAAGCGATTGTAGAGCTTAATCGCTGTCAGCAGGAAATCAAATGGGCAAATAGTCCGAAAGTATTCGTAGAGATAGCGATTCTGCACATTGCCGACCAAAGTGCTCCTACAGCTAGCATTGAGGCCGAGGCTGTACAGCAGCTTACGCGCAAAATTTCTCAGCTGGAACAGGAATTGAAGCAATTGAAACAGCAGCCGCAAGCTGCTGCAGCCCCTGCTGAACAGCCTAAACGTCCAGCAAGGACAGGAAGCAAAAACAGTTATCGTATTCCGTTTGAGCGCATACGCCAAGTATTGTCGGATGCAACGAAGGATGAGCTGAAGCTTGTGGCTGAGCACTGGGCAAGCTTCATGGATGCCTTGAAGCGGCAAAGTGCCCCTGCTCACGCTACGATCCTTAACAGCAAGCCAAGAGCAGCTTCGCAGAATGCACTTATCATCGGCTTCAAATATGAGATCCACTGTTCGCTTGCCTTGGAACATAAAGACACGATAGAATCATTATTAGCAGAACGGATCGGGCACCAAGTTACGGTGATTCCGATTCCGGAGGCAAATTGGACAGAACTGCGGGAAGATTTTCTGAAGAATCAAAAGCAGCAGGATTCAGATGAGGATACAAAGCAGGAGGAAGACCCGATTATTTCGGAGGCTAGGAAGCTGGTCGGAGATGACTTACTCGAAATAAAAGAATGACAATCAATCAAGGAGGGATTTTCCATGCGTGGTGGTGGGAATATGAACAATATGATGAAACAAATGCAGAAAATGCAGAAGAAAATGATGCAGGCTCAGGAAGAGCTATTCGAAATGACTTTCGAAGCAACTGCAGGCGGCGGTGCTGTAAAGGTAGTCGCCAATGGTAAAAAGGAAATCACCGATGTAGTGATCCAGGAAGAAGTAGTAGATCCGGATGACGTAGAAATGCTTCAGGATCTGATTATCTCTGCTACCAATGAAGTGTTGAAGCAAGTTGATGAAAAATCCAACCAAACAATGGGGCAGTTCACCAAAGGGTTACCTGGAGGAATGTTCTAGGAGGAAACTGAATAGATGTATTATCCCGAACCGATTTCGAAGCTGATCGACAGTTTTACTAAATTGCCTGGAATCGGACCAAAGACTGCCGTACGTCTTGCGTTTCATGTGCTTAGTATGAAGGAAGATGACGTCATGGATTTTGCGAAGGCTTTAGTGAATGCCAAACGTGAATTGACCCACTGCAGTATCTGCGGTCATATCACCGATCAGGATCCTTGTAGTATTTGTCAGGATGAATCAAGAGATGGCTCTCTCATTTGTGTCGTGCAGGATCCAAAAGATGTCATTGCCATGGAGAAGATGCGGGAATTCAATGGGAAGTATCATGTACTGCATGGTGCCATTTCTCCTATGGATGGCATCGGGCCCGAGGATATTAACGTCCCATCGTTATTAAACCGTCTCAAGGATGAGGAAGTGAAGGAATTGATCCTAGCTACGAATCCCAACATAGAAGGCGAAGCGACGGCAATGTATATATCCAAGCTAGTCAAACCATCTGGTATACGAACAACTAGGATTGCACACGGCCTGCCAATGGGTGGAGATCTGGAATATGCAGATGAAGTCACCCTTTCCAAGGCGATGGAAGGCAGAAGAGAACTGTAAAGCAGGTGAGATAATGGCTGGCAGAAGATTGAAGAGATCCGACGTGGACAAAGAGTTGTTAGAAGGTATATTCAAAATGAAAAATGATTGGATGAGCATCCGATCCATAATAGAGAGAAGTGTCGATGCCAGTGAAATGGGGCAGTATGATTTAAAAGTGGCGCAAGCCAAATATCTGTTCATGCTTCGTGAAGCTAGACACCGTAATTTGAACGCATTGCGTACTTGACGCAATGCGTGTTCTTTTTTCTTGTCCGTATTCATAATGTAGAAAAGCAGGACAAGTTAAAGGAGAGATGAATTATGTCTTATGCAATCATCGGAGTACTGTTGGCAGCTGTGGTGGTCCTACTCATTTCAGGAACGTCTGGAAAGCTGTTCAGCTTAATACTTAAAGGTTCGATTAGAGTGATATTAGCTGTCTTTCTATTATTTTTATTCAATGTAGTAGGTGCGCTTGCCGGACTCCACATCCCGATAAACGCATCAACGGCGGTGTTGGTAGGTATATTAGGACTCCCGGGCTTAGCATCCCTAGCTGCAATTCAATATTTTTTATTATAAAGACTTGCATTATGCCCATAAACGTGATAAATTATTCAAGTCGCTTCGGAACGGAGCTGATGAAACAAAAAAACATGTTGACAACGCAAGTCAAAACATGATATGATGTTCTAGTCGCCAAATGAGCGATGAAACGAAATTGATCTTTGAAAACTGAACAAAACAACCAATTACGAACTAAACGATATGATCATTAAGATCAACGTCAGCTCTAACGAGCACAAAGCATCAACACTTTCATGGAGAGTTTGATCTTGGCTCAGGACGAACGCTGGCGGCGTGCCTAATACATGCAAGT